>NZ_JAMPLW010000016.1:0-175616 GCF_028477805.1 Providencia sp. PROV268
GAAATTCCCGTCGCACTTGAAGGTCACAAAGTGGCTTGTGGTTGCTCTGGTGGGTGTGTGCTTGTCGCAGTGGATTAAGCAAGTAGTAAAAAAGTATCTTGAGCGGGGTGTTGTAATCAATGGGGTTAAAACAATAAAGAATGAGTGAATACAGTTGTTAGTCAGTATGTTAGCTTTAAATAATGAATGATTATGAAGATGATTTCATTTGCAAAATTGAGTCACCGTCACCTGAGTGGGTTACGTTTGAAATCAAAACGACGATGAAGGATAAGTTTGGTCCAAATGCAACTCCTTTAAGTGGAAAGCTTACAGAAATACAAGTAGACTATAAAAAAATATCAGACGCCATACTGAATTAGCTGAACGCGCTCTTTATTTCATGGTGATAATGATTACTCTTTAACTAGAAAAGAATTTAGAATACTAAAAGAAATTAAATTAAGTATGAAAAAGTGTCAGGTAGTTGGTTATAAAATAACAGTAGGTTTAGATAATGAATTTAATCCTTCACATAACAGTAAATACACTGAATTTTTCATCTCTGAGGATTTGGCAAAATGAATCGAACAAATAAAGTAATTAAATATATAGAGAATTTAGTTAACTCTTCAAATAATGATGTTGCAAAGATTAATAAAATCATATATAGCGAAACTATAGATAGTCTAGATGAATTACATGGGTTAAGTAACTCAGAACGCTATATTCGTTATGAAGTTTTACTAGAGTCTTACTTATCAAGTATTGCACTAACATACATGCGAAGAATATACAAAAATGATAATGATTCACCTTATGAATTTGAGCGTTTTTTTTACCATAAGAATATACTGTTTGTATTAAATTATCTTATGACAAAAAATAGAGAGGAATTATTTCTCAATTTAGCGGAGCAAGGTGAAATTTTATTAATGGATTTCGCCTGTAATGATTTTCGAATAGGGCACTTTTGCTACGATAAAATTATTGAAAGTATTCAATCGGGTAAAATGGCAGAATCACTCCCTATGTACACTCGACCACAGAAATTAGGTGTCCTAGCGATTGAAATGCTGGCAAGCGAGAAAAACCAAACAATAGATTGGGAAAGCGCCGGAATTCCTATTGACCCATTCTATCAACGTTTCTGCCAAGAAGCATTGTATAATGAAAATCACGATGTTGTCGCTCAATGGCTTATTACTTTATGTGACAAGCATATCGAATGGTCTGCATTATTTGCAGATAATGAGAATGAACAAAGCTCAACAGGCTATGAAATAGACATGGAAATTTTATTAGCGTGGCCGTTTGAATACCAAGCCGTAAAAAATTTCCGTGCTCGCCATGGGTTGACAACACCCATTATTGATCATCCGCTATTAAAAACGCCAATGGCGATTGATCACCGCCCAGATATGGTGGGTTGGAAACAAAATAGGCCTGCTATTTATGACCAAATGATTGATGATCTCATTACGATTAATCCCGAGCTGCAAGTTATCAATAAGCTATTTTAATCATGAACAATAGGCGGTTAATATACCGCTTTTTAAAATGGGTAATGTCATGAAGCTGACGGCACAAAACAAAAAAATCATTCAAAGTAGCGAACGTCAAGCGTTTTTTTTATTTGGAAAATGAATATCAACCGGTATTAGCACACTATAAGATTAAACGAGTAATATTCTGTAATTTGCTAAAGAGAAACTGCTTGCAATATTAAGCAGTAGCCGAATTACCTGAGAATACTATTCCGCATGATTGAAATTTCTCTAACATTTAAATTTATTGATTTCGGTGATCGTTTGAACGACCACCTTTTATAAATAGGTAAATATATAGAATTATTTACAGGGCCTAGAACTCATCGCCCCAGCACTCTTCGATAGATATTTAAATACGCCTCCGCCGACTTTTGCCAACTCACATCTTTTGCCATTGCATTTTTTTGGACCTGTTGCCATTGTGCTGGAGAATCCCACAAAGCTAACGCGCGGTCGATTGCGGATTTAAGATCGGCGGCATGACTCTCATTAAACACAAAGCCTGTTGCCTCTTTGCGTTTTATCGCCTCCAATGAACAATCTGTCACGGTATCGGCTAGGCCACCAGTGTTGCGCACGAGTGGTAACGTGCCATAACGTAGCGCGTAGAGCTGTGTCAGGCCACATGGCTCAAAACGACTTGGCACCATTAATACGTCTGCACCTGCAATGACTTGGTGGGATAATGGCTCATCATAACCAATAATCGCGCGTACCTGATCTGGATATTGTGATTGAGCATGGCGATAGGCATTTTCGAGGTCGTGATCGCCGCTGCCAAGTAAAACAAACTGACTACCAGAACTCAGTAGATCCGGTAAAATTTCTAAGATCAGATCCAAACCTTTTTGGCGGGTCATTCGGCTAACAACAGCAAAGAGCGGTTTATCCGTTTGTTGTGCAAGGCCGAGGGATTGTTGCAAAGCCAGTTTGTTTTTTACCTTATTTTTTACACTACGCTCACTGTATTTTTGCGCAATTAAGGCATCACTTGAAGGTGACCAGACTTCAGTATCTATGCCATTTAAAATACCACTTAAGCGCTGCTCGTGGTTGAGCCGATTTAAAAGCCCATCGAGGCCATAAGCATAATGCGGATTTAAGATCTCTTTGGCATAGGTCGGGCTAACGGCGTTAGTATGATCGGCATAAAATAGCCCTGCTTTCATAAATGAGAGTTGACCAAAAAACTCCATTCCATCAACGTTGTAAAACTCAGGGGGCAACCACAGTTCATGAATATGATGGGGTGAAAATAGCCCTTGGTAAGCGATATTATGGATGGTGAACATACAGCGGGCAGGGTAGCCATAGGCTGCAAGGTAGGCACAGGCTAGGGCAGCATGCCAATCATGAGCATGCACAATGTCGGCTTGCCATAGTGGGTCACAGCCTCTGGCTAGTTCAGCGGCGATAAAACCTAATAATCCAAAGCGGCGATAGTTATCTTGATAGGCATTGTTATAACCATCGTGATAGGGGCTACCTTCTCGTTGGTAAAGGTGCGGTGCTTCAATAAGATATAATGGCGTATCGTTATATAGACAATAAAATAAGGTCACTTCCCCTGCGAATGTGTTAAGGGTCGTGACTTTTTGTTTATCAGCAAGTTGATTGATAATAGCAGGAAAACCCGGCACTAAGACTCTCGCATCTGCACCATGTTGCCGCTGAGCGGGCGGGAGTGCCGCAACAACGTCAGCCAGTCCACCTGTTTTTAATAAAGGAAAAAACTCGGCACAAACATGTAATACTTTCATTTTTTACTCCTTATTTTTCTTTGTGGCTGGCTTTATGGTCAGATATAGCGTTGATAACGGTGGCAGCGTCAATGCAATAGAATACTGGCAACCATGTGCCTTGATTGGCTGGCTGGAAATAGGAGCAACAGGATGCTTATCGCTGCCCCCATAGCGTGAATCATTTGTGTTTAATAAGACTTGATATTGACCGTGTAGCCTGACACCAATGCGGTAATCTGCTCGCGTTACTGGAGTGAAATGGCTGATTACAAGCAGCGGGTCGCCATTTTCGGCGTAGCGAATAAATGCAAAAACCGAATTATCGTGATCGTCGACGATCACCCATTCAAAACTACTTTCATTGTGATCGTTATCGTACAGGGCGGGTGTACTGCGATAAGTAACGTTGAGATCTCTGATCAGACGTTGAACACCTGCATGCGGGCTGGTAGGAATATCCACCAGATGCCAATCTAACTCCCCATCATGATCCCATTCACGCCATTGTGCGATTTCTCCCCCCATAAACAGCAGCTTTTTACCTGGGTGCGCCCACATAAACCCATAATAGGCACGTAGCGTGGCAAATTTTTGGTCAGGTGAGCCTGACATTTTGCGCAATAAGGAACCTTTACCGTGAACAACTTCATCGTGAGATAGAGGCAATATGTAGTTTTCACTCCACGCATACATCACGCTGAATGTCATTTTATTATGGTGGTATTTACGGGCGATAGGGTCTAGCTGTAAATAGCTTAACGTGTCATGCATCCACCCCATATTCCATTTGTAGTTAAATCCAAGTCCGCCAAGGGATGGTGGCAATGTCACCCCAGAGAAGTCTGTCGACTCTTCTGCGGCCATTAATACATTAGGCTGGATACGGTGAAGTAATTCGTTGGTATGCTGTAAGAAACTGACGGCCTCAAGGTTAATATTGCCACCATACTCGTTTGCAATCCATTCGCCGTCAGGGCGGCTATAATCGCGATAAATCATCGATGCAACAGCATCAACGCGTAAGCCATCGAAGCCAAATCGATCTACCCAATAGACGGCATTATCGGATAAAAACTGGCGTACCTCGTGACTGCGGTAGTCGTAGATCAGAGTATCCCAGTCGCGGTGCTTACCTTCTTTTGGGTCAGCATACTCATAGAGTGGCGTACCATCAAAATTGGCTAACCCACTATTATCCGAAGGAAAATGGCCGGGCACCCAATCTAGGATCACATTAATACCTAATCGATGTGCTTCATCAACAAAGTCAATCAAATCTTGCGGCGACCCAAAACGGCTGGTAGGAGAGTAGATACCTAATGGCTGATAGCCCCATGAGCCATCAAAAGGGTGTTCGCTAATAGGCAATATTTCTAAATGGGTGAACCCCATCTCTTTAACATAGGGAAGTAATGTTTCTGCCAGTTCTCGGTAAGTGAGCCAACTATGGTTATTGGCTGAGCGCCGCCATGAACCAAGGTGAACCTCATAAATAGAGATAGGGGCATTGCGTTGGTTCGATTGGATTTGCTGTGCTGTGGGGTGGCGCTGTTTTGGAAGCAGGGAAACAATTGATGTCGTATCTGGTCGTAATTGGCTGCGAAAGGCATAAGGATCGGATTTTAATTGTACTTC
The DNA here is from genome assembly GCF_028477805.1 of Providencia sp. PROV268. Taxonomy (NCBI): domain Bacteria; kingdom Pseudomonadati; phylum Pseudomonadota; class Gammaproteobacteria; order Enterobacterales; family Morganellaceae; genus Providencia; species Providencia sp. PROV268. The sequence goes on from NZ_JAMPLW010000016.1 coordinate 4,907, forward strand.
GCCTTTTGCATCTAATATTTCATATTGATAGTGAGTACCTGCCTGAATCGCGGGAAGAAAGATTTCCCAAAGGCCATTTTCGGGATGATGGCGCATTGGGTATCGGCGACCGTCCCAAAAGTTAAAAGCGCCCACGACAGAGACTCGTTGGGCATTCGGTGCCCAAACACAAAAATGCGTACCTGTAATATCACCCACTTGGCGTACATGCGCACCGAGTGTTTCAAATGAGAAAGTACGCTGGAGGCCTTTGGTATCTGCATCGTGTAGTAATGTGCCGAAACGGTACGGATCTTCAATAACCTGTTGTGAATTGCCCCAGTTAACCTGCAAAATATAAGTGAAATTAGCGTCTAAGTCTGTTGCATCGCCTGAAAAAAAGCCGCGTTCATCAAGGCGTGATAGTTGCACAACGGGGGCTGCGGTCAACCTATCCAGTACGGTGACCTCTTGAGCATTTGGGAGTAAGACTCGAAAATAGGTAACTTTTCCTTGTTGATGCATACCAAGGAAAGCAAAAGGGTCACGATAATGTCCGGCAAATAATTGATCGATGATCAGTTGTTGCTCTGATGGTTTTTCTCTCTCTTTCATCACCTCTCCTGAATGAAATCAGTCGCAGCTAGCCGCCTTATATTATCGTTTTCATGATTAACTTTTAGATGCTAAAGGTAGCGTTAAAACGAGCGCTATTTGTTATTATTTATCTTTTCAATGATACAAAATAATAGTCCACAATTTCATTTGATAAAAATATTGAGATAAGTCAATAACTATCAAATTAGGAATGTTTTATATTTTAATATAGCGATAAAACAATAAAGCTGCTTGGTGTTGAAGTAAAGTCATCAAAAATAGATGAATTGGAAATGGTTTTGTTTCTTATGATAATAAGTCTAGGTGCTAAAAAGTCAACATCTATAACTAGTTGAATCTATGCGTTTAAATGCTTTTCAATTTCGGATGCTCTTGATTAAATATTACTGTCATTTATTGATGTGAAATATAAAACATTAATTAATGACAAAACTAAAAATTAATATTGTTAAATGGAATTCTCTATTGCTTTATTAGCATTAGTCCGTAAATATAAGGGTAGTGATTAATAAAGTGTGAGACCCAGAGAGTTATTATGGATCAACCAACGAGTTCAACCGAAACTAATCAAAAAACGAAGAATGAAAAACGTAGAAAAGTCTGGATGGTAATTGCTTCAATTATTATTGTTCTACTGTTTGTTGCTTATGGTGCTTATTGGTTTTTGGTATTACGTTTTCAAGAATATACTGATGATGCTTATGTCTCCGGTGTGCAAGTACCTATTGTTGCGCAGACTACAGGTAATGTGACTCAGGTTAATTTTGAAAATACCGATTTGGTTAAAGCGGGTGATGTGCTGGTGGTTCTGGATAAAACCAATGCACGGCTAGCCTACGAGCAGGCAAAACATGACCTCGCAACCACGGTGCGCAAAACCAAAGAGCTGTACATTAATGGTGATGAATACCAAGCGCAAATCCAAAAAAATCGTATCTCACTTGCGCAAGCACAGAAAGATTATCAACGCCGCGCCGCTTTAGGACGAAGTGGGACTATCTCTAAAGAAGATTTACAACACTCCCAAGAAGCGGTGCAGTTGGCGCAAGCAGCCTTAGATATCTCCATTCAGCAATATAATGCGAACCAAGCACTATTGCGCAATACCGAGTTGAGAAAACAACCGGCAATCCAACAAGCCGCAGATAATGTGCGCAACGCATGGATTACTTTGCAACGTACAGAGGTGAAAAGCCCTATCACAGGTTATGTTTCGCGTCGTAATGTGCAAGTCGGTTCACAAGTCGGTCCGCAAGGCTCTTTGATGGCTATTGTGCCAGCTCAACCCGTTTGGGTGGATGCGAACTTTAAGGAAACACAATTAGAAAAGGTGCGCATAGGGCAGCCAGTAACACTCACCAGTGATTTTTATGGTGATGATATTGTGTATACCGGTAAAGTGGCTGGTTTGGATATGGGAACGGGGAGTGCTTTCTCTTTATTACCTGCACAGAATGCAACGGGTAACTGGATTAAAGTGGTACAACGTTTGCCTGTCCGTGTAGAGCTAGACCCTGAACAGGTTGCCAAATATCCGTTGCGTATTGGGTTATCAATGAATGCAACGATTGATATTAAAGATCAAAATGGCCCTGTGTTAGCAGAGGTTCAGCGTGACACGCCAGCATTTGAAAGTGATGTGCTGGTGTTAAAGCTGGCGGATGTCGATTCGGTGATCGACACGATTATTAACGAAAACGCGGATTAGCCCGAAAGGAGTGGCTGTGGCAGATATTCAACCACTAAAGGGCTCAAAGCTGGTATGGGCAACGATTGCATTGTCACTTGCAACCTTTATGCAGGTGCTGGATTCGACAATCGCTAACGTTGCCATCCCAACCATTGCTGGTGATCTCGGTGTTTCAATGTCACAAGGAACATGGGTGATTACCTCATTTGGTGTTTCTAATGCCATTTCCATTGCGATCTCTGGGTTCCTTGCTAAACGGTTTGGTGAAGTCCGTGTTTTTATATGGGCAACCGCTTTATTTACTATCTTTTCATTACTTTGTGGCTTCTCTGATAGCCTTGGCATGTTAATTTTATTTCGTGTTTTACAAGGTGCTGTTGCGGGGCCGGTGATCCCCCTTTCACAAAGTCTGATCATGCGTTGCTACCCCCCTAAAATGCAAAATATGGCATTGGCATTTTGGTCAATGACGATCATTTTAGCCCCGGTGTTTGGCCCTATTTTTGGTGGTTATATTAGTGATAACTTCCATTGGGGGTGGATCTTCTTTATGAACGTTCCACTGGGTATTTTTGTGGTTATTGTAGGCTCTATTATCCTTAAAGGAATGGAATCGAAAGTAGTTAATGTCCCGTTTAATTTGATTGGCTTGGCATTATTGTCAGTGGGTGTTGGTTGCCTTCAGGTCCTGTTGGATAAGGGGAAAGAGTTAGGATGGTTAGCCTCTGATGAAATTGTCACATTAGCGGTAATTTCCGCGATAGCATTGGTTTTTTTGGTTATTTGGGAACTAACAGACAAAAATCCAGTTGTTGAGCTTGCACTATTTAAATCACGTAACTTCACGATAGGCACGATTTCCGTTAGCTTAGCCTATATGGCCTACTTTGGTGCTATCGTTCTCTTGCCCCAGTTATTGCAGGAGGTCTATGGGTATACGGCAACATGGGCGGGGTTGGCCCTTGCGCCGATAGGGTTATTGCCCGTCTTGTTCTCTGCCCCCGTCGCGAAATTGTCAGACTTCCTTGATATTCGCTGGATAGTGACATTTAGTTTTGTATTCTATGCGATTTGTTTCTTCTGGCGGGCATATACCTTTGAACCAAGTATGGGCTTTTCTGCCGTAGTTTGGCCTCAGTTAGTGCAAGGGATGGCTGTGGCTTGCTTCTTTATGCCACTGACGACGTTAACACTGTCAGGTTTACCCCCTGAAAAACTGGCGTCGGCGTCAAGTCTTGCAAACTTCTTCCGTACTCTTGCAGGCTCGATAGGAACATCAATCACAACCACGATGTGGAGTGATAGAGAGTCGCTCCATCATAGCCAGTTAACGGAATACATCACTGACTATAACCCTGAATCGCTAGAGATGTATAAAGAGATGGCGGCACATGGCTTAAGTCATGAGCAGACATCGGGCTTTATTGCGCAGGAGATCACTAGCCAAGGATTAATCATTGCGGCCAATGAAATCTTTTGGTTATGTGGATGGGTGTTTATTGGACTGATTATCACCGTCTGGTTTGCAAAACCGCCTTTTGGTAGTAAAGCGTAAGTTAAATACGATAAGAGCGCTAACGATTAGCGCTCTTATCTTTTGAAGCTTACGGGTAGACAATATTGAGTGTCGCCGTGGTTTTGAGGGTGCCTTGGGTTGCTCGCTGAGGATCCCATGCATAATAGTAAACAGCCATTGGAATACTAAAGTGCGGTTCCAGTTGGCCTCCTGCATTTACGTAAAACAGCGACGTTGCATTACCTCGGGAGTTTGGATTTTGTGAAATCACCACAGGGGTATTTGGCGCATTAGTTTTAACTAAGCGTAGCCCGATACCTTGTGCGGCATTGGCTGTTTTATCAATCAAAACCGTATTATCTGAGCTAAGCAGATTATTGCTAGATAAAAAGACATCGATCGCTCTTTCTGCCGTATTATTTGCGCCCCCAAGGTTCTCACAACGCATATTCAATGAAAATGGTGTATAGCCAGCTTGGTTTCCATTAATGACTTGATGGCGGCTTAATGTTGGTAATGTGACAACAAGCCCCGCATTTTGGAAAGCGCAAGTAGTTAATTTTGGTGCATATTTTAATATTAGTGGCTGACCGAACATATCACGGTCATCATAGGGCCAGTTAAAACCGTTAAATAACCATTGTAGGATTTTCAGAAGTTGTTTAACGGGCCATAGCACAATATCAAAAATTGACATTCCGCTTAAATCTGTGACGAAGAGAATATCATGTAGATGGACGGTATCACCGGCAATGAGCGTGCCTTGTTTTGGTTCAAGCGTAAATTTAATCGTCACTGGCGTATTTAACTCAGAAGCAGAGTGACGACCTGATTTATTCAGTTTCTTATTCGGAATATCATTAATGATTTGTGCCCTGACATGATATTTCCCATTCATAAAACTCAAAATGGTTGCATATTGGTTGTCAGTATTCAGGATTTTGGTATAACCAAATTCGCTTTGGCGGGTGGAACAATTAAAGCTACCTGAGTACTGTGTCGATATGGTCGTTGTCCACTCGGGGGTGGCGGGGGTGAGTTTATCCGACAAATCAATGCTAATTGGCGAAGCATAGCTTATGCCACTTTCATGGCAAATTGCCTGACTATAGCCGCTAAAGAGAATTAGGATTAAAAAAAGATAGGATCGCATCATGACATTCATCTCGTTATTGGCAAACGCCAGTGGGGCCGTCAAGGTTGTCTGGTAAGTTATGAATGGTGCAGTGACCCTCATTTAACCGAATAATGACCGACTTAGGAAAAGCTTCTGCTTTTAAATACAGCACACTGGCTTGCCCTACATAGCCAATCGCTTCTCCTTGAAGGTCAGTTACTTCTGCGCCGAAAGGTAATGCACTGCCATCTTGTCGTAATGCACGACTGAGCCAAGAGGTGCGCGTATCGGTTTTGAATTTCACTAAATTCACTGAACCTTCGATTGGTGCGCTATTTGCCATATTGCCGATAACTTCAGCGCCTTGTGTATTTTCTGTATTTGAAAGCATAATCGTATTTTTACGATATGGCGTTGCATAAGGTACTAATGCCAGTCCTTCTTTATTGGTCACGATACTTTGGTCGCCATTCACCATTAAGCCTTGTGCATGGGGCGCTTTGACGATGGTCATTGTATTGCCGATTTCGTTAGATGCGAGTATATCCCAAGGTATAGCGACTAAGCTGCCGCGTGCACTCAGCCCAGTTTGATGGTAGTCATTAGATTCACTGAGTGAACTACCAATAGTGGAAACATTTGAGCGATAAGCCACATTGGCGCTTGCCATGTTTTGGCCACCTTGCTGATTACTGCCGGAAAGTGAATAACTCAATCGGTTTGCTTCCAGAGCCGTACCACTTAAAGAAACGGTACTTTGTTGATAGTGAGAATCGGTAGCAGTAAGGCCTGTGCTGACCCATATATCATTATCAAATACAGACAGAGGTAAACTGATTGAAATATAGTAGCGATTTTCTTCTTCGCCTTTACCATCCCGTACTCGGCTAGCGGACAGTGAATAGCTGATATCTGAATACGCATTCGAGTAGCCTAGTTGGTACTCGCGGGTTGTTGGGGTAGTCGACCAATAGTCACGTTGGGAGCCTGAAACGTAGAAGGTTCCCCAGTTTTCAGGTAAGCGCTGATTTAAATTGATCGTGAAGGTATTTTTTGGACGAACCCCACGCATAGAATCCCACGTATTTATATCGAAAGCAGGTAATTCACGATGAGGCAGTGTCTCTGTGGCCTGTTTTTCTAAAGTTTCCTGATATAAACGATAACCTTCATGGGCATGAATCGAATCACTGAAGCTATAATAGCCTTTGGTCGAATAGCGATAGGCGGCTAAGGTGAAATTGGTAGCTGTTGTATTGAGAAACTTACTGTATGACACTCGCATACTTTGGCCTTTCTGCGTGTCATTAGGTAATTGAGTATTGGCATGTGTGATATCGAGAGAAACAGCACCAATAGGTAAGTTCCAACCAGAGCCGAGCAGATAAGCTTGATAATCTTCACTTGCAATCACCCCCGTGTAGCCAGTGATTAGGTTATTAAAACCATATTCGAAGGTGCCTTGGAGAAATTTGGGCTGATAGTGACCATTTTCTTGGTTCACCTTACCAGCGAGCAGGGCATAATTACTTACCCCCTCTTTTAACATCCCCGGTACGGCAGAAAATGGAACCGTAAAAGATTGTTCTTGCCCGTTGGCTTCTTTTACGATCACTAACAAATCGCCAGCCGACCCTGTTGGCTGAATATTATCGATGGTAAATTGCCCTGGTGGCACGTTTTCTTGGTAAATAATACTGCCGTTTTGTATGACTTTGACAAGGGCGTTAGTTTGAGCGACACCTCTAACAATCGGGGCAAAGCCTTGTTGTGAAGTGGGGCGCATATTAATGTCTGAGGCGAGAGAAACGCCACGAACTCGCACTGAATCAAATAGTGTTCCCTGGGAGTAAAAATCACCTGCAATAAAATTGGATTGATATAATGGTAAAGCTTTGCGTAGATAGCGTGTATTATTTTCCCATTTTAAGCTATCACCTGAATGTTTTCGGAGTGAGCTGCTATCGCGAAATTGCCAAGAGCTAAAATTGAGCCCCGATTCAAAACCCGCGTAGAGATCATCACTCGATGATTTATCACCATTTTTATTCTTTGTTTTATAGTAAGTCGCGTTATATGAAAGCATGGCTGCGGGGATACCCTCTTCCCAAAATTCGGGAGGAACATAGCCCACTTCGTTGCGCAAAAGAAAGCTTTGTGGAATAGACATTTTGATGCTTAATGTACTGATATCGACATTAAAGCTACCACCTTGCACCAATTGTTCTAATGTATATTCCTGCTCTTCATCCGATGTTTCAGGTAATTTGATCCCTAAAAGTCCAGCTTCGCGTTTGCTAAGAAAAATACGGTTGTGAGAGTCTGTAAATATAAAAGGATAACGGCCTTTCCAATCGCCATTAATAAAGACATCCATCTCTTGTGTACCCGCTGGCATGCTTTGCTCTTCATAAAAGCGAGACAGATCGGATTTCGCGGAATCACCAGCGAGTAAAGAGGTATCAAAACTCACCCCCCAGCTTTTTGATGTTCCAAGAATTAGGCAAACTGCTAATAGGCTCCTATGGCGGCCATGCAACTTCATTATTACAAGCTCTCTTATATTTTATTTTGCAATCACATCTTTATTTTTATAGGCGCCGAGATCATCGACATAGAGCAAACTGTATTTTTGACCTGCACTGACAGCGGTTTTAGTTGGTGCTAAAGCATGTGAAAACGGCGCTACCATGAGTGAATCGGTCAATATTTTTTTACCTTTTTTATCATCAACATTCGCAAGAGTGACGTAATAAGGACTATTGTTAGTGATACGGAATTGTTTGTTTTCCGCTTTCACTTCAATCTGTTCGAGTGCTTGTTCAACACCGGCTTGTAAGTGGTTCGGACGATAGAACAGTTTAATACGTGTTTTAATCGCCAACTGCATCGTGTTTTTCCCTTGCAGATGTTCTGGTGTTGGTGGGATATCTAATATATTTAAATAAAAAACAGATTCGCGATCGGTTGGCAGCGATGCGGGGAGTTTTTTAATGCGTAATTGTTGCCCATCATTCCCTGATACCTTAACAACAGGGGGAGAAAGCAAAAAAGGAACATTGGCTGTTTCTGGTGTTGAATTGATATCACCATCGTCAATCCATGATTGGACTAAGGCTGGGTCATTTCCATTATTAATAAGTTGTACGATGGTTTCGTTATTTTTTTCTGGATAAATAACGCGTGTTCCATTAACAACAATATTAGCAAAGGCAGTATTAATACTAGCGAGTAAGGAAAATAAAATAAGTAGGCGCATAATAATAAACTCAGAAATAGCCAAGCTAATAAAATAGCCTGGCTATTTGGGTAAATAATTACAGATATGAAATGGTATAAGTGACGTTAGAGCTTAAGCTACCAACTCTTGCTGGCAGAGCATTCGTTTTATAGTAATAGATATCTAATGCTAAGGTTTCAGTGTTAGAGTCGTTGCCTTTGATATCAGTAACGAATGGTTGGTTTAATAACAGAGGAATTTGGTCTGTTGTTTTAGTAATGGCGAAACCAACGTTACGAGAAACGCTCGTGTCATTTTCATTAACTGTGGTATTTTGCAGATACTTACCATCAGTAGAAATATTATTTGCAGATGAGAAATAAATTTTCAGAGGGGTATCAGCAGCGCCGCTTGCAGAAGTACAGTTAGAGAAAGTGAGTGATACTGTTTTTTTATTTTTAGTAATAATGCCTTGAGTCGTGCCTGCATCTTCAACAGTGATTGGATTTAATGCAACAGTGAAATCCGCACTTTTACCGCCATTGATAGTACAAGTTGTATCAGTAATTGCGCCACTAAAGTTAATTACACCACCAGCTGCTTTTTCAGCAGCAAGTGCTGGTGTAGCAGAAAGAATTAATGCCGTTGCAACTGATAATGCAAATTTGTTATTCATTTTCTTCTCCGAGAAAAGCTGTATATATGTTAATAAAAGAGGAATGGCAAAGTTTGCGCCTTCTGTTATTTATAGAAATAGAAAGCCATCCTCAGCCAGTTTAAAAAAATTTATTAATTACGTTGAATTTAAAAAACAGAAATACGAAACGGCACTTTTTAACAAAGGCGCTTTATATTTCAGCCTCATTTAAATTTGAGGGTAATTTGATTTATATCAAATTTTATAGGGCGCTATTATACGTGTAATCATTTGTTTAAAAAGAGGGGGATTATTACTCATATTAGATTTAAAAATTAAATATCGAATTAGGCTCGGAAAAGATTGCTGATTACGTGTTAAAGGGCGTATTTTGAAAAGAGGGTGGTGTTTTATTTTTTAATTTCAGTTAATTCAGAGCTATATGTATTTTTTGGCTGCAAAAGTAGAGTTAAAAACTTGTTACCAAACGTTTCATTTTGTGGATTTGTATTTCTTTATTGATTTTAAATCAATATGTTAAGTCAGGTACTCCTTTGGTAGTAGTTGATAAATAGTCAAAATACATAAATTTTTTTGATGAAAATCATTTTAATAATTTTATTTTATTCAAATTTTTAATCTTAATAAATAAGTTTAGTCAAAATAAATATTTATATAAAAATGAAACTATTCTTAATATGTATTATTGTTAATAAATATATTCACCATGTGAAATATTTTTTTGATATAAACAATGACGTATCGATGAGTAAATATTAATCAATTTTAGGTTTTAACTATCATATTAATAGCTAATATCTATAAAATAACCATATTAATAATAAGGTTTATTTTATATTGGCTTACTTCGAAAAAGATCTGCCAGTTAAACTTAATTTATCGAAAAATGATTTATTCATTTCTACAGGTTTCATTATCGGCAAAAAACAAATTAACTTTATTATTAATTTACCTTTTCTTTTGCACATAGAAGAAAAGGCGGTGAATTTTTCAACATGGGTGGTATTTTGCACGATAAATACCCATAACGAATTGTTATTCTTTGTTATTGTGGGTTGAAAAACAGCCACTGCTTATTTTATTTCTAAGGGATTGTATTAAACACGGCGATATAAGCGAATCAGAATAGTATCAATTTAATGATGATTTATTGCCGATAATCAGTGACTTTACTTAATTATGAGCATAAAAGCACTCGAAGTGGAGTGCTTATTATTTTATTCGTAGGGTAACTATAGGGCTGATTTCGGAATGACACCTTCAAACGTCAGTTTCGGGCGATCTGGCTCTTCTTGTGTGAGTGGGGTAACTTCTTTGAAGCTTTGTTGGCAGCGGATAACAAGGTCTTGATAGTCAGCCGTACCTCGGCTTTTCCAAGCTATTTCTTTTTCAGACAGTGTTCTTTGTGCTTTAGCAGGCGTTCCTACGATCAACGTATTATCTGCAAATACCGCTTCTGCTTTCACAAAGGAGCAAGCGCCAACAATAGAATTCTCGCCAATCACGGCGCCATCCATAATGACACTGTTCATTCCAACCAAGGCATTACGCTTAATATGGCAGCCGTGCAAAATCGCACCGTGACCAATATGACCATTTTCTTCAATGATGGTATCGTATTGCGGGAAACCATGCATAACACAGTTATCCTGAACATTAGCCCCTTCTTTAATGATCAAGCGCCCGAAGTCTCCACGTAAGCTCGCATTAGGGCCAATATAAACATTTTTTCCGATAATCACGTCGCCAATGATCACAGCGGTTGGATGCACAAAACTTTCTGGACTAACAACTGGCGTGATGCCATCTATCTGATAAAAAGGCATATTGAGTTCCCCTTCTGTTTAAGTTACATCGGTATTTAAGAAGATTTATGCCGCGATCTCTTTTAATACACCGCCAAAACGTCGGAAATAGGTTGTAGTCGGTTGCGGCAGTTCCCCTACAGTTGTTTCGCATATTTCGCTGACGTAGCGTGTTGCTGCTACTTCAACACGCTGGTAAATATTGATACACAGATTCCTGGCTATTTGCCCCTCCCATTGTGCGGGAAGTAACTCATCGGGTAGCAGTGGATCTTTTAATACCACTCGGCGATAAAAGTGGATCAGTAATAAGCGTAGTTGAAAGCATTGCTCAGGTGTTATTTGCTCATCCGATAACTCTTTTAATAAGAGTGCGAGTGGGCGAAATAACACGATAAATTGGTGATAATGTTCAGCCACCTGTTGTAACGACCAACTGTCTGACACCAACTCTTTTAGGTGTTTTTCGGAGCGGTTATAGGGGTAATCTGCTCGAAAGTAGATCACCTCTTCACTTGCATTAAGTTCATTAAGTAATGACGGAATATCGCTTTGAGCGCTACTTGGTGCTGCCATCAGTGAGGTGCTAAATTGACCAAATCCTAACCAGCTTAACTCTTTTTTGAGCCTTGCTTTTTCATCTTTGTCAGCGGCTTCAAGTAACAATAAATCCCACTTGCCATCCCAATTGGGTTGCTCACTTTGATAGATTTTACTTTCAGCGTGACGAAATTGGTTTTGACCACGTTCAGATATTCGGTAATAGCTACGACGACCGATTTTTTCAGCATCTAGCCAGCCTTCTTTTTGTAAGCGAAATACAGAAGTACGGACAAAGCGGTCGGTAAAGCCCATTGGTTCAAGTAAATTGGTTAAGCTACCAAGCCATACTTCGCCCCCGCGGTGGTGTAGCGCATCGCCATAAAGAGAGATAATGAGTGATGTTCCACTAATTGGCTGGCTGGTTAGCGCATGCTGTATAAATTGGTTAAGTTTAGTTTCCATTTTGTCATTATCCGATGAATATCTGTATCAAAAATATGAATGAATAGTAGACAAAAACATCTTGCTTGTCTTCTATTTGCTACACAGGGCATTGTTATATTAGGAAACTAAAATTAAAGGCACCCCGACATTTATCCATTGTGAGGTGCCTCGTAGAGAAGATTTATATGGCGATCCTTGTATCAATAACACGAGCCGCTTTGCCTTGTGAACGAGGGATATCACCGCAATTAACGATACTGATCTGTGTGCTCACGCCTACCATTGACTTAATTCGATGCTTAAGGTTATGGCAGATATTACAACGCTCATCATAGGTCAGAAGATCGGGTTTTTTCAGCTCGACGCGAATAGCTAAGCTATCCATATTCCCTTTACGGCTAATTTCTAGCTGGTAATGAGGGGAAAGCTCTTTGAACTGCATGATTTGCTCTTCTATCTGCGATGGGAAAACGTTGACTCCACGAATGATCATCATGTCATCAGAGCGGCCGGTAATTTTACCGATACGGCGCATATTACGATTAATCCCCGGCATTAAGTGGGTTAAATCGCGAGTGCGATAGCGGATAACAGGCATAGCCTCTTTTGTTAGGGTAGTGAATACTAACTCACCTTTATCACCGGGCGAGAGTGTTTTTAGGGTATCAGGTGAGATAATCTCCGGATAAAAATGATCTTCCCAGATTGTAGGCCCACTTTCTCCGGCATCGGCACACTCCATGGCAACACCTGGCCCCATGACTTCTGACAGGCCGTAGATATCAAGCGCTTTGATGCCTAAGCGAGTTTCAATTTCTGTTCTTAATGCCTCAGTCCATGGCTCTGCACCAAATACGCCTAGTCTTAGTGAGCACTTACTTGCGTCTCCGCCCATGATTTTCTCTAGCTCATCAATGATGCTTAGACAGTAAGAGGGGGTTACCATGATGACGTCAGGTTTGAAATCAGCAATTAATTGAGCCTGTTTTTCTGTCTGACCACCAGACATAGGAATAACGGCTGCACCAAGACGCTCAGCACCATAATGAGCGCCTAAGCCACCGGTAAATAGGCCGTAGCCGTAGGCAACGTGGATTTTATCTCCTTTCGTGGCTCCCGCAGAGCGTAGGCTACGAGCGATTAAATCAGCCCAATTATCAATATCTTGTTGGGTATAGCCGACAACAGTGGGGCGACCCGTCGTGCCCGAAGAGGCATGAATACGGATGATTTTATCCATGGGCACTGCAAAGGTATTAAATGGGTAATTCTCGCGTAGATCTTGCTTTGTGGTATACGGGAATTTTTCGATATCACTCAGTTGCTTGAAATCGTCAGGATGAACGCCGGCCGCATCGAATTTTTTGCGATACATCGGCACATTTTCATAAGCGTGAGTGAGTGTCCACTTCAGTCTTGAGAACTGCAATGCCTCGATTTCATCTCTCGATGCAAACTCAATTGGATCAATAGTGTGTTGTAGAGTGCTCATAATTGCTAGTCCTTATAATTATTGATATCCGCATGCTTTAAGCCTTTTTTGCGATATATTGCCGAGTCAGGGCGGGTATATATGCAATGGCGAAAAGCGAGTGCAGTATTGGCCTGAGCAGGTGTAGGGTTTCAGGCATTTTTATTTTTTACCCATCATTCATCTCATTAGAACGGTGTGATTTTGGGTAGGTTAATCGGTCTAAACTCGTTCAATAATCATGGCTATGCCTTGGCCCACACCAATACACATGGTGCATAAGGCATAGCGCCCTTGGCGACGATGTAATTCGTTCACGGCGGTAATCGCCAACCTTGCCCCACTCATACCAAGAGGGTGGCCTAAGGAAATGGCACCACCATTTGGATTCACTTGTGGCGCGTCGTCAGGTAAACCTAATCCTCTTAGTACAGCGAGTGCTTGAGCAGCAAAAGCTTCGTTTAGCTCAATCACATCCATTTGTTCGATTGTTAGCCCCGTCATTTTGAGGACTTTTTGGGTGGCGGGTAATGGTCCTATCCCCATAAACCGTGGTTCAACACCACAGGTTGCTGTTGCGATAATTCGTGCTTTAGGGGTTAACCCCTGAGCTTTAGCCGTTTCTTGGGAAGCGATAATCAAGGCGGCTGCACCATCATTCACCCCAGAAGCATTACCTGCTGTCACTGAGCCATTTTCACGAAACGGTGTTTTTAACTTTTGTAATTGTTCCAAGGTTGTTTCAGGTCTTGGGTGTTCGTCTTCTGTAACAATCGTCTCCCCTTTGCGATGTTTAATGGTGACGGGGATGATCTCTTGTGCGAAAACGCCTTGTTGACGAGCCTGTTCGGTGCGTTGTTGGCTACGTAGAGCAAAGGCATCTTGGTCAGCTCGATGGATGCGATACTCTTCTGCAACGTTCTCCGCCGTTTCTGGCATCGAATGTGTTGAGAACTGCTTTTCCATCAGTGGATTGACAAATCGCCAACCAATTGTGGTATCAAATATTTGTGCTTGCCTTGAAAAGGCCGATTCTGACTTACCCATAACAAAGGGTGCGCGGCTCATTGATTCGACACCGCCTGCAATCATAAAATTCGCTTCCCCCGCTTTGATACTTCTAGCCGCAAGTGCAATTGCATCAAGGCCTGAACCACAAAGACGATTCACGGTAGTGCCCGATACGGATAATGGAAGACCCGCTAATAAACTCGCCATTCGTGCGACATTACGGTTATCTTCACCAGCCTGATTTGCGCAACCTAAGATAATGTCATCAGTTATTGACCAATCTAATTGAGGATGCCTTTCCATTAGAGCCTTTAAAGGTAAAACGGCGAGGTCATCAGGGCGTACAGAGGACAGTGCGCCTCCGTAGCGGCCAATTGGGGTTCTGATACCATCACAGATAAAGGCATCTCTCATCACTCTTCTCCTGTTAAACGGTGACCTAGGCGATGCGCTCGCCCGTAGAACCAAGCTAAGGTTTTGCCTTGTTGGTTGACAATTTCTACTTCATATAAGCCAGTACGTTTGCCCTGATGCTTAACGTTTGCGACTGCGGTCAATGTATCCCCTTCATATGCAGGGCGGATAAAATCAATGGAGCAGCTTGAGGCAACAGCGGCGAGTCCATGGCTATTGCAAGCGTAAGCAAACGCGGTGTCAGCTAGGCTGAATAGTTGACCGCCATGGCAGGTTTTATGGCCATTAAGCATGTGCGAAGTGACGGTCATGGAGAGTTGAGCGGCTCCCTCAGAAACTTGCTCTATCACCATCCCCATCGCTTTTGCGCAAGCATCGTCACGGTACATGATGTCTGCGGATTGTTGAGCCAATGTTATTGTGGTTTGTGAACTCATTGCAGCTCCTTAGCAGGTAATGACCGCACCCCAGCAACCAATTGGCGCAACAGGGGATTCGCCCGGTAGCGCCCGTCGGCATAAAACTGCGATAACTGATCGAGTGTATTAAGGATATGTTGCCAGCCAATTTCGGCGCCCCAAGCGAGCGGCCCTTTAGGGTAGTTCACGCCATAACGCATTGCGTTATCAGTATCTTTTGGGCTAGCGACGCCTTTATTGACAACATCTAAAGCTTCATTGCATAGCATGGCAACCGTCCGCATCGTCAATAGGCCGGGATAATCAGGTAATACAATCACGTCCTTGTTGAGCGATTGAAAAAAGGCAATGACACTCTGGTTTTCTTGGTGGCTGTTTTGGACTGCACAACTGATTGCAATTGCGTTTGCTTTGGCATAATCAGCGGATAAATCAAATTGCACCATGCTCTGATTGGCTTTTTGCGCTCGTGCAGAAGTTAATTCACCATTCGTTAACATAACAATAACATTGTTAACTCGGAGTGTAGGCAATTCGTGGTTATCTATTTTAGATTCTTCGAGAGGGATCCCGTTTTGCCTTAATAATTGTGCAAACTCAGGTAAACTTTGCCAATCGCCTCGAGCCGTAACGGAGGGGGGATTGTTTAATATCACTTTTTCTGCCATTGTGGCTTTAGGCAGTGGTTTGTTGTCATCGTAATGATAAAAGCCGCGGCCAGTTTTTCGACCGAGATGTCCCGCTTGGACCAGCTCTAATTGTTCAAAGGAGGTTTGGAACCGAGGGTCGTAGCCAAATGCTTGAAAAACCGAATCCGTCACCGCGTAATTTACATCATGACCAATAAGGTCGGTCAGTTGTAAAGGGCCCATGGAAAACCCACCGGCATCACGTAGAACACTATCTAATGTTGCAGGGTTTGCGATTTGCTCTTCAAGTGCGCGTAATGTTTCAGCATAAAAAGGGCGAGCAACTCGATTAACGATAAAGCCAGGCGTTGAGCGGCAGATAACGGGAATTTTGCCCCATGCGACCGCCAAGTTTTTTAGCTGTTCAATAACAGCGCTTGCGGTTTCGCGCCCACGAATAACTTCAACCAACTTCATAATGGGAGCTGGGTTGAAAAAATGGAGGCCAGCAAAGCGCTCTGGGTGTTTAAGTTGGCTGGCGATGGCGGTAATCGATAACGAAGAGGTGTTACTTGCAAAGAGGGTGTTTTCTTTGCAAATGCCTTCAAGTTCGCTAAATATCGCTTGTTTTATAGTCAGTTTCTCAGCGACAGCCTCAATGACTAATTGAGCCGGTGCTAAGTCAGCCATCGTATGCACAAGTGTAATACGCGCAAGCAGTGCCTCTGTTGTTTGCGCATCCGCTTTGCCCTGCTGAACGCGCTTATTTAACCGTTCAGTTAAAGACTGTTTTGCTTTATTCAGTGCTTGTGTGTTGATGTCAAATAGCAGTACCGTATGTCCAGCGCTTGCTGCCACCTGTGCAATGCCGATACCCATTGTGCCAGCACCAATGACAGCGACGGTATTAAGAGTTAAAGTCATATTAGCGTCCTTTAAACTTAGGTTCGCGCTTATTCAAAAAGGCATCGACTCCTTCGCGATAGTCTTCGCTGCGTCCACCTAAGCGCTGTAAATCACGTTCTAGGTCTAGCTGCTCATCTAATGTGTTAGTTGCGGCACGATAGATAGCTTTTTTGATTAGTCCTAAGCCATAAGTTGGCTGTGTGGCGAGGTGCTGGGCTAATTGATTAACGGTGGTTGTCAGCTCATCATTTTCAGTGACTTGCCAAATCATGCCCCACTGTAGTGCTTGCTCAGCGCTAATTTTATCGCCAAGTAATGCCATCCCCATGGCTCTTGCATGGCCTGCTAATTGAGGTAAGAACCAGCTACCACCGGAGTCCGGTACTAAACCTAAGCGGCAAAAAGATTGAATAAAACTGGCGCTTTTAGCCGCAATAACGATATCACCCGCTAAGGCGATTGCCGCGCCTGCACCTGCGGCTACGCCATTAACGGCACAGATGATAGGCTTCGGTAGTGAAGTGAGTCGGCGGATCAGGGGGTTATAGAAAGTTTCGACGGAATAACCTAAATCCGGTGCCTGTTCGCTAACCGAAACATTGCGATCATTCAAATCTTGACCTGCACAAAAACCACGACCGGCTCCTGTAATCACTAAACAACGCACGGTATCATCACGTTCAGCAATTTTTAGTGCATCACTTAGTTGACGATGCATTTCATCGTTAAAGCTGTTTAACCGGTCAGGGCGGTTTAATGTAATGGTGAGTACGCCATTTTCCAGTGTTGTCAGTATCATTGCGCTGTTTGGCATCTTATTGTCCTGTAAATTTTGGCTGTCGCTTTTCAAAGAAAGCATTGATCCCTTCGCGGCGGTCATCAGTACCTGCCAAGGTGACAAAATATTGGCGCTCAAGCTGTAATCCCTCTGAAAGTGAGATTTCTTGAGCTGCATTAATGGATGCTTTAGCCGCTCTCACGGCAAGTGGGGCGTGATCCGCCATGCGTTGGGCAAGTTTCTGTGCGTATTCAACAACTAACCCATCCACACAAATTTGACTCACTAATCCTGCTTGTAAGGCACGTTGTGCAGGAATCGCCTCGCCCGTGAGTACCATTTGCATCGCAAGGGATTTGCCAACCACGCGAACCAGACGTTGAGTTCCTCCCGCGCCAGGTATTAGCCCTAGGGTGATTTCAGGTAAGCCAAAACGCGCCGTTTCACCGGCAATGACCACATCACTTGCAAGTACTAATTCAAAGCCAGCACCCAATGCATAACCATTGACTGCGGTGATAATGGGTTTGGAAATTTGCGAAAAACGACGCCAAACTTGAGGGCGCCTATCCGTGATCGCCGCCGCAACGGTTTGTTGCTGGAGCTCTTTAAGGTCAGCACCCGCCGCAAAAAAACGTGGGTTACCGGCAATAACGATGGCGCCGATTTGTGGGTCTTTATCGGCTTGTTCAAGGTGATCGACAAGTAATTCGAGGCAATCAGTACTTAAGGCGTTACGCACATCAGGGCGATTCAACGTCAATGTTAGGACGCGATGTTCAATATGAGCTAGGATCCAATCAGTTTGCATATGAGCCTCCTACACATCGAAATCGAGTTCTACGCCATCGCCTTTCGGCCATGCTTGGCAGCTTAAAATATAACCATCCGCAATTTGGTCCGGCTCAAGGCTGTAGTTGACGCCCATTTCAACTTCGCCCGCTTTAAGCTTACATTTACATGTTGCGCAAACACCGCCTTTACAGGCATAGGGAAGGTCTGCGCCTTGGCGTAAGGCCGCATCCAGAATACTGTCGTCTTGGCTATCCATATTGATGGTCATTGTACGTCCATCAAGGTGAATGCTGACTTGGCGGTTATCCGTTGCTAATGTTGCAGATGGGCGGAATTTCGTGCCGGAAGTGTTAAAACGCTCACTATGAATACGCTCTGGCGCCATGCCACATTCAGCTAATGCAGATTGCACATCGTCCATCATCTCTTCAGGGCCGCACACAAAAGCATGGTCAAATTGCTTAAAATTGAGCAAGGTTTTACCCAATGCCATTAATTGTGGCTTATTCACGCGACCGCTAAGCAGTGCACTGTCTTGCTGCTCTTGGCTAAATAGATAGAGCACCTGAAAACGTTCTGCATACTGGTTTTTAAGGTCGGCAATGCTCTCTTTAAACATCACCGAACGGCTATTTTTGTTGCCATAAATTAAAGTGAAGCGGCTGTGTGGCTCAGTTTGTAGGGTGGCTTTAATAATGGAAAGTAAAGGTGTGATACCGGAGCCTGCCGCAACCGCAAGGTAACGACCTTCTGTTGTGACTTGAGGTTGATAACCAAATTTCCCTTGGGGGATCATCACATCAAGGCTATCGCCAACATGAAGTTGTTGGTTAATAAAATTTGAAAAACGTCCTTCGTGGATGGCTTTAACACCAATTTTTAGAACCCCGTCGTCAGGTGAACTGCAAATGGAATAACAGCGGCGTAAGTCTTCGCCATTGACTAAGGCTTTTAGGGTTAAATGTTGCCCAGGGCGGTAGCGATAGTGCTCGCGCAAATTATCAGGAACGCAGAAGGTCACAGCAACCGCATCAGGCGTGTCACGTTCAATTGCAGCAATACTTAAACGATGAAATACAGTCATGAGTGTGCCCTTAAATACATTTAAAATAATCAAATGGCTCAAAGCATTCGAGACAGCGATATAGCGCTTTGCAGGCGGTCGAGCCAAATTCGCTGATTTTCTCTGTGTGTTGACTGTCGCAACGTGGGCAACAGATTGGCCCCGATTTTTCGGGGTGTTCACAGGCTTTTCCTGCTGGCGGCGCAATACCAAATTCACGCAAGCGTTGTTTGGCGTCTTGGTTCATCCAATCTGTTGTCCATGCCGGCGTGAGAACGACCTCGATTTCCACATTGGGAAACCCGGCATGCTCTAAAACATTTTTGATTTCGTTAATTAAAAATTCAGTTGCTGGGCAACCGGAATAAGTGGGTGTAAACATCACTTTCCAGCCACGAGATGTGGCAAAAACATTGCGGATCATGCCAAGATCAGTAATGGAGAGTGCAGGTAACTCAGGATCGGGGATTTGATGCAGTTGCTGCCAGATCTGATGAATTTGAGGGGGTTGTAACCCGCTGTTTTGCAATCTCTGTTCCATAGCATCACCATTCACAATTTGGATAAGCGCGTTGGACAAACTGTAGCTCGGTTAAAATGAGGCCCAAGTGTTCAGTGTGGTTACCCTGTTTGCCACCTAAACGGTATGCATTTTGTTCAGGCATCGTCAGCGTGGCTTGCGCGAAAGTCTCTGTGACCGTTTCTAACCACTGTTCACGTAATGTTCGAGGGTCAACGGCGATACCTACCTCCGCGAGCGCAATCTCGACTTCATCGGCGTGGAATAATTCGCCTGTAAAGCGCCACAGTTGATCGACCGACTGCTGAATTCGCCGATGGCTTTCTTCGCTACCATCACCTAAGCGGATCATCCAGTTACGGCTAAAGCGTAAGTGGTAGAGCACCTCTTTGAGCGATTTTTCCGCGATGGCTGCCAATTGTTCATCTGCGCTGTGAATTAAGGCTTGATAAAGCGGAACATGGTAGGCATCCATAAAAAATTGGCGTACTAGCGTGTCGTTGAAGCCGCCGTTTGGTTGCTCTACCAGCAGTAAGTTGCAAAACTCACGTTCATCTCGGAGGAAGGCAATTTTATCTTCATCAAACTCTGTTCCTGATAGGGTTGCGGCATACGCTAAAAAGTTTCTTGCCTGACCGAGTAAGTCCAAACCGATGTTGGAGAGAGCAAGGTCGATTTCCAATTCTGGTGCATGACCACACCATTCACATAGCCGTTGAGCCAGGATCAATGCGCTATCGCCTTGCCTTAAAACATATTGTTTGAGTGCTTCATGCTGATTCATATCGTTGCCTCACATGTTTTTGATGCCATCGGGGATGGTATAAAAAGTTGGGTGGCGATAGACTTTGGTGTCAGCAGGGTCAAAGAAAGCGCTCTTATCTTCTGGTTGAGAGGCAATAATATGCGTCGCTTTGACCACCCAAACGGAGCATCCTTCACTACGACGAGTGTAAGCATCGCGTGCATTTTCTAGTGCCATCTGATCGTCAGCGGCATGCAGGCTACCGACATGACGATGCGCAAGCCCTTGTTTGCTCCGAACAAAAACTTCATATAATGGCCAATCTTGATTGCTCATGGTCTTTTCCTTTTATTCTGTGCTAGGCGGCGGATTTAACGGCTTTCTGTTTTCGGCTATGTGCCATGGCACCTTCGCGTACCCATGCTCCATCTTCCCAAGCCTTGCGTTTGGCATGCACGCGTTCGTAATTACAGATGCCTTCGCCTTTAATGACTTGATAAAACTCTTCCCAGTCGATTTCACCAAAGCGGTAGTGCCCTAGCTCCTCATCCCATTTCAGTTCTGGATCTGGAATAGTCATACCGAGGGCTTCCACTTGCGGTACTGTGTTATCAACAAATTTTTGGCGTAGCTCATCGTTGCTAAATCTTTTAATTTTCCATGCCATACTTTGTGCACTGTGTGGGGAGTCACTGTCGTTCGGGCCGAACATCATCAGAACAGGCCACCAGAAACGGTTAATGGCATCTTGTAACATGGCTTTTTGTTCATCAGAGCCGTTCGCCAGTACAGTGACAGCTTCGTAACCTTGACGTTGATGAAAACTCTCTTCTTTACAGATTTTCACCATCGCTCGTGCATAGGGGCCATATGAGGCTCGGCAGAGGGCAACTTGGTTAACAATGGCAGCACCATCAACCAACCAGCCAATCACACCTACATCGGCCCAAGTTAGGGTGGGGTAGTTAAAAATAGACGAATATTTCATTTTGCCATCGAGCATCTTTTGATAGATGTCTTGGCGAGTGCATCCTAATGTTTCGGCTGCGCTATAAAGGTAGAGGCCATGACCTGCTTCATCTTGGATTTTTGCTAACAAGATAGCTTTACGTCTCAATGTGGGTGCGCGAGTTAACCAGTTTGCTTCTGGCAGCATGCCGATAACTTCCGAGTGTGCATGTTGTCCAACTTGGCGGATCAGGTTTTGCCTATAGGCATCGGGCATCCAATCTTTTGGCTCAATATTAATGTCGGCTTCGATTTTGGCCTCGAAGTTTGCCTGATTTTGCTCATTCATTGTTTTCTTCCAAATGATTCGTATTAAATTAAATAAAAATAAAAATGAATCACAATATTTAACATTAATGCTAGGAATCGTTAACAATAAAATCAATCTCATTTATTCTTCTTTTGCGATTGGCTTCACAATCAATTTAAGTTTATTGATTTAAATCATAGATTTAATTTTATGTAAATTAGTGTGGTTTTTATTTGTTAGTAGCTAATGGATAAGTTTTGTTCTTAATTTGTTAAATTGAGGTTGGCATTCGCTGCCCATATTGTGATACATATTTATTTAATATTTGTGTTTGTTGTTTTTTATTTTGGAGAGATGCCATGCAGCAATTAACAAGTTATATAACGGGGAAGTGGTTATATGGTGAAGGTGAAGGCCGCAAAATTTATCATGCATTGACTGGGCAGGCGTTATATGAGGTTACCACTGCGGGTTTACCTCTGGTTGATTGTCTTGATTACGGTCGGAAAAAAGGCGGGGATGCTTTATCCGCCATGACTTTCCAGCAGCGCGGCCAAATGTTAAAAGCCGTCGCTAAATATTTGCTAGAGCATAAAGCGTCTCTTTATGAAATATCAGCACAAACAGGGGCGACTAAATCAGATAGTTGGGTTGATATTGAAGGTGGGATCGCGACACTCTTCTCTTTTGCAGGGCTTGCAAATCGCGAGTTGCCAGATGATACGATTTGGCCCGAAGATGAGATGATCCCGCTATCGAAACAAGGCCAATTTATTGCTCGCCATATTTTAACTTCCCGCCATGGTGTGGCATTACATATCAATGCATTTAACTTCCCTTGTTGGGGAATGCTAGAAAAATTGGCACCAACGTGGCTAGCGGGGATGCCTGCGATTATTAAACCTGCGACGGCTTCCGCTCAAGTTACTCAAGCAATGGTGCGCCTGATCGTTGAAAGTGGGTTAGTGCCTGAAGGTGCTATTCAGCTAATCTGCGGGGGGATCGGTGATATGTTTGAATATCTCGATTTTGAGGATGTGGTGACCTTTACTGGCTCGGCAGCAACAGGGCAAAAATTAAAATCTCACCCTCGATTACGTGAAAAGTCGACCCCATTCACCATGGAAGCAGACTCCCTTAACTGCGCAATACTTGGGGTTGATGTTACTCCAGAACAACCTGAATTTTCTTTATTTATTAAAGAAGTGACCCGTGAAATGACGGTGAAAGCAGGGCAAAAATGTACGGCAATCCGTCGTATCATTGTGCCGAAGCCCCAGTTAGAAACAGTTAAACAGGCATTATTAAAACGCTTATCGGGTATCACTGTCGGTGACCCTGCCGTTGAAGGCGTGCGCATGGGGGCTTTAATCAATCAAGAGCAGCGTGATGATGTTCATGAAAAGGTTATGTATTTACAGCAAAACGGTTGTGAAATCCTGTGTGGAGGGGATCTTCAAGAGCTGAATGTGATGGGTGCCGATAGCCAAAAAGGGGCATTCTATCCGCCTACCTTGCTCTATTGCGCCGACCCTTATACCAATCAGGCCGTCCATGAAACGGAGGCATTTGGGCCGGTTGCAACATTGATTGGCTATGAGACGAGTGATCAAGCGGTTGAGTTGGCCATTATGGGAGGAGGGAGCCTTGCGGGTACATTAGTAACGGCAGACACCTCAGTAGCGCAAGATGTTATCCGTAGAAGTGCACGGGCACATGGTCGAATGTTGATTCTGAATGAAGCCTCAGCGGCAGAATCAACGGGGCATGGCTCACCATTACCACTATTAGTGCATGGTGGCCCGGGTCGCGCGGGTGGTGGCGAGGAGCTAGGCGGATTGAGGGCAGTTAAACACTATATGCAGCGAACGGCTATTCAAGGTAGTCCTTCTATGCTGACTGCCGTCACCAAGCAGTGGATCCGTGGTGCAGATGTAGTGACGGATCAAGTGCATCCGTTTAGGAAGTATTTTGAGGATTTAGTCATTGGCGATACCTTATTGACGGCAAGACGCACGGTGTCGGAAGCAGACTTAGTCAACTTCGCTTGTTTAAGTGGTGACCATTTCTATGCACATATGGATAAAATTGGCGCTGCGCAATCATTATTTGGTGAGCGAGTGGCTCATGGCTACTTTGTTGTATCAGCAGCGGCTGGTTTATTTGTTGATGCGGCAGTCGGTCCTGTGATCGCCAACTATGGTATGGAAAACTTACGTTTCATTGAGCCTGTAAAAATTGGTGATACCATCCAAGTGCGTTTAACTTGCAAGAAAAAGATTAAAAAAGCACAAAAAACGGCAGAAGATAAGCCAAATGGCGTAGTTGAATGGGATGTTCAAGTCTTCAATCAAAATAATGTTGCCGTTGCCTTATACAGTATTCTGACGCTTGTTGAGCGCCGTGAAGGGGATTTTTAGCGGCTGAACGGATACGGGGATGATTCGCCCGTATTCAATAGCAGGTTGCGGTGAGGCTAGCCGCTGTCCAGCCTCTTATCAGCAGTCAGAAATTAATTGTGAATAAAGTGCGCTTGGTTCAGTTGGCTAAGCGCATGATTGACGGCAAAGATCTCCCCTCGGACTTCAGGAACACCAAAGGATTTTAGCCGCGCACTGTGCTTTTGTAAGTAAGCTTGAGCTTGCTCTTCTGACGCAAACAGGTAAATACCTCCAGCCTTTTGTGTCGATGGGTTCTCCGTCCAAATTTTCCAGATAAAGCCAGGTTCATCATTGATAGACTCGGCTAATGTTTTCATTGCATCAGCCATCTGCTCTCCCCAAGGGCCTTGATAAGGGAAATCGACCTGTAAAATCACCTGCATAACGACTCCGATTTTTGCTTGTTCTATGGATGAGTAGTAGACAGTATAATCCCTAATTGAAATTATTACTTTGATAATTAATGGTGTTTTACGCTATCGCTTTTTCCTGCTTCAAAAGCGGCTAATGTGGCTAAACGTGCTTGTTTATGGTCAACAATTGGTGCGGGATAATCTAAAGTAACGTGGTTAGCCTCTGCCCACTCATGCGGTGTGTGAATATATTTATCGGGTACGGATTGTAATTCTGGAAGCCACTGGCGAATAAATGCACCCTGAGGGTCAAATTTTTTACCCTGAGTGGTTGGATTAAAAATACGAAACCAAGGTTGTGCATCAGTACCTGTCGAAGCAGACCACTGCCAGCCTCCATTGTTTGCCGCGAGTGTGCCATCAATTAATTGCTGCATAAAATATTGTTCGCCGAGTCGCCAATCAATCAGTAAATCTTTCACTAAAAAACTCGCAGTGATCATTCTTAAGCGATTATGCATCCAACCTGTGGTATTGAGTTGTCGCATTGCAGCATCAACGATGGGGTATCCCGTTTGCCCAAGCTGCCACGCTTTAAAGTCAGCATCGGAGCTATTCCACTGAATGTGGTTGGTCCATTCAATAAAAGGCTGGTGGCGGCATAAGCGTGGAAAAGCGACGAGTAGATGATGGTAAAACTCTCGCCAAATTAATTCATTAAGCCATGTGAATGCCCCGCTATCTGGGGAATCAAAAAGCGGTGGATACTCAGCGAGCAGGCGATTTAAACATTGCCGTGGTGAGAGTACCCCAATTGCCAAATATGGGGATAACAGGCTAGTACCCTCAATTGAGGGAATATCGCGATGCTGTTGGTAATGCTGCACTTTTAGGCGACAAAATTGCCTGAGTTGCTGGCGTGCTGCTGATTCACCCGCTGGGAAATGTGGCGCAATATCGACGGCGTGATGCGCAAACAAGGGGAGTGATAGGTCATCGATAGCAAGTGCTTCCCCTCGTGGTTGAGGTGCTGGTAAGGAACGAAAATCGGTGGTCACTAATTGGCTAATAAAGGCTCGACGAAACGGAGTGTACACTTGGTACATTTCGCCTTTCTGATTTGTGACGGATTTTGGTGGTAATAGTAAGGCATCATCAAAAGCATGTACTCGGAAAGCGCGTTGTGGGTGATGAATCAACCATTCGTCTCGCCTATGCTCATTGAGTTCATATTGATGATTGAAATATAGGTGGTCAACTTGCTGCTGTTGAGCAAAATCCAGTACCCATTGTGCGGCACTTAAAAAATCGGGGGTTGTTTGGCAAAACAGAGGGATGCTTAATTTGGCCAGCGAGTCACGAAGCGCAATGAGATTTTGATGCAAAAAGGTGATTTGCCGAGAGGAGAGGTGATGTGCTCGCCATTGTTCTGGTGTAGCCGTAAACACGGCGAGCACTTTAGCATCAGGATCAGCACAAGCAGATGACAGCGCTTTATTATCGGTGACACGAAGGTCATTACGAAACCAGACTAGGTGACAAGCCTGTTTTTTCGCCATCTTCTGCTCCTTTGCCTTACATCAGGTTTAATCCAATTTAGGGTGCTGATTAATTAATGACTGACGCTTTTTCTCTAGCTCAGCGATCTGTTGTTCAATATCTTCAACTTTCTGTTCAATATTGTCATAGTGCTCGCTTAAGATCTCTTTCGCCTCTGCTCTATCAGATGCCGCAGGCGTTGCCCCTCTTAATGGTTTGTTTGCGGTCTCTGGCATAGTAATACCAGTATAGAGGCCAATTAAGGCGATAACCATTAAATAAAAGGCGGGCATATACAGATTATTGGTTGATTCAACTAACCATGCTGCTACTGTCGGTGTGGCACCGGCAATCAAAACTGAAATATTAAAGGCGATTGCGAGGGCGCTATAACGAATGTGCGTTGGGAAAATAGCCGGTAAAATTGATGCCATCACCCCTGTAAAACAGTTCAGTAGCACAGCTAAAATAAGCAAACCAACAAAAATCAAGCCAACAGAGCCGCTATCAATGAGCATAAAGGCAGGATAGGCTAACACTATCAGACCTAAACTCCCCGCAATAACGAATGGGCGGCGACCAATTTTATCGCTGGTTAAACCAATAATTGGTTGGACAAAGAGCATACCAATCATAATGGCAATGATGATCAGCACACCATGGTCAGCAGAATAGTTTAGGTTATGCGACAGGTAACTTGGCATATAAGTCAGCAACATGTAGTAAGTCACGTTTGTTGCGATAACTAAACCAACGCAGATCATCAAACTTTTCCAATATTTAGAAACGACCTCACGGAAAGAGACTTTCGGTGGATTTTGAATATTGGCTTTATCTTGTTTTTCGAGCGTTTCAATGTGTTGTTGGAATGCTGGGGTCTCTTCAAGTGCATGGCGTAAATACAGGCCAATGATACCTAAAGGCAGTGCAAGGAAGAAAGGGATCCTCCAGCCCCATTCGTGGAAGTTTTCTTCACCAACAATACTTGAAATGAGTACTACAACACCGGCACCTAGCACGAAACCTGCGATAGAGCCAAAGTCTAACCAACTTCCCATAAAACCACGTTTACGGTCAGGTGAGTATTCGGCAACAAAGATAGCTGCACCTGAATACTCTCCACCCACGGAGAAGCCTTGGGCGAGTTTTGCTAACAATAGTAGGATAGGCGCCCAGATACCAATAGTCTCATATGAAGGGATCAAACCGATACTGAAGGTACTGATCGACATAATGATAATGGTGACGGCTAAGACTTTTTGTCGGCCATACTTATCCCCTAGGATACCGAAGACGACACCGCCGAGCGGTCGAACTAAGAAAGGAACAGAGAAAGTGGCTAGAGCGGCGATCATCTGTACGCTCGGTGATGCGCCAGGGAAGAAAACTTGACCGAGTACATAGGCTAAGAAACCGTATACCCCAAAGTCAAACCACTCCATCGCATTACCCAGCGACGCCGCAGTGATGGCTTTTTTTAATTTTCCATCATCAATGATAGTAATATCATTAATATTTAAAGGCTTTTCTTTTTTCTTTTTGAACTTCATGGAACCATCCTTTTATCTGAATTTCGAAACGTAATGAATTGCATTCATGATCTGTGTGGTCCATATCTCTATATCTTGCTCGCGCCAGATAAAAACAGAGATCGTTATATTAGAATAGTCGTTATCTGTAGAATGCATCAATATTTTATTTATCACTGGCAAAGATCATCAATATGACGAGTGTTTCATATCGAATTTGCTAAGACGACTTGGGGAAAATCACCGCTAACAATTGCGCAGAGAAGAGCAGGGAATAGAGAAGTGTTGTGAGCTAGTTTGTTGTTGTGCATTTTGTAAAAAAAGCAAAATGAGAACCTTTATGTGACTTAAACAGGTCATCAATAATACAATAATATCGATTAAATGTAAAATGTCGGTTATTTATGCTGATTTTAGTGGCTTTATTAATTTTTTAACCTTGCTAAAAATACTTAATTGGTTTTTATACTTAGTGTGTTGTTTTTTAATAAAAAATTGCGATGTGTTTAATGCTTAATAATATGATGCTTATCTTAAATTTTTTACAAGAGGGGGAGTTATGCAGCAGCGCACAAAAATATCGCGTTTGACCTATTGGTAAACCATACCATTTATCCGATGGAGGGTATGGAATTTGAGTTATGTATCGATAGCTATTTTTGAGTCTTATTTCTGGTTTGAATTTCGTGAATATTTCTATTTTGATGCCAGCTTCTTGCACTTCAATCACCAATTTAAATATTCTGGCACCTTAACCAATACAATTATTTATCTTATTTTTACTCCTCTAGGATAATCAACAAATTACTTATCATTATCGATATTATTTATTAAATACTCTTATTATGACTGGTTATTAAATAATTGTTAATATTATTGTTTTTTGATATTTCAGCGCACAATGAATATTTAATTTATGCTGTATCTAGATTCTTCTTTTGATATTAGTGGAGGATTGTTCTGTTCTTAATAGCTATTTGTTTTCCTCGGTAGGAACCGCAAATTTAATTCGTTACACTAAGTTTAAAGTGCGTAAATTGGTTTAATAATGATGATGTATTACAGAGAAAATAGATTTGATGCTCTGTGAATATTTTAACCTAATCTGACTGGAAAGAGTGCCATTATGAAAAAACAGACAGTTGCATCCTATGTCGCGAAAGTCCTAGATAATGCTGGTGTGAAGCGCATCTGGGGCGTTACGGGTGATTCACTCAATGGGCTGAGTGATAGCTTACGCCGTCTTGGCACAATCGAATGGTTAGGCACCCGTCACGAAGAAGTTGCAGCATTTGCCGCAGGTGCAGAAGCGCAAATGACGGGTAAGCTAGCCGTTTGCGCAGGCTCTTGTGGTCCGGGTAATATGCACCTAATCAATGGGTTGTATGATTGCCATCGTAATCGCGTGCCTGTATTAGCAATTGCTGCACATATCCCTTCTAGTGAAATCGGTAGTAACTACTTTCAAGAAACGCACCCAACAGAGCTATTTCGCGAATGTAGTCATTATTGCGAACTGATCTCTAACCCTGAGCAGCTTCCTCAAGTGCTTGGGATTGCGATGCGTAAAGCGATTCTAGAAAAAGGTGTCTCTGTCATTGTACTGCCAGGAGATATTGCGTTACGTGAAGCACCGGAAACAGCAAATGATACATGGTATCAGCCGCAAGCTCCGTTGATCATGCCTCAGCCTGCTGAAATTGCGAAGTTAGCGGACGCACTAAACCAAGCACAAAATATCACCCTATTTTGTGGGGCAGGCTGTGCTGGTGCACACGATGAAGTGATTAAGCTGGCGGAAACATTAAAAGCGCCAGTCGTGCATGCACTACGCGGTAAAGAGCACATTGAGTGGGATAACCCATATAGCGTTGGTATGACGGGGCTGATTGGTTTTTCATCCGGCTACCATGCAATGATGAATGCCGATACGGTGGTGTTACTGGGTACTCAGTTCCCATACCGCCCATTCTATCCTCAAGGGGCTAAGATTATTCAAATCGATATTAATGCAGGTAGCTTAGGCTCCCATTGCCATATCGATATGGGCATGATTGGTGACATTAAAGCCACTTTGACCGCATTGCAACCGCACTTAGACGTGAAACAAGATAGGCACCACTTAGATAGCGCATTGAAACATTATACCGAAGCGCGTGAAGGTCTTGATGATTTAGCGAAACCGGGTAAAGACGGTGTGATCCACCCTCAATATTTAGCAAGCCGGATCAGTGCATTGGCGAATGATGACGCGGTATTTACCTGTGATGTGGGAACGCCAACGGTATGGGCGGCTCGTTACTTAAAAATGAATGGTAAACGCCGTTTGATTGGCTCGTTTAATCATGGGTCAATGGCAAATGCGATGCCGCAAGCGATGGGGATCCAATCTGTCGATAAACAACGCCAAGTTGTGACCATGAGTGGTGATGGCGGTTTTAGTATGTTGATGGGGGATCTGTTGTCACTGGCACAAATGAATTTACCTGTGAAAGTCATTGTTCTGAATAACGGCGTGTTAGGTTTTGTCGCTATGGAAATGAAAGTAGGTGGCTTCTTAACAGAAGGCACTGATCTCCATAACCCTAATTTTGCGGCAGTTGCCAATGCTGCTGGGATCAAAGGGATCCGCGTTGAGAAGAGTGAAGATGTGGATGCCGCATTGAAGGAAGCTTTCGCTCATGATGGCCCTGTTGTTGTTGATGTTGTCACAGCAAAACAAGAACTTTCTATGCCACCGACAATTAATTTGCAAGAAGCAAAAGGTTTTAGCCTATATATGCTCAAAGCCATTTTAAGTGGTCGTGGTGATGAAGTTGTTGAATTAGCGAAAACCAACTGGTTACGTTAATCGGTCATTTTGACTGATCTGCTTTGCCGAATTAGGCAATTTACGCAGCCAACCAATTAGGGTTGGCTGCTATCTGTATGAGGGAATTAATACCCCGCAGCCGATTGGCTACGCCATAAATGAGCGGCAACTAAGGCACGCCATGGCGAAAATGCCTCTAACCATTTTTCCGTCTCTTTTGCTGTAGGCTGGCTCTCTGCGCCAAGCAGAGACTGCAAATTGCGCCTCACGGCCACATCGCCATGTAACGAGCCATCGAGGTAGTTAAAACCGCGTAAAAGCGCATAATTTACCGTCCATGGGCCAATACCTTTAAGGCTGACTAATTGGTCGGTCAATATCGTGACATTATGGTTGCTGATAGGTTGTGATAGGTCGATTTGCTGACTTAACAGTGCGTGACAAAGCGCTCGTATGGCGATGATTTTACCAGTAGAAAACCCAGCTTGGCGTAGTGATTCATCAGTCACTTTTGACACCTGCTGTGCATCTGGAAAACACCAAATGCCCGATGAGTGTTTTGAACCAGTGGCTTGAATAAAGCGACGACGTATTGCAATCGCGGCTGTTACGCTGATTTGTTGGCCAATAATCGCCCACACTAATGCTTCAAATGGGCTTGAAGATTGATATATTCGTAAACCTTGTTGTTGCTTAATCAGCTTACCGATAATGGGATGTGATAAATATTCCGCTTCAAACTGTTCGACGGCTTGCCGTAAACCGAGCATATGTTTCCCTAGTTCAACAACATCGTATTCGCTGGGCCGATTTTTAGCGTTATCAATATCAAGGGTAATGTGTGCCTTGTCTTTATCAATCTCAATAAGTAATTGAGCTGGAGAGTGCGCCCACAATATACCTTTGCGCAATAAATTACCTTCAACAATTTCGGCAATATTATGTTGATCTCTTAAATGAAAGGCGAAAAAGTCATTCGTCTGATAATGGGGAGGTAGAGACAGCTGGGCGGTTATTTTTGGCATAGAGTAGGCCTTATCGGGATTATTATTTTTATGGACAAAAAAATATGAGGTTATTTTGATATTTTTCGTATTTTTGCTTTGATAAATTTTTAATTCAAAGGTGATATTTTAATCGAAAAGCGTTAGATTTATATAAAATAAATTTTCCATTTAAGTTAACTATTTGCATTGAGGTTAAACTAAAAAGCAAGGAGCTAGCCATGAACCAATCTGAAGAACATCTCTCCTCAAGTAAAATTAATGAGGGTTCAGATCAAAAAACGGATTGCCCATCAGTAACGGTTGAAAATGAGCCTCTTTCTTCTGAACCCGTCGGTTTTGGGGGATGGCTACTAATCCCTATGTTAGGATTATTTCTTACGCTAATTATCACTCCTTATACTTTATTGAAAGACCTTCCAGAGCAGCTAGAAGGTTTGGAGAAGATGACTGATCCTACGTCATTATCATTTATTCCAATGGCTAGGGAGTTCATATATTTTAACTTACTCTCGAGTGCATTGATTTATGGCTTATTGTTATTCGTATGTTATCTCTTTATTTATAAGAAAAAATTGGCGATTAAAGTCATTATTCTCTTTTACGCGAGTGACTTCATACTATCCATAGCAAGTGTCGTTTTATTGAGTTCATTATTCTCAATATCAGCAGAGGATGAAGATATTGTAGATATTGTCGGTAGTGGGATACGCCTCTTTATTTGGGGCTTATATTTCTTAGTTTCTGTCAGGGTAAAAAATACGTTTGTTAATTAAGTAATAGCGATACTGAATATCGCAAATGTGAGGGTGCATGATTTACTGTAAAAGAGTCTATGATGCCGTTTCGTCTGAAGATGGATACCGTGTATTGGTTGATAGGTTATGGCCAAGAGGGATAAAAAAAGTCGCGCTCGATTATGATGAATGGAATAAAGACGTTGCGCCATCCAATGAGTTACGTAAATGGTTTCATCAACATCCTGACCAATTCAATAAATTTGTTGAAGACTATCATCAAGAATTAAGTCATCATTCAGCGGCTTGGATGCCTCTTGTAGAGAAAGCGAAGCTAGGCAATCTCACCTTGCTGTATAGTGCTAAAGATAAGGTGCATAATCAGGCACACGTATTGAAAGCATATTTAGAACGCTGTATTAAGTCACAAGAATAAGGTTATTAATCAGATGGATGTCAACACACCCGCAGTCTTAACGGGCCCTCAAAAAACACCACTACAAGGCATTAGAGGATGGCTTATTTTACCTATGCTGGGTCTGTTTTATATGCTTTATCAGACTATCATCATGATGTACTTAGATATCCTGCAAGTTAAATCAGCTTGGCACCTTGTGACGAATGAGCAATCTGATTTTTATGTCGATGGGTTTTCAAACGCTTTTTATATGCTACAAATGGCCCAAGGTATATTGATAGTTTTGTTGGCGTGGAACGTTATCGCAGCCTTCAAAGGCCTAAAAATCGCGAAACCTTTATTTATTATCTCGATGCTATTTTATACCGTGATGGTTGTTGTTTCGCGCTTTGTTTTCCCAAATATTTTTGGTATTGAAATTGAGTATAGCTACATTATTAATGTGGTAAATAGCTGTTTCTACTGCTTTATCTGGATCCCCTATGTTTTGATGTCAGATAGAGTCAAGCAGACGTTTATTCACTAGTCGCTCGTTGGCTGCCAGTAGGCAGCCAATGGCATAAAAAGGTTAATTTGCCAGCACTAATTCATTGGTCATCCCACATTGTTCAACAAAAGTCTCATCATGCGACACCAAAAAAAGCGTGCCTTTGTAGTCGCTGAGTAATCCTTCCAATAGTGTTTTTGAATCTAAATCAAGGTGGTTATCAGGTTCATCCAGTAACAATATCGCAGGGGGGGTTGGGCTATGGGTTAGCGCTAATAGCGTCGCTTTTAGTTGTTCACCACCGCTAAGTTGGCTAAGTGGTTGGAGTGACTTATCCCCTCGGATCCTGAGCATGCCCAATTGGGTGCGCCATTGTTCAACGGTAAATGCAGGTTGATAGCGTTGTAGCGCTTCCGCGACGGGGAGGGTTTTATCCAATAAATTGAGATGTTGATCGA
This sequence comes from Providencia sp. PROV268, assembly GCF_028477805.1. Taxonomy (NCBI): domain Bacteria; kingdom Pseudomonadati; phylum Pseudomonadota; class Gammaproteobacteria; order Enterobacterales; family Morganellaceae; genus Providencia; species Providencia sp. PROV268. The sequence continues at coordinate 38,284 of NZ_JAMPLW010000016.1, forward strand.
GATAACAAAATGCAGGGTTAATTCGGTATTCTCCGGATACCGCAGTAATCATCCCCGCAAGGTTTTTTAACAATGTTGATTTACCGCTGCCATTACGGCCTTTAATGTGCCAATGTTCTCCTGTATAGGCAGTGAAAGAAACAGGCTCCGTGTAGCCATAAGGCAGTTGTAGCTGAGAGGCAAAAATCGTGACCTTACGACCATCTGGCTGGTAATTTAACGTCATTTTCTGTTGTTTATTATGGATCTGTTTGTCTTGTACGTCCTGTAATTGGCCTTGTAAATCGTTCATAACACGCTGATGGCGTTCAGCCACGTTAGATTGTCTTTTTTGCGCACGATTGGTTTGCATATCCAGTAGCAATAAGGACTGAGAGCCACTATAACGAACTTTTTCGCCTTGTTTGCGTCGTTGCTCTGCTTTTTGCAACGTGGCGTGTTGTTGGCGTTTTTCTTGGCGGATTTGGTTGTCTAGCCGTTCGGTTTTGGCCTCAATGGCTGCCATAGCAAAATGTTTTTGTTCTTCATAAAGGGCATAGTTGCCGCCATATTCATGTAGCCCTTTATCGGTTAACTCAAAAATCATTTGCATATGAGCCAGTAAAGCTCGGTTATGAGTAATAACCAAAGAGCCTGCTTTATGTTCTGCCAATTTATTGCTTAGCCACTGGCGACCCTCATGGTCAAGGTGGTTATCGGGTTCATCTAATAACAGAAAATGGTCTTTATGTAAGAAGGCTCGACATAATGCAAGACGAGTTCGCTCACCACCACTTAAGTGATTAATTGGAGCATCTATCATCACGGGTAATTTGGCTGAGTCCAATAAGCTCTGCCAAATGGCAGGTAAATGCCATTTATCTTCCAATAGCTCTAAGTCCTCCATAGTCGCATTACCCGAATCGACTCTTGTAAATGCATCGACCAAGGGGCTAACACCTAAAGCGTCTGCGATGGTATCTCCTTCTAAGCGTGTGAGCTGGTCAACGTGCATAAAAGGCATCGCCCAACTAACGTAGCCTGAGGTTGGTTGCATTTGTTGAGCAAGTAGCCGCATTAATACAGACTTTCCTTTGCCATTGTTGCCAATTAACGCATTTTTTTGGCATATCAAGGAGCCATTTAAGGGGGGAAAAAGCGCTGTTTGGTGAAATTCGATATTAAATTGTGAAAAATGACAAGCAACAGTCATGTGTACCTCCTGAGAGCAGGGGGCAGACAACAGCGTGCTATCTTTCAAGAAATGAGACGATTGATGACCATTGTCTGCCAAAAACAGAAAAAGAAATACCGTGTTGGGTATCTGTAAGCATTTTCTGGCAGATCTCAAATCATCGTCGGGGAATACCTTTAGCTAGGTGGAAGAAAGAGTGATTTGATTATTTAATCAAACTCTATGCGTTTAGGCAACTGATAAAGTAGTAGGTATTGTGCTCTATGGGTCAGTATAAATTCCAAAAGAAAAGCCAGCCGATGATAAACCGACTGGCTTTTGGTGCATTGCCAACGAGATTTTTACAACTAAACTGTGGCTGGTTGAGCGACGTTCACATGCTCTGCCAACCATTGTGCGATGCGCTGTTTTTCACTTTCGTTCAGCCACATGCCCAATTTGGTACGACGCCAGATAGCGTCATCTAATTCAGTAACCCACTCATGTTCGACTAAGTAACGTAGCTCTGCTTCATAGACGTTATGACCGAATGCTTCGCCAAGATCGCTGAGTGAGTTAGCGCCTTCGAGGATCAACTTGCTTTGACTACCGTATGTTCTTGCAAAACGTAGAGCAAGGCCTTCTGGTAGCCAATTGTAACGTTGACGTAGTAAGCGTGCATAACCATCACGATCACAACCTTCAATATCACCACCAGGCAGCACACCATTTTTAGTCCATGCTGCACCTGCATTTGGGTAGTAAGGCGCAAGTTTACCGACAGCCGCTTCTGCGAGTTTACGATAAGTGGTTAATTTACCGCCGAAAACAGACAGCAGCGGTGCTTTGCCATTTTCATCGTGAATATCGAGTGTGTAGTCACGTGTAATGGCTTGTGGTGAATCAGACTCATCGTCACATAATGGACGAACCCCTGAGTAATCCCAAACAATATCCGCTTTGCTCAACTGTTTTTTGAAATGATCGTTATAGACTTTTAGTAAGTAGTTCACTTCATTGTCATCAATACGAACATTTTTTGGATCGCCTTTGTATTCGACATCGGTGGTGCCGATAATGGAAAATTCATCCATCCAAGGGATCACAAACACAATACGGTTGTCTTCATTTTGTAAAATATAAGCTTGTGGCTCATCATGAGCGCGAGGCACAACAATATGGCTACCTTTGATAAGACGAATGCCATAAGGTGATTTGAGTTTCAAACCATCGTCAAAGAACTCTTTTACCCATGGGCCAGTAGCGTTAACTAAACCTTTCGCCTTCCAAGTTTCTTTTTCACCAGTGCGCAGGTCTTCTGCTTCAACCACCCATAAGCCATCTTCACGATAGGCTCGAGTGACTTTTGTACGTGTACGAACCTCACCATTTTTACGTACCACTTCTTGAGCGTTTAATACAACCAAACGCGCATCATCGACCCAACAGTCTGAATATTCGAAACCTTTGTTAAGTTCTGGCTTAAGGACGGAATTTTGACCAAATTTTAACCCTTTACTGCCGGGCAAGCTGGTACGTTTACCCAAGTGATCATACAGGAATAAGCCAATACGGATCATCCAAGCTGGGCGTAAGTGAGGTTGGTGCGGCAGACGGAAGCGCATTGGAAACGCAATGTGTGGCGCAAGTTTTAATAACACCTCGCGTTCAGCAAGTGCTTCACTCACAAGGCGAAATTCATAATGCTCAAGATAACGTAAACCACCGTGGATCAGTTTTGAACTCGCAGATGATGTCGCACTTGCTAAGTCTTGAGCTTCAAGCAGCAATACAGATAATCCACGGCCAGCGGCATCTGCCGCGATACCAGCGCCGTTTATACCGCCGCCGATTACAATCAAGTCTTTAGTTTCCATGCATCCCCCTGAGATGTTCGAAACGTTTTCTATAATGTTCGTTTTCGCTCATTTGATTGTAATCAAAATCGATTAATATGCCAACTGTTAACCAACAAAAAACAACAACTCGTGATAAAGGTAACAAATTATTTTCAATAACCACACATATACTGTGACTATTTTTACAAAGTGAAAATGTTCGAACATTAACGAAAGAATGTCATTGAGAGCGTTATCGAGAGGGTTAACGAAAAGGTTAAGTTTGGTAGGAAAGGAAAGATGGTAGCCGATACTACCATCTAGATTAAAGTATTAGCACAGCTCGAGCTGTACATTGTGCTGTTCAATCACTTTTTGAATGCTTTCAGGTGGTAGCTTGTCGGTAAATAAATGATCGATCAGATTCATATTGCCGAGGTTGACCATGGCATTACGACCAAATTTTGAGTGGTCAGTGACTAGCATCACACAACGTGAGTTTTCGATAATTGCGCGTTTGGTGCGCACTTCGTGATAATCAAACTCAAGTAGTGAACCATCCATATCAATGCCGCTGATCCCTAAGATACCGTAATCCAGCCTAAATTGTGAGATAAAATCCAGAGTTGCCTCACCAACAATGCCGCCATCGCGTGAGCGTACTTCGCCACCCGCGAGGATCAAGCGGAAGTCTTCTTTTGGCATTAGCAGTGTGGCGACGTTTAGGTTGTTGGTCACGACCCGTAGATTTTTATGATTCACCAGTGCATGAGCCACGGCTTCAGGGGTTGTACCGATATCGATAAATAAGGTTGCACCATCAGGGATCTGGCTGGCAACGCGTTGAGCAATGCGAGCTTTTTCATTTGACCACATGATTTTACGGTCGTGATAGGCCGCATTAACCGAGCTAGAAGGCAGGGCTGCACCACCATGGTGGCGCTGGATCCTATTTTGTTCTGCGAGGTCGTTGAGGTCACGACGGATCGTCTGAGGGCTAACCTCGAAATGCTCAACAAGCTCTTCAGTGCTCACATAGCCCTGAAGGCGAACGAGTTCGATGATTGCATCATGTCTCTGGGTCTGTTTCACGGTGTTAGCCTCTAACTAAATATGTATGTTCTATCTGGAGCGATGGGATGTAAAAGTATGTCGATTATCCCATATTCCCATCAATAATCCGATAATTAACCCCGATATATGTGAGGCATTTGCGATATCAGGACCTAAAATTTCTAAGTTACCTAACACGAGCCAAACAACAACTAGAATGATTAACCCTCTCGGAGCACTGACCTCTTTTTCGGGTTGACGTTCACCCATTAGCCAAACGTAGCTGATCAGCGCGTAGACAACCCCAGATAGTCCACCAAAATTAGATGCACTATACAGCGATTGCCCCCAATTACAGAATAAGGCAGATACTAAAAAGATCGTTAGTAATTTACCGGAGCCTAGCCTACGTTCAACTTGGCTAGCTAAATACCACCACAAAACGAGGTTAAAAATGAGCTGAGATAGGGAAAATTGAACGAATGCAGGGCTAAACCACCGCCAAAGTTCAAATTGCTGCCCTTCCCGTGGCCATGCAAGATAACGTAGCACATCAAGGTGCTGGGTTATGGCTAACCAAAAATAAACGCCAGCACAGATCAGTATGACGGCGATGGTTAAAGGACCTGATTGTGCTTTGAGATTAGCCAAGGTCAAAGTGTTGCGATATTTAAACGCGGTTTGGGTGTTACCTATTTTCCAGCTTGCTTCGGTATAACGGGGGTTTGATGGATCTTGCAAAAAAAGGTTAAGCTCTTGCTGTACTTTTGCGAGATATTGCTCATCTTGAAGCCAAAGCTCTATTTGCTGCTGCTCTGGAACAGGATGGACTTTTAATTCGATATGTTGGCTTGCCATATAATCGACAAAAGCCTGGGCCATTCTGGGATTTGTGAATGAAACAACATGGATCATGAATGGATTTTCTCGCTTAGAGAGCCGTAACGGCTTGTGGATATTCCCTCAACCAAGCCTCAAAACCACCATTGATACTGTAGACGGATTCGAAGCCAATATTAATTAAGTACTGTGCAGCTCCTTGGCTGCTATGACCGTGATAACACATCACCATGATGGTCTGCTCATAGTCTGTTTGTGCTAAAAATGCGCTCAGTGTTTCATTGGTCAAATGATAGGCGCCACTTGCGTGTCCCGCACGGAAGCTTTGTGGGTCACGAACATCCACTAATATCGCGGTGCCATCAACCCAATGTTGGTATGCCTGTGCAGGCGTTAGCGTCTCAAATTGTTCCATAAAATACCGAATTATAAAGGTGATGAAATAATAAAAGACACCCGCAATAAGATACGGGCGCCGTCAGATTAGCAAGTTTAGGTGAACAATTAGTAGAACGAATGCTCACCACGTTGGTGCTCAGTAAGATCTTTAACACCTTTTAGCTCGCCTTCAAACATTTTGAGAAGTTCTTTTTCAATCCCTTCTTTTAATGTGACATCGACCATTGAACAGCCGTTACAACCGCCACCAAACTGTAAAATAGCAAAGCCGTCATCAGTGATCTCCATCAGTGAGACACGACCGCCATGGCTTGCAAGTTGTGGGTTAATTTGTGATTGTAAAACATACTCAACACGTTCGATAAGAGGTGCGTCATCAGAGACTTTGCGCATTTTTGCGTTAGGCGCTTTGAGCGTCAGTTGTGAACCCAACTGATCTGTCACGAAATCAATTTCTGCGTCTTCTAAGAATGGTGCGCTGATCTCATCAACATAAGCGGATAGGCGCTCAAATTTCAATTCTTGGTCTGTTGCTTCAACAGCGTCCGGTGGGCAGTAGGAAACGCCACATTCAGCAGAAGGTGTGCCTGGGTTGATGACAAACACGCGAATTTGGGTGCCTGGCTCTTGGTTTTCCAGTAATTTGGCAAAATGAGCCTGTGCTGCTTCAGTAATATTAATCATAATCATTTGCTCAATAATAGTTGACCGCTTTAGTTGGTTATAATACGCCCATTTGCCCCATTCCTACAAGGTGCGACAGAGTGACCAAGCCTGTACTGTCTCTACACCCGCACAAATCAGCAATTGTGCCGCGGCTTGCATCGTCGCGCCTGTCGTCAGCACATCATCAAAAATAGCGACGTGCTGCCCTATGACAGGGGTTGTTAGGGTAAATGCGCCATTAAGATTGCTGTGGCGGTGTTTACGTTTTAATGTTATCTGAGCCAGTGTATCACGAGTGCGCAATAATGAATTTCGCGAATAGGCAATATTTAACCACTTGGCTAAATATTCACCGATAAAAGCAATGTGGTCAAATTCACGTAACCATAGCCGCTTAGGGTGTGAAGGGATTGTCAAAAGCCTATCAGGCTTAGGCCAAAGCTGCTGGCGATAACCATTAAGCCAATGTAATGCGTACACTTTAGCAAGCGTGAAAGCTAATTGAGGCTGTGGGTTAAACTTATAACGATGGATTAATTTACGTAAAGGGGCTTGATAGGGGCTAACAGCGATTAACCGATGCCACGCAGGCGGCTGAATTAAGCAGCGACCACATAGGATGTGGCCTTGTTCGGCTGGTAGTGCGCACCGATGGCAGACATTTGACATGGTTGGGATGCGCTTTATGCAGAACGCACAAATCCCGTGATCTACTAATTTTAATGGCTGCTGGCATAGCCAACAGGCACCTTGCATTGTTAGCATAAGCATATTCCTGTGAAAAAAGAGAGTGTAACCATGACGCAGTTGTACTGGGAGACAATCGGTGAAGGTTCTCAAGATCTTGTGTTGCTGCACGGATGGGGGCTGAATGCCGAAGTGTGGCGTTCCATTATTCCGCGAATCTCACCGCATTTTCGTTTGCATTTAGTTGACATGCCTGGCTATGGTCGTAGCCAAGGGTTTGATGCGATGAATTTAGCCGCGATGGCTGATACTTTATGGCAGCAGGCGCCTAAAGAGGCTATTTGGCTCGGGTGGTCACTGGGGGGATTAATCGCCAGTCATATTGCACTTAGCCATCCTCAGCAGGTAAAAGGATTGATTACGGTCGCTTCATCACCTTGTTTTCAAGCCCATGAGGGGAGCTGGCCAGGGATAAAATCAACGGTGCTACTTGGGTTTGAACAGCAACTATCGACAGATTTTCAGCGCACAGTCGAACGTTTTTTAGCATTGCAAACGTTAGGCACTGAAAGCGCTCGTCAAGATGCTAAATTGCTAAAATCTGTGGTGCTCGAGCAGCCTATGCCAAAAGTGGAAATTCTAAATGCAGGGCTAGAAATTTTACGTATTACAGATTTACGTGAGGAGCTTAAAGCTCTCACCGTGCCATTTTTACGTCTTTATGGTTACTTAGATGGTTTGGTGCCACGTAAAGTCGCGACATTACTTGATGAACGTTATCCTAATTCACCTTCTGTTGTGATGCGCCATAGCGCCCATGCACCCTTCATTTCCCATCCAGATGAATTTTGTGAATATTTACTGGACTTTCTGGCACGATTGGAAGAGTGACCTATTAGCTCAGTGGCAATAAGCCACTGAGTAAAATGATAAAACTAACGTTGCTGGGTAGGCGAAAATAGGGCATAAGGGGGAGCTGGTGCGTTGTGCTGCCCAGAAAGATGTGCGTCATGGAGCGCTAAAGGGGATTTATCCCCTAGAAATAGTTCGCCATAAGATGGAGGAACGGCAGAGCTGGTAGAGCCAACCGTGTCTTCTGCCATCAACGCCTCGGGTGGGGCGGAAGGCTCAAAAGGGAGTGGTGGCGCGGACGGCGCAAAAAGGTTTGCACGATGGGTTGCCGTTTGTTCTTGGTCGGCGGCGGGTGGTCGGTGGTAATAAAACTTTTTGTATTTCAATGTTTCGGTAGAATAGCCATTTTCAAGGTTATAAGCCGTAGCTTTGCTAATCAGCGTCGTAAGAAAGGCGTCAATACTATAGAATTTTTCAACACCGACATTAGGGTCAAAGAGGGTGAAAGTTGTGACATCATCCGCTGGATTTTTACGGATATAGGCCGCTAATGTATCTTTACCGGCAAAAATTTGTATCCCTGTCTCTTTATTGCCTGTTTCAGCCTGCCGGGCGTCTTCACGTAACCCTAGTTTAATTTCAACAGGCGTTTTTATTTGAAAAAAATAGCTAAGCTCAGTTTCACTCGCTGTGATAAATCCATTTTTTGCCATAAATTGGTCATATTGCTTTAACTTGGGGGCAACGCATTTGTTCCGCAGCGGTATTAAAGCAGGCCTCTATTAGGCTTTTATCGGATTTGGTAATGAGTTTTGATAAATTATTGGGGTATCTGCTGAGTAATTTTTTAAATAAAACCTTATTTAATGAGGGGTCGAGCTCATCAACGTTTTTAAGTGCTTTATTTTTCAGTGCATTAAAATATTGTTCAGCTAATTGATGAACGCTGTCACTATATTTTTTGAAATGTTGGCTGCTTTCAATATCTGCTTTTTGGTGGGGTGTGAGTGATTGTTTGACGCCTAAGCCTCGGCGATCAATTTTGCTAGAGCTGGCATGATAGTCTTGATAGCGTTTAATCACATCTAAGGGTTTTTGGATATCAAGTACTTTTTTGATACTTGTTGTGAGTAATTCATGGGAGATATCGGTTTTATTTGAAGTTAAGTGAGTACGATTAAGATAATCTTGCGCTCGCGATAACAAGCTGATGTAACTGTTACCACTATTTTTCACTGAGGTAACGAGGAAATAAGCGGTAAGGCCTTTGGTTAAATTATATTTCACTTCTGATGGGATTGCTTGATAGCCGAATTGACGAAGGTAATTAAGCGTATTATTTAAAAATAGGCTTTTATCAAATCTTGTCATACATACTTCCTCTTTTAACCTGAATGAAGTCATGTATTTTAGTGAGTAATTTGATTAAAACTTTAAAAAAGAGACATTGTCGAGGTCGCGTAAGTCACTCACAGAGCGGGGGTGACTTTATTTTATATAAAGGGTGTGAGCAATTACTGCTTTCGGGGCATCCTTTACAGCTTGTTCCGGTTAAACAGGCTGTTATATCGACTTTTTCGATTTTGTTCATTGCGACTAATTTATCGAGCATCGCTTGGATAAGTGATTTAGGGGCATGGAGTCGTTGGCTGAGTAAGTCGAGGTCAGCTTGCCCATACAGTGCAATTAAATCCCTGATTTGTAACAAGCTGACCATCGTTATTCCCCGTTAGTGGCAGGCCTTGCCTGAGCAGTCGGAACAGGATTTGGCGGTTTGATTTGCCAGATTCAGTGTTACTCTGCTCCGTGCTCGGCGCAATAAGGTAAACAGCACAAGATTAAATATGATAACTGCAACAATAATAATTAAGCTGCTTTGCGGGTGCTGGCTAAAAGTTGCAGCTTGGTAGAACAGAGCCGCAAGGCTATAAGCCACATTCAGCCCCCATAAAATGGAGAATGCCATCCAGCTTTTATTGGTTTCACGAGCGATAGCCCCCATGACCGAAACACAAGGGACATACAGCAAGACAAAAATAAGGTAGCTGTATGCGGCAATATCGGAACCAAATTTGGCTGCCATGGTGCCCATGGATCCAGAAGCCATTTCACCATCGCCTTTACTTGCCTCGATTGGATTAGAAAGTGCACTTAGGGTAAAGGTCTCTTTCAAACTATCCCAAGTTTCTGCGACTGCATCCCCCAACTCATCGAGTAAATCAAAGGATTGGGCATCGAATGGCTCGGCTGTGATATTTTCCGCGGTGTAGAGGGTGTTTAATGTTCCTACAACAACTTCTTTTGCCATCGCACCAGTAATCAAACCAACAGTGGCTTGCCAGTTATCGGTATGCACTCCGATAGGCTGTAAAACAGGGGTAATCACTTTACTGACGGAAGCAAGAGCGGAGTCATTAATATTATCGACAGGTTTTCCTGAAAGGGAAAAACTATTTAAAGCGCCGATAAACATACTGGCAACCACGATAACTTTACCAGCACGGATCACAAAGCCTTTTAGGCGCTGCCAAGTTTGGATCAACAGCGTTTTTAGGTGGGGCACATGATACACCGGGAGTTCCATCACAAAAGGAGAGGCTTCACCACGCATTAAGGTATGTTTGAGTAGCAAACCCGTTAAGATAGCGACAACAATTCCGAGGATATAGAGTGAAAAAACAATACTTGCGCCACTTTTCCCAAAAAACGCGGAGGCGAATACCGCGAAGATAGCGAGCCGTGCACCACAAGACATAAATGGAGCCATTAATACGGTAATGAGGCGCTCACGAGGTGCATCCAACGTACGTGCGCCCATAATGGCGGGAACATTGCAACCAAAACCCACAATTAATGGCACGAAGGATTTACCCGGTAAGCCCAAGGCCTGCATTAATCTATCCATCACAAAGGCGGCTCGTGCCATATAGCCCGAGTCTTCTAAGACAGATAAAAACAGGTACATCATACCAATTTGCGGTACGAGAGGGAGTACGGTATTGATACCGCCACCAATACCTTGTGCAAGGAAGACGGTGAGCCAATCAGGGAAACTGAAATACGCCCCTACCCACTGAATACCATGGATAAAGATGGCTTCTGAGGCACCTTCAAAGAACGGCTGCAAAGCGCCACCAATATTAATTGCCAAGACGAACATTAAGTACATGACAAATAAAAAAATCGGAACGCCAAGCCAGCGGTTAAGGATGAGTCTATCAAGGGATTGCGTTAATTTGTTGGGTTCCGCGGCACTGTTATTGATGGATTTCTCACAAATCGCTGCAATGGATTGGTAGCGGGCATCGGCAATTAACAGTTCAGGCTCTTCATTTAAGCTAGCTTTTAAGTGCTGTTGAGTGGCCTGCAATTGCGCTTCTGTAATATTCGCGCGCTGGCGGCTATAAATATCGCCTTCGAGTATCTGCAATGCTAACCAACGACGTTGTTGCTGACTAAATTGCTGCGCCGAGATCTGCTCAGAGAGTGAATCCACCTCTTGTAATAAGGCCGCCGGATATTCAACCAGCGCTGTCATATTGTTCTGAGGGTGTTTATCAATCGCTTGTTTGAGTTTATCAATCCCTGTAGCACGGGTTGAAACCAACGGAATGACAGGGCAACCCAACTGCTGTTGCAGTTTTTCAACATCAATCTCAATGTGTTGGCTTTGTGCAATATCCAACATGTTAAGTGCGATGATGCAAGGCACCCCCAACTCCACTAATTGCAAAGTGAGGTAGAGGTTGCGCTCTAAATTAGAGGCATCGACGACGTTAATCAGCATATCGGCTTCGCCGCTTAAAATAAAATAGCAGGCGATTTGCTCATCGAGAGATGTCTGTTCTGAAATGGTGGTTAGCGAATAAGTACCGGGCAAGTCAACTAATTCAATATGATGCTCAGCCGTATTAAAACGCCCAACTTTCCTTTCGACGGTGACACCAGCCCAGTTACCAACCCGTTGGCGAGAGCCAGTTAATTGGTTAAATAGCGTTGTCTTACCTGCATTTGGATTGCCAATGAGGCCGATGGTTAATGGTTTCATAGTGTTTACCGATAATAAAAATACAAAATAGTAACGTGGTATAACAACACCTGATATTAAGTCGGCGTGGCTTCATCAAGGTTGAGTAAGGCGAGATCTTTTTTTCGTAGTACAAGACTAACTCGATGCGTTTCGATTTGTATTGGGTCTCCTAAAGGAGCAAAACGTACTACTTTAAAAATGGAACCCGGTAATAAACCAAGCGAGAGCAGTTTTTGTCGGTAAGCGGGGCTTATCTGTGGTGAAAAACCGAGTATTTTGTAGCTGTGTTGAGGAAGTAGTGACATATCGCCTTCCATTAGTCATAGGTAATAATACTGATGATTGTTATTAAGAGAGATACAAGTAAAAAGTCAGCATAAACAGAAAAAAATCTAATCAATAATGATAATAATAATCATCAACTATTCGTTATATTTAGCCTCTTTTTTCGTCAAATTTAATTGATGTGGATCAACTAAGCATTGAGTTTGCCGCGCACCAAGGCGAAACCCAATAAATTTATAGAGTAAATTAAAATCGATTAATGTATTTGTTTTGTTAATTATTCACGGGGCGAAATAGCTTGGGCGTGAGTAAAAACCTCTACAATCAAAGAGAAATCGGATTGTAGAGGTTGAGGGATTAGCGTTTTTTACCGAATGCGGCAGCGAGGGCATCACTCATCGCACTGTTTCCAGTGGCGGCTTGGTTTTTCCGTGACATGTCACGTTGTGCAGATTGCGGTTTACGTGAGTTTCTCTCTTGCTGGTCATTATGGCGGCGTGGGGCGCTATTGGTATCGCCGGGTTGTTCATCAAGGCGCATCGATAAGGCGATACGTTTGCGAGGGATATCAACATCCATCACTTTTACTTTAACGATATCACCTGCTTTAACCACTTTATGTGGGTCTTCAACATAGCTGTTAGACAGCGATGAAATATGCACTAAGCCATCTTGATGCACACCAATATCAACGAAAGCGCCGAAATTAGTGACGTTAGTCACCGAACCTTCCAAAATCATGCCTGCGACTAAGTCATTCATGGTTTCAATGCCTTCGGCAAAGGTCGCCGTTTTAAACTCAGGGCGTGGGTCGCGGCCCGGTTTGTCCAGCTCTTTGATAATATCGGTAACAGTAGGAACCCCAAACTGCTCTGTTGTGAAGTCGCGAGGGCTTAAGCTATTTAAAACAGAGGAGTTGCCCATAATCTCTTTAAGGGGCTGGCGAACAGTTTCGAGGATCTTTTCAACAACGGGATAAGCCTCTGGGTGAACGCCAGAAGCATCAAGTGGGTTATCGCCGTTGGTGATCCGTAAGAAGCCCGCACACTGTTCAAAGGCTTTTGGCCCTAAGCGAGTGACTTTTAGAAGCTGTTTTCTATCTGCAAAACGGCCATTCTCATCGCGCCAATTTACCACGTTTTGCGCGATCATTTTGCTTAGACCTGCAACGCGGGTTAGCAAGGCAACAGAAGCGGTATTCAAGTCAACGCCGACAGAGTTTACACAGTCCTCGACCACGGCATCGAGTTTACGAGCCAATTGAGTTTGGCTCACATCGTGTTGGTATTGACCAACACCAATCGATTTCGGGTCGATTTTCACTAATTCGGCGAGGGGGTCTTGTAAGCGGCGTGCGATAGACACGGCTCCGCGCAGTGACACATCAAGATCAGGGAATTCTTGAGCGGCCAGCTCTGATGCCGAGTAAACGGAGGCCCCCGCTTCACTCACAATCACTTTCTGTGCTGTGACTTCGGGGTACTGTTTTTGTACGTCAGCAAAGAAGCGCTCAGTCTCTCTTGAAGCCGTTCCGTTACCGATAGCGACTAACTCGACTTGGTGTTTTTGACATAAGGCCGCAACGCTAGCCGCCGCTTTAGCCGCTTGACCTGTGTGTGGATAGATAGTATCCGTTGCGATAAGTTTACCTGTCGCATCCACCACCGCGACTTTCACCCCTGTCCGTAGACCCGGATCTAACCCCATAGTCGCTCGCATACCGGCTGGTGCCGCCATCAATAAGTCACTGAGGTTACGCGCAAACACATTGATTGCTTCTTCTTCTGCTTTTTCGCGCAGTGAGCTCATAATCTCAGTTTCGAGATGTAGCAATACTTTGACGCGCCATGTCCAGCTAATAACCGCTTTACGCCATTGGTCTGCTGGTGCATTATTCAATCGAACATCAAGGTGACGAGTAATGATCTCTTCACAGTAACTTTCTTTTGGTGGCTCTTCAAATTGCGGGTCACAGTTTAGTGATAACTGTAAAATACCTTCATTACGACCACGGAACATGGCTAATGCGCGATGCGACGGAACGGAAGAAACAGGTTCTTGGTGATCAAAGTAGTCACTAAATTTAGCGCCTTCGGTTTGTTTGCCATCGATAACTTTGGAAACCAAATGGGCATTTTTCAGTAAATAGTCGCGAACTTTAGCTAATAATGCTGCATCTTCGGCGAAACGCTCCATTAAGATATAACGAGCGCCATCGAGAGCCGCTTTCGTATCTGCCACGCCATTTTCGGCATTGACAAAGGATTGAGCGACATCATCGGGGGATTGAGTGGGGTCATTCCACAATGTGTCTGCTAACGGCTCTAGGCCTGCTTCGATAGCAATTTGCCCACGAGTGCGGCGTTTGGGCTTAAAGGGCAAGTAGAGGTCTTCAAGCTCGGTTTTATTTAAGGTGTTATTGATAGCAGCGGCGAGTTCGGGAGTGAGTTTGTCTTGTTCTTCGATTGACTTGAGGATGGTTTGCTTGCGTTCATTTAACTCTCGTAAATAGCCTAAACGGTTCTCTAATTGGCGAAGCTGAGTATCATCAAGGCCTCCTGTGACTTCCTTACGATAACGAGCAATAAAAGGAACCGTATTCCCTTCATCTAACAAGGTGATAGCAGAAAATACCTGTTTCGGTTGAACTTGTAGCTCTCCCGCGATTATTTGGCTTAGAGTTTCATTCATGTCGCTTTTTAATACCTAGTCAAAGAATGGTTAAAAAATTTATGGCACTGTTATACTTGCACAGAAGCAGAATTTCTAGGGTGAACTTTGCTAAAGTTAAAGATTAATTCTGTATATAATTTATAATTATCTAACTTGCTTACTGATTTATGAAGGTTATGAATAAGAGTCTCTTAATCACACGCGAAGGTTGGGATGCGCTAGACAAAGAACTTAAATATCTTTGGAAAGAGGAGCGCCCAAGAGTCACTCAGTCGGTTTCTGAAGCTGCGGCTCAAGGTGATCGTTCAGAAAATGCGGAATATATTTATGGTAAAAAGCGTTTGCGAGAGATTGATCGTCGAGTACGCTTTTTATCTAAAAGATTGGATCAACTAAGAATTGTCGAACCAGATCCACGGCAAGAAGGGCGAGTCTTTTTTGGCGCATGGGTGAAATTAGAAGATGATAATGAAAATATCAGAATATTCCGATTGGTCGGTGCCGATGAGTTTAATCCATCCAAAAATTGGATTTCTATTGATTCTCCAGTTGCTCGCGCGCTAGTTGGTAAGCAGGTTGATGATGAAATTACGGTGAATACACCTGGGGGGCGGGTAACCTATACAGTGTTAGAAATTAGTTATAAACCGCTAGTCCTATAAGGCGTAAAATTATTCATTAAATTTCAAGTTGATGGTAAATTAGGACGTTAACTATCTTATATTTTACTTATACACAAAATAATTCAGGTGATATGCCGTTATTAAGCGCAAGTAAAAATTTATCGTCATGACTATTTTTGTGATTTAGATAGCAGCGCTTTGTAACACCCATACAGCTTGGAGCATGGTGGGTATATTCTTATTTTAAAAATAATTTCGATAGATTGCACATCTTGAGGGCTACAAAATGCAAGAAAGCTATAAAGTTCTTGTCGTCGATGATGATATGCGTTTGCGTGCCTTGCTTGAACGCTACCTCACAGAGCAAGGATTTCAGGTACGTAGTGCCGCGAATGCTGAACAAATGGATAGGATCCTAACGAGGGAGTCGATTCATCTAATCGTTTTAGATTTGATGTTGCCAGGTGAAGATGGTCTGTCAATTTGTCGTCGTTTACGCAGCCAAAACAATCCAATACCGATTATTATGGTAACGGCTAAAGGTGAAGAGGTTGACCGTATTGTTGGTTTAGAGATTGGCGCCGACGATTACATTCCTAAACCTTTTAACCCGCGTGAATTACTTGCACGTATTCGTGCTGTATTACGTCGCCAAGCAAATGAATTGCCAGGCGCACCATCTCAGGATGATGCGATTATTACCTTCGGTAAGTTTAAACTGAACCTAGGCACCCGTGAAATGTTCCAAGGCGAAGAAAATATGCCTTTGACGAGCGGTGAGTTTGCTGTACTTAAAGTATTGGTTTCGCACCCAAGGGAACCATTATCTCGTGATAAGCTGATGAGCTTAGCGAGAGGCCGTGAATACAGTGCGATGGAACGTTCAATTGACGTTCAAATTTCACGTTTACGTCGTATGGTTGAAGAAGATCCAGCTCACCCTCGCTACATTCAGACAGTCTGGGGCTTGGGCTATGTATTTGTGCCGGACGGTAGTAAAGCATGAAGCGACTGAGGTTCTCTCGCCGTAGTACATTTTCGCGTTCGTTATTTTTGTTTGTTGCATTACTGTTTGCCAGCCTTGTCACCAGCTATATGGTGGTGCTGAATTTTGTTGTTATGCCAAGTTTGCAGCAATTCAACAAAGTGTTGGCTTATGAAGTGCGAACATTAATGACGGAGCGGATGGTGCTGCAAGATGGAACCACAGTACGGGTCTCTCCCGCATTACGTAAAAAAATCTACAATGAGTTGGGGATCACCTTTTATGCTCAATCAGCCGCGATGGAAGAAGGCTTAAATTGGGCGAAAGAATACGATTTTCTCAGCGAAAACATGTCGGAATATATTGGTGGCGAAGCCCAAGTGCGTCTTGAGCTTGGCCGCGAATATCCTATTCTTTGGTTAACCTCCTATCTTGCGCCTGATATCTGGGTGCGTGTGCCATTAACTGAAATTGGGCAAAACCAATTTTCGTTAGTATTCCGTTATACTTTAGCCATTTTCCTGTCTATTTTTGCAGGGGTCTGGCTCTATATTCGTTACCAAAACAAGCCATTACTTGAACTTGAATACCATGCAGGGCAAGTGGGGAAAGGGGTCATATTACCCGCCATGCAGGAAAAAGGGGCAACTGAGGTAAGAGCCGCGATCCGCTCCTTTAATCATATGGCTGCGGGCATAAAGACGCTTGAAAATGATCGGACAATTTTAATGGCGGGGGTCAGTCATGACTTACGTACCCCACTGACACGGATCCGATTGGCGACGGAAATGATGAGCCCTGAAGATGGCTACCTAGCAGAATCCATCAATAAGGATATTGAAGAGTGTGATGCGATTATTGGTCAGTTTATGGACTACCTGAAAACGGGTCAGGAAATGAATATGGAGTTTTGTGACCTAAATAGCATCCTCAATGAGGCAGTTACCGCTGAAACGAGCGTGACCGGTGAAATTGAAACGGCACTGGAGCCGGGTAGTCTGATCGTGAATGCGAATCCATTAGCCATTAAACGCGCCATCACCAATATGATTGTTAACGCTTATCGCTATGGTAACGGCTGGATCAAAGTGAGCAGTGGCAAAAATGAGGATTCGGTTTGGTTCCAAGTGGAAGATGATGGTGCAGGTATCAAAGAAGAAGATATTCAACGCCTCTTCCAACCTTTTGTGCAAGGTGAAAAAGCCCGTAGCAATAAGGGAACAGGGCTAGGATTGGCAATTATCCGTCGTATTGTCGATGCCCATGAAGGTAGTATCGAAATCCATAAAAGTGAACGCGGCGGTTTCGCCATTCGTGCACTCCTGCCATTGAAAGAAAAAGAAGAGTAACCATTGTCGGTAGTGGGTCGTATAAAACGACCTACCTTCTATTTTATTTCGGTATTAACGCCTATCTTACGCGCCAGTCATCATATAAAAAATAACTTACTCTATAACACCGCCACCTCCACCGCCGATGGCAAAATTTGCAGGTCTTCGCAACACTATAGCGGCATCATCGCAGACCACTCATGGTAAAACGGGGATGGATCAAGTAATCGCTCAGCTCAAACAACATCCGGTTTTCAAGTCAAATAAAGAACAATGAATATTTGCTTGTTGTTTGCGTAGCTGGCGTGAGGCTCAATTTTCGCTGATTATCTGCCTGCTTTATCATAAAGCAGGCACCACGCGAGATGACCATTTTGTGATGGTAGTCTGACCGCATACGCAAATTGCTGATTTTAATCCCTTGATGGCAAGCGCATGTTTCTCCCTTGAAACGGTGAATTAAACCGTATTATCAAAATAGAGAAGCAGTAAAAAAGGATTTTACGACTTTTTTATGACAGTTTGTCATGGTGGTCTCAATATAGAGATATTCTGCTCTATATTTCATTACTCATTGATTTTATGACTGATTTTGTTTTTTAAGCTGCTGTTTTTTTTCGATAGCTAGACGAAAGTCGTCAATTGTCATAAAACTGTCATAAATCAGACATGTTGTTGTCATCAAATTGTCCTATTTTTCCTACCGTGACATTTCACCAACAATTTACTACTTAATTGTTTCTATACATCCCCGGAGGGATTATGAAAATGATGCGTACAACCTTAGCTAGCGTAATGGCAGCAACCCTTTCAATGACTGCAATGTCTTCTTTTGCTGCCACAAGCTTAACTGGCGCGGGTGCAACATTCCCTGCTCCTGTTTATGCTAAGTGGGCGGACTCTTATCAGAAAGAAACAGGTAATAAAGTGAACTATCAGGGGATTGGCTCTTCTGGTGGTGTTAAACAAATTAATGCAAAAACGGTTGATTTCGGTGCGTCTGATGCGCCATTAACCGATGAAAAATTGAAAGAAGATGGCCTATTCCAGTTCCCAACCGTAATCGGTGGTGTGGTACTGGCGGTTAACGTAAAAGGTATCCAGTCAGGTCAATTGACATTAGACGGTACAACATTAGGTGATATCTACCTCGGTAAAATCACCAAATGGAATGATCCTGCCATCGCTAAATTGAACCCAGGTGTTAACTTACCCGATCAAAACATTGCAGTGGTAAGACGCTCTGATGGCTCAGGTACGACGTTCGTATTTACGAGCTACTTATCAAAAGTCAGCTCAAGCTGGAAAAATGATATTGGTGCAGGCTCTACAGTAAACTGGCCGAAAAACAACGTCGCAGGTAAAGGTAACGATGGCGTTGCAGCTTTCGTCCAGCGTTTACCAGGCTCTATCGGTTATGTGGAGTATGCCTATGCGAAACAGAATAACCTTGCTTATACTAAACTCATTTCCGCAGATGGTAAGGTTGTTTCCCCAACAGGTGAAAGCTTCAGCGCAGCAGCGAAGAAAGTTGACTGGTCTAAGTCATTCGCTCAAGACCTGACTAACCGTAATGGTGAGAACGCATGGCCAATTACCTCAACCACGTTTATCTTAGTTCACAAAGATCAAGCGAATGCAGAAAAAGGAAAAGCTGTGCTCGATTTCTTTAACTGGGCTTATGAGAAAGGTGGTCAGCAAGCAGAAGCATTGGATTATGCTATCCTTCCTCAAGAAGTTGTGACAGCAATTCGTGCAGCATGGAAAACAGAAGTCAAAGATAGCCAAGGCAAACCACTGTTCTAATCAGTGAGCCTCGGGTTGGTAATGGTAGGCGGATGCTTAGGATTAACATCCGCCTTCTGACGTAGTAACTAAATCCTACTAAATAAAGTAGGTGTAGGATGAGACAAAGCGCATGGCCGAAAAAACAACGGCATTTAAAGCACCGAGCAAGTCAGGCGATGTGATATTTGGCGCATTAGTCAAAATTGCCGCGCTAATCACTTTGTTAATGCTTGGTGGCATCATTATTTCCCTTATTTTTGCCTCGTGGCCGAGTATGCAAAAATTTGGGTTTTCGTTTTTATGGACTAAAGAATGGGATGCTCCCGCTGAGGAGTTTGGTGCGCTTGTGCCTATCTATGGCACCATCGTCACATCACTGATTGCCCTGATTATTGCAGTACCCGTGAGCTTTGGTATTGCTCTTTTCTTAACTGAACTTGCACCTAATTGGTTAAAACGCCCATTAGGGATTGCGATTGAGCTTCTCGCTGCCATTCCTAGTATCGTTTATGGTATGTGGGGGCTGTTTGTTTTTGCGCCGCTGTTTGCGGAATATTTTCAAGAGCCTGTCGGCAATGTGATGTCGAGTATCCCAATTGTCGGTGAGCTTTTCTCAGGTCCTGCATTCGGGATTGGTATTTTGGCAGCAGGTATTATCCTCGCCATTATGATCATTCCTTATATTGCCTCTGTCATGCGTGACGTGTTTGAACAAACACCTGTCATGATGAAGGAGTCAGCATATGGTATCGGTTGTACCACATGGGAAGTGATCTGGAATATTGTTCTGCCTTATACACGTAACGGTGTGATAGGTGGGGTAATGTTAGGTTTAGGGCGCGCGCTTGGTGAAACAATGGCGGTGACCTTTGTAATTGGTAATACGTATCAACTGGATAGTTTCTCGTTGTTTATGCCGAGTAACAGTATTACTTCTGCATTGGCGAATGAATTTGCCGAAGCGGAAGGTGGTCTACATACCGCCGCGCTGATGGAACTTGGGTTAATTCTATTTGTTATCACCTTTATTGTTCTGGCGATATCAAAACTCATGGTTATGCGTTTAGCGAAGAACGAGGGCCGTTAATATGTCGACATCCGATAATATTGTCGTTAATCAAAAAGAACGAGCCCGTCGTCAGGCATGGCGACGCCAAGTTAACCGAATCGCTCTGTTTGTTTCGATGCTAACGATGGCATTTGGGCTGTTCTGGTTAATTTGGATTTTGTTCTCAACCGTTACCAAAGGGTTCGATGGCATGTCATTGAACTTGTTCACAGAAATGACTCCTCCACCGAATACGGAAGGGGGCGGCCTTGCTAATGCTATCGTAGGTAGTGGGCTGTTGATCTTGTGGGCAACGGTCGTGGGTACACCGCTTGGGATCTTAGCAGGGATCTATTTGGCAGAGTATGGCCGTAAATCATGGCTAGCTTCTGTAACGCGTTTTATTAATGACATTTTGCTTTCAGCACCATCGATTGTGGTGGGGCTATTCGTCTATACCATTGTGGTGGCGCAAATGCAGCACTTCTCTGGCTGGGCTGGCGTTATCGCATTGGCGTTGTTGCAAATTCCGATTGTTATCCGTACCACTGAAAACATGTTGAAGTTAGTACCGGATAGCTTACGAGAAGCCGCATATGCGCTAGGTACGCCAAAATGGAAAATGATTTTATCGATTACGCTTAAAGCATCTGTCTCCGGGATCATTACAGGTATTTTGCTGGCTATTGCTCGTATTGCGGGGGAAACCGCACCATTACTGTTCACATCACTGTCGAACCAGTTCTGGAGTACGGATATGAATGAGCCAATTGCTAACTTACCCGTCACTATCTTTAAATTTGCGATGAGCCCGTTCTCCGAATGGCAACAACTGGCATGGGCAGGGGTTCTATTAATCACCCTATGTGTCTTGTTAATTAACATCGTCGCACGTGTTGTGTTTGCTCAGAAAAAACACTAACCCCGGATTGAATAAAGATTTATAGAGAGAAGTTGCCATGATTAATGCAAATGATATTGCAAACAGTAAGATTAAAGTACGTGACCTTAATTTTTATTACGGGAAATTCCACGCATTAAAAAATATCTCATTAGATATCGAAAAAAATAAAGTCACCGCCTTTATCGGCCCATCTGGTTGCGGTAAATCGACCTTACTGCGTACCTTCAATAAAATGTATGAGCTGTACGGTGAACAGCGTGCGGAAGGTGAAATCTTACTTGATGGTCAAAATATTCTGACAGACAAACAGGATATCGCTCTGTTACGTGCCAAGGTCGGAATGGTATTCCAAAAACCAACGCCATTCCCAATGTCAATCTACGATAATATTGCATTTGGTGTACGCCTGTTTGAAAAACTCTCTCGTGTAGAGATGGATGAGCGCGTTCAATGGGCATTAACCAAAGCGGCTCTGTGGAATGAGACCAAAGATAAATTACATCAAAGTGGTTATAGCCTATCTGGTGGTCAGCAACAGCGTCTATGTATCGCACGTGGTATTGCTATCCGCCCAGAAGTGTTATTGCTTGATGAGCCGTGTTCAGCTCTTGACCCAATTTCAACAGGGCGCATTGAGGAGTTGATCAGCGAACTCAAATCTGAATACACCGTGGTGATCGTAACTCATAATATGCAACAGGCTGCGCGTTGTTCTGATTATACGGCCTTTATGTATTTGGGTGAGCTGATTGAGTTTAATAATACAGACAAGATGTTCACCACACCTGAAAAGAAACAAACTGAAGACTACATTACTGGTCGTTACGGTTGATATGGAGCCGACTATGGATACGCTGAACCACAACAAACATATTTCTGGGCAGTTCAATGCTGAACTGGAACATATCCATACAGAGTTGATGACAATGGGAGGGCTGGTTGAAGAACAGCTCACCAAAGCTATCACAGCGATGCATAATCAGGATGAGGCTCTTGCGCGCGAAGTTATCGAAAATGACCATAAAGTCAATATGATGGAAGTGGCTATTGATGAAGAATGCGTGAAAATTATCGCAAAACGCCAGCCGACAGCGAGCGATTTGCGACTGATTATGGCAATTTCTAAAACGATTGCCGAACTTGAGCGTATTGGTGATGTTGCCGATAAAATTTGCCAAACTGCATTGGAAAAGTTTTCTCACCAGCACCAGCCGTTATTGGTGAGCCTAGAGTCATTAGGCCGTCATACTGTGCAAATGTTGCATGATGTCTTAGATGCCTTTGCACGCATGGACTTGGAAGAAGCCATTCGGATTTATCGAGAAGATGAAAAGGTAGACCAAGAATACGAAGGGATCGTGCGTCAACTGATGACGTACATGATGGAAGACCCAAGGACTATCCCAAGTGTACTGACTGCGCTGTTTTGTGCTCGCTCTATTGAACGTATCGGTGATCGTTGCCAAAACATCTGTGAATTTATTTTTTACTATGTCAAAGGCCAAGACTTCCGCCATGTAGGTGGTGACCGCTTAGAAAAGATGATCACTAAGAAGGAATAACGAGGTAATGCCGCCAAGGGGCCGCCTCACGGTGACTCCTTGGTACAAACTTTCTTTTTCGTCTGGGGTGATACCCGCTCTAGTCAACCTTTAAACATTTCCGTTTTTCCTTTTCGTTATAAGAAAAGGCTATCCATGGTTTAGACCATAATTTAGGGCGTCTCCGATGGTGTTTGCCCTTTTTTTATATCCGCATTTCTATATTCTTTTTTGATATAAATATATTAACTAATAGTATTTCAAGAAATAAGCGTTCCTTGATAACTTGGGATGGTCAATTTACATAAGTTTACCGTCAGAGGTGTTCAATGAAAGCTCGCGTTTTAACTACCGCACTACTTGCAGGCCTTGCGCTGGTGGCCAATGTCGCCAATGCAGATAAGCTGGATGATATTAAGCAAGCGGGTGTGATCCGTATCTCTGTTTTTGACAGTAACCCACCATTTGGTTTTATTGACCCACAAACGAAAAAACTCGCGGGCTATGATGTTGATATCGCACAGGCGATAGCGGATGACCTTGGCGTCAAGTTAGAGTTGCGTCCAACCAACCCAGCAAACCGTATTCCACTACTGACTTCAGGTAAAGTCGATTTAATTGGGGCAAATTTCACTATCACTGATGAACGTGCTAAGCAGGTTGATTTTTCTATTCCTGATTTTGCAACAGGGCAAAAGTTTATTGCGCGCAAAGGGGTATTGAAGACGCCTGATGATATCGCACCTTTACGTATTGGTGCCGACAAAGGTACCGTGCAAGAAGTGACATTACGTGAACGTTATCCGAATACAAAAGTCATTTCTTATGATGATACACCACAGGCATTTGCGGCTTTACGCAATGGTAACGTACAAGCAATTACCCAAGACGATGCAAAATTAGTGGGATTACTTGGTAACTTACCTGAGAAAGTCAAAGCAGATTTTGAAATCTCTCCATTTAGCATCACTCGCGAATATCAAGCGGTTGCTGCCGCTAAAGGTGAAACACGTTTAATCGAAAATGTGAATAACACGTTGTTGAAGCTTGAAAAAGAAGGCAAAGCAGAACAGATTTATAACCGTTGGTTTGGCCCTGATACAAAGGCCGCTCAACCTCGCGGTGAGTTCAAATTTGCACCACTGGATCAGCAAAAATAATAGGCGTTCTATTTCGCCGATTCCATGCTCACTGGTCGATAAGCATAGAATAAATAGCCCCGCATATTATCGCGGGGTTCTTAGTTATAAAAGGCAGCACTTATGTTTGAAAAATTAACGAGCGGCGAGTTTCTTTCTGAGCATTTTTTAGCTCCCGAGTATTTGGAATGGTTTGGTTATGGTTTTTTACTGACCCTCTGGATCTCCATTTGTACCATTATCGCTGCAACGTTATTAGGTTTTGTGGTTGCTGCGGCAAGGGATAGCCAAATTGCTCCGCTACGCTGGATTGTCGGAGTGTATGTTTCCGTTTTTCGCAATACCCCGTTGTTGGTACAACTCTTTTTCTGGTATTTCGCTTCCGGTGAAATTTTATCATCGGATATGATGGCGTGGCTTAATACTCCCCACGAAATCACATTTGCGGGGATGACGCTCAGTTGGCCTTCGTTTGAATTTTTAGCAGGTTTTATTGGCTTAACGTTATATACCGTACCATTTATTGCCGAAGAAATACGCTCCGGTATCCGTGGTGTACGACAAGGCCAAAAATATGCCGCTTTTGCGCTGGGTTTAACAGGGTGGCAAGCGATGAAACATGTGGTGCTACCCCAGGCCGTTAAAATAGCCATGCCACCTCTTCTCGGGCAATACATGAATGTCGTTAAAAACTCCTCTTTAACCATGGCGATTGGTGTGGCTGAGCTATCTTATGTATCACGTCAGGTTGAAAGCCAAACACTACAGACATTTACGGCATTTGGCCTAGCCACTGTGCTGTATATTGCGATTATCGCGGTAATGGAAGGTTGGGGGCAGTGGCGAGCGCAACGTAATTTAGTGGAGAGTGTGTAAGATGGATTTTTCAGTCATTGAGCAAAACTGGCAGTACCTTTTGTTTGGTGCGTTTCCAGATGGCCCTATTGAAGGTGCCGCATTAACATTAATTATCAGCTTGGTCGCGGGGGCAATGTCGATTGTATTCGGTACGCTTGGTGGTGTTGCCTTAGCGATGTTACGTGGTTTCTGGATGAACCTGTTCGCTGCTGTTTTAGGCTTTTTCCGCGCCATTCCCGTCATTATGCTGATTTTTTGGACTTATTTCTTTTTGCCCGTTGTGCTCGGAACCGAAATACCGGGTATCGCCTCAGTGATTTGCGCTCTCGCCTTAATCACGTCGGCGTATTTGGCCCATGCGGTTAAGGCGGGCATTTTAGCAATAGGCAAAGGGCAATGGCAGGCTGGCTTATCGTTAGGTTTTAGCCGTTGGCAAGTGCTTTGGCAAATAGTTTTACCCCAAGCATTACGCATGATGGTGCCATCGTTTATTAACCAATGGGTTGCGCTGATTAAAGACACGTCTTTGGCTTACATTGTGGGCGTTGCTGAACTGTCATTTTTGGCAACACAGGTGAATAACCGTGAAATGGTTTATCCACTCGAAATTTTCTTATTTGTCGCGTTTATTTACTTTGTCATCTGTCTGACATTAGAAATTGTCGCCAACTTGATAGCAAAACGTTTAAGTCATCATCGTGGGGCTAAACCATTTGCTGCGAAGCGGTCATTACTCTTTTGGCGTAGGCAGAAGCTACTCGCCTTATCGTAATCATCATAATGTGGCGGTGCAAATGGCGCCGCCACGATCACGCAAAAATTTCTTTTTTCTGTAAATTCCAATTCATCTTGCTGTATCAGTAAGTTAACGCACTTTTGAGTATTATCATCACGCAAACGTTTTCTTTTTTTCATTTTAACGGTAACACTCTCGATTTGTTTGTTGTAGGATAGGGCGAAAAAAACTTTTTTTGGGCGCAATATCTAATGAGTAATCAATCTTCTGGCTCTGTGCAACAACAGGGTCTGTTCCAACGCGTGTTTAAATTACAAGAACACGGAACAACGGCGAAAACTGAAGTCGTTGCAGGTTTTACAACCTTCCTCACAATGGTCTACATTGTCTTTGTTAACCCTCAAATTTTATCTGTCGCAGGGATGGACATTAAAGCCGTATTCGTAACGACCTGTTTAATTGCGGCTATCGGCAGTATTTTGATGGGGTTATTAGCAAACCTACCTATCGCGGTGGCACCAGCAATGGGGCTAAATGCCTTTTTTGCTTTTGTCGTCGTTGGGGCGATGGGGTATTCATGGCAAGTTGCGATGGGCGCTGTGTTCTGGGGCGCTGTGGGTCTCTTTATTCTAACACTCTTTCGTATCCGCTACTGGATCATTGCAAATATTCCATTGAGTTTGCGTGTGGGGATCACCAGCGGTATCGGTCTATTTATTGCCATGATGGGGCTGAAAAATTCAGGTATTATCGTGGCGAATCCAGACACTTTAGTCTCCATTGGTAACTTCACCCAACATAACGTTTGGTTAGGTGCTCTGGGCTTTTTCATTATTGCAATTTTAGCTGCCCGTAATATTCATGCAGCAGTATTAGTTTCCATTGTGGTCACTACCTTGATTGGCCTTGCATTAGGCGATGTGAAGTTCAACGGCATCTTCTCTTTGCCACCTAGCATCACCAGTGTAGTGGGGCAAGTCGATATTTTGGGATCACTGGACTTGGCGCTGTCTGGGGTCATCTTTGCTTTTATGTTGGTTAACTTATTCGACTCATCCGGCACAATGATTGGGGTTACGGATAAAGCTGGCATTACTGATGCTCGCGGAACATTCCCGCGCATGAAGCAAGCACTCTATGTGGATAGCTTAAGTTCTGTTGCCGGCTCTGCAATGGGAACATCATCGGTAACCGCTTATATCGAAAGCTCTTCGGGGGTATCTGTTGGTGGGCGTACTGGTCTGACTGCCATTGTGGTCGGGGTGTTATTCCTATTAACCATGTTTATTTCTCCTTTAGCGGGTATGGTTCCTGCTTATGCAACCGCGGGCGCGCTGATTTATGTTGGCGTGTTGATGACATCCAGTTTAACGCGTGTGAAGTGGGATGATTTGACGGAGTCGGTGCCTGCATTTATTACTGCGGTCATGATGCCATTTAGCTTTTCGATTACAGAAGGTATTGCATTAGGCTTTATCGCTTACTGTGCAATGAAGATCGGTACTGGTCGTTGGCGCGACTTAGGGTTATGTGTTGTTTTAGTTTCCATTTTATTTATTTTAAAAATGGTTTTAGTCGACGCCTAATCACCTTCCTTATCTAACGGCTCCCTTCTTGGAGCCGTTTTGTCATCAAATACTCTTAATTGCTATCAATTCGAGCTATAATCAATAAGACTGACAAACAAAATGCAAAAAACCGTTTTAATTGCTGCTCAAGTGCTTTCACAGCTTGAGGGATTCTGCTAGATTCCGCAGCAGAAACTGACTTATCAAGGTATCAGACCATGAATTCACCAAAAAAACCGGCAAGTAAAACCGCCAGCAAAACCAAGAAAAAGTACCGTAAAACAAAAGAAGAGCTTAATGCAGAAGGGCGTGAGCGCAAACGCCAGAAAAAGCATCGTGGTAATAAATCAGGGGCGCGTTATCAAGAAAAATCAACGAATAGCAAGTCTGGAAATCAAAATCAGGCCCTAGACCCACGTGTGGGTAGCAAAAAACCGATTCCGTTGGTTGTTGATGATAATGCGGTGGTAACACGCCCAGCGCCCGCTAAAGAGCCGGCAGTAAAAGTTAAATTATCACCAGAGCAAGAGCTTGAAATGCTTGAGCAGGACGATCGTTTAGATAGCTTGTTGGCGCGTTTAGAAGATGGTGAAACGGTGACAGCGGAAGAGCAGGCGTATATTGATACTTGTTTAGACCGCATTGATGAGCTGATGTCTATTTTAGGTATTGAACTGACCGACGACGATGAAGAAGAAGACGAAGATAAACTGGATGACATTATGCGTATCCTGAAAAGTAAATAATCGTTTTTCTATCTCCTCCGGTGCACTGCTGGAGGAGGTTTTGGTTAAAATTCATTCAAGTCATGCGACTTTTGGTGCTGCATCAACTCTCTCTTGCCAATCACAAGTTATAATTTCTTTTATGTTATTATGTCGTGTATATAAGTTCGCCAATAAAAAAGCATAAGATACAGCCTGTAAGTAGGTATTCGGCGCAATTGAGGAATGTTAATGTCAGAGCAAAATATCGTTTGGGATCTCTCTCTCATCCAAAAATATAATTATTCAGGGCCACGCTATACGTCATACCCGACAGCTTTGGAATTTAACCAAGAGTATGATGAGAGTGCGTTTGTGGCTGCAACTCAACGCTACCCTGAAAACCCATTATCGCTCTATGTTCACATCCCTTTTTGCCATAAGCTTTGTTATTTTTGTGGCTGCAATAAACTGGTGACACGGCAAAAGCATAAAGCAGATGAATACTTGCAGGTCATCGAAAAAGAGATTATTCAACGTGCAGCCTTATTAAAAGGGCGAACCGTTACACAGATGCATTGGGGCGGCGGCACACCTACTTATCTCGATAAGGCTCAAGTTAGCCATTTGGTCACTTTGCTCAAAACACACTTCCATTTCTCTGATGACGTTGAAATGTCGATAGAGGTAGACCCCCGTGAAATTGAACTGGATATGATAGATCATTTGCGCAGCGAAGGGTTCAACCGCCTGAGTATGGGGGTGCAAGATTTTAATAAAGATGTTCAGGTTTTAGTTAACCGCGAACAAGATGAAGATTTTATTTTTGCGCTCATTAATCGAGCAAAAGAAACGGGGTTTACATCAACCAGTATTGACCTGATTTACGGTCTACCAAAGCAAACCCCAGAAAGCTTTGCTTTTACCTTGAAAAAAGTGATTGAACTGTCACCGGATCGTTTGAGCGTGTTTAACTATGCTCATTTGCCTAACTTGTTTGCGGCACAGCGTAAAATTAAAGATGAAGACTTGCCAAGTGCTGAGCAAAAACTGGATATTTTGCAAGAAACCATCGCGACCTTAACCTCAGAAGGCTATCAGTTTATTGGTATGGATCACTTTGCCAAACCACAAGATGAGTTAGCCGTTGCACAGCGTGAAGGGATTTTACATCGCAACTTCCAAGGCTACACCACTCAAGGGGATTGTGATTTATTAGGATTGGGCGTATCGGCGATCAGTATGTTGGGTGATAGTTATGCGCAGAACCAAAAAGATTTAAAAACCTATTATGCGCAAGTAGAAGAGCAAGGGCATGCTTTGTGGCGTGGGTTAGTGTTAACCAATGATGACTGCTTACGCCGAGATGTGATAAAGACACTGATTTGTAATTTCCAACTTCATTATGCGCAAATTGAGGCGCTTTATCCTATCGAGTTTAAACGCTATTTTGCAGAGGATTTAGCGCTGTTAAAACCGATGGAAGAAGATGGCTTAGTCGAAATAACAGAAACCGCGATTAAGGTGACTCCTCAAGGGCGCTTGCTGATCCGTAATATCTGTATGTGCTTTGATGTCTATTTGCGTAATCAAATGCGTCAACGCCAATTTTCTCGTGTTATTTAAATACATGGCTCCATATTACAATGGAGCCGTTTGAGTATTTAGCGTTCGATTTTCTCTAGTAACTGGTAAGTCGCTGTAATGCGCTGAGGAATAGGTATCCATTTATTGGATAGCATAACAATGGCAATCTTCTCTTCTGGAATAAATATCGCGTATGTCGCAAAGCCATTGCTAGAGCCAGTCTTGTTATAATAAGCGCGTACTTCTGGCGCCATGGCTGGCTTAATCAATTCCACTTTTTGTGGTTTGAGAGCCATATCATCACGGTTGCCTTGCAGTAATTGTGAAAGCGACACCGGCCATGGATAGCTTTCCCACATCATATCCTGCACAAACGAATCGGTTAGGTAAACGCCTGTATGGGTGTTTTCAATCGCTTCTTGCCAAGTTTTCGCCACTTTAATGGATTGCATATTGATTTCTAAATAACGGATCAAATCTTTGGCATTGGACTTTAGGCCATAAGCCTCTGGACCAAGGATTGCTAGGTTTAAGCGAACAGGCTGATTTTGCTTATTGTAGCCTTGTGCGTAATATTTCTCTTGGCTTTTGGGAACATGGATATAAGTATGTTTTAAGCCAAGTGAAGGCAGCATCAATTTTTCCATAGCCTGAGAAAAAGGCATATTAAGTTGCTTTGCCGTCACGATACCAAGTAACCCAACCCCTAAATTTGAATAAGAACGATATTGTCCAACCTCATTGTCAGGAAGCCATTTTTGATAATACGCCATTAATTGATCGTTGGTTTTGATATCGCTAGGTACAAATAGCGATAACCCTGATGTATGGGTGGCTAAATTCATCACGCTAACATTATCAAAAGCACTGCCTTTTAATTCAGGTAGGTAATGACTGACACTTTGGCTAAAATCGAGTTTTCCTTGAATTTGCGCATAAGTTGCCAGTGTTGCGGTAAAGGTTTTTGATAAGGAGCCAATTTCATACAGCGTCCTATCAGAAACAGGAATTTGGGTCTGTTTTGACTGAACACCGTAATGGTAAATAGCTTGTTTGCCATTCACTGAGATGGCAACAGACATACCCGGGATCTGTTCTTGTTTCATCAGGGGCTTGATAATGTCATCGACCTCTTGCTGTGTAAGGGCAAAGGCGGAAATCGATGTCATTGCTAAACTTAAGGCGATAAAAAGCCGCCTCTGACGAAAAATATTTTTCATAGAGTTATCCATTAAAGTAAAAGTTTTAGTTATTGATAATTAAAATTCAGGTATTCTAATTTCCACATGCCTTAGATGCTGAGGCATTGATTAATACCGTATTGTCCGATGATGAGCAAAGAGTATGCCTATTTTAAATTCTGATTTGAAACGATATAAAATTCGATGAGGTAAAAGAAAAACTTATGTCAGGGAATTATCGTCATCGTCTCCCTTTGAATGCGTTGAGAGCATTTGAAGCTTCAGCGCGGCACCTAAGCTTTACAAGAGCAGGGCTGGAGTTGAATGTGACCCAAGCCGCTGTGAGTCAGCAGGTACGTTTGCTGGAAGAGCAGCTTGGACTTGAGCTATTTATTCGCTTACCTCGGGGGCTGGCTCTGACCGATGAAGGGTTGGCTTTACTTCCTGTACTCAGCCGCTCATTTGACCAAATAGAGTCATTGTTACAACAATTTGAAGATGGGCATTACCATGAAGTCTTGAGTGTCTCCGTTGTCGGTACGTTTGCCGTAGGTTGGTTATTACCACGCTTACCCGCTTTTGCTGCATTGTATCCTTATATCGATTTGCGCATCATGACGCACAATAACGTGGTTAATTTAGCAGCTGAGGGGGTTGATTTTGCGATCCGTTTTGGGGAAGGATTGTGGCCATTAGCAGAAAATACGGCGCTGTTTTCAGCGGCTCATACCGTACTGTGCTCTGAAAAAGTGGCCAATAAGTTAACTCATCCATTAGATTTAAAAGATCACAGTTTGATGCGCTCTTATCGTAAAGACGAATGGGAAAAATGGCAGATAGCAGCAGAGCTTGAGCCATGGCGAGTGAAAGGGCCAATTTTCGACTCTTCGCGCTTAATGGTTGAAGCTGCGCTGTTAACGGATGGCGTGGCGCTGGCTCCAAGTTGTATGTTCGAGCACGAATTGAGCGCCGGTACATTGGTTCAACCGTTTGATATTAGCGTCACTTTAGGGGGATATTGGCTGAGTCGATTGAAATCACGACCGACAACCCCTGCAATGGCTATCTTTCGTCATTGGCTACTTGCAGAGGTGCAGAAATAAGCCTGTGGTGATTTACTCGATACCCAACTCTTTTAATTTGCGGGTGAGAGTATTTCGCCCCCAACCTAATAAACGAGCCGCTTCTTGTTTGTGCCCATTCGTATATTTGAGGGCGCAATTTAGCATGGTATGCTCCATTAGAGGAACGGTTTGAGCTAATAAGTTTTCTTTACCTTCAGCTAATGCACTGTGTGTCCACTGCTCGAGCAGTTCAAACCATGATGGATGATGACTTGTGACAGACTGACGTGCTGCTGGCTCCTCGCTAGCATCGTCCGGTTGTGGGCTATCCAACAGGTCCTCTGGTAAATCTTGCGGTAGAATTTCTTGGCTAGCCGCCATAACCGTTAACCAGCGACAAACGTTCTCCAATTGCCTCACGTTACCGGACCAATGATAGCGTTGCAGAATATGTTCACTATCTGGATGTAGCACCTTACTATCGACACCTAGCTCTTTGGCAGTATTTTGTAAAAAATAATGGGCAAGACGTGGGATATCTTCTGTTCTTTCACGTAATGGTGGGAGCTGTACACGGATGACATTTAAGCGATGAAATAAATCCTCACGGAATAGCCCCTCTTTAACACGTTTTTCTAGATTTTGGTGTGTTGCTGCGATAATACGCACATCGACTTTTACCGGAGTATAACCGCCGATACGATAAAATTGCCCTTCCGCAAGAACTCTCAATAGTCGTGTTTGTATATCTAGAGGCATATCGCCAATTTCATCAAGAAATAGTGAGCCGCCATTAGCTTGCTCGAAACGGCCTTGCCTAACCTGTGTGGCGCCAGTAAAGGCCCCTTTTTCATGACCAAATAGCTCTGACTCAATGAGATCTTTAGGAATAGCCGCCATGTTGAGAGCAATAAAAGGGCCGTTGGCACGGGGGCTATGCTGATGCAGTGCATGTGCAACTAATTCTTTACCTGTACCGGACTCACCATTAATCAGCACACTAATGGATGAGCGAGAGAGGCGACCTATGATCCGATAAACCTCTTGCATAGCAGGAGCTTCACCTATCATGGTGGAAGAGACACTCTCCGTTTTCTGTTTAGAATCACGTTCGAGGTGGTTTTGTTCTCGGCTATGGCTCAAGGCGCGTTCGACTAAAGCGACGGTTTCATCAATATCAAAAGGCTTAGGTAGGTAATCAAAAGCCCCCGATTGATAAGCATTTACCGCTGCATCAAGATCAGAGTGTGCCGTCATAATAATAATGGGAAGCGATGGGTGCGACTGCTTTAGCCGATTAAGTAAGGCTAAACCATCAATACCCGGCATACGAATATCTGATAACAAAACATCAGGGCAATCATGCTCTAAAGCGGCAAGAACAGCATCGGCACTGTCAAAGCAGGTGCAATGAAAAGAGGCACTATTTAAGGCGCGCTCAAGCACCCAACGAATAGAACTGTCATCATCAACAACCCAGATTTTTCCCTGCTGCATTGTTATCCCCTATTTTTTAATTGGTAGATAAATAGAAAATTCGGTATGACCGGGCCAACTGGTAAATTCAATTTTCCCAGCGTGCTGATCCACTAAACTGTGAACGATAGATAAGCCTAATCCTGTTCCGCCCTCGCGACCACTTACCATAGGATAAAACAACGTATCTTGGATAGCGGGTGGAATACCTGGGCCATTATCTTCAACATCAATACGAGCGGCTAAGCGATAACGCTCCCCTTGTAACATGACCTGAAATGCTGTGCGAGTGCGTAGCGTTATTGTGCCACCCGTATCGGAAAGTGCTTGTAACGCATTACGGATAATATTGAGTAGAACCTGTTCAATTTGATCGGGATAGTACTCAAGATCAGGCAAACTAGGGTCATAATCGCGTATTAACGTGATATTTTCGGGTTTCTCTAATGACACAAGGCGCACGATATTTTCAGCGCTGTGGTGAATACTCTGTTGTGTTTTTGGCCCAGGGTATTGGGGGCCAAGTAATCTATCGACTAATGCCCTTAATCGGTCGGCTTGTTCAATAATAACTTGCGTATATTCATTCAGTTTTGGGTCAGGTAATGCCCTTGAAAGCAACTGTGCAGCGCCTCTTAAGCCGCCTAATGGGTTTTTTATTTCATGAGCCAAACCCCGGATCAGCTCTCTTGCTGCCAATTGCTGAGCATTTTGTACCTGCTCTTGGCTGAGCCTGCGTTGGCTATCTAATTGAGACAGTTCCAACAAAATAAACTGAGCAGAGAAAGGCTGTGCACTTAACGACATGACATGGGAATGATTATTAAAAACGAGCGTAACTTCGTTATCGGTGAAGCTATGGCCCTCTTTTAAGCTATTTAACATTAGCTCATCATTTAAGGAGCAATAATTGCAAAGTACAGGTAATGGGGTGCCATATATTTTACGTTGGCTTTGGGCAAGTATTTGTAAAGCCGCATGATTGGCATAATGGATCACAAGGTCATAATCAACGATTAAGACGCTGTTTAACAGTGAATCAAGAATATGTTCCGGTGCTGGCAAATGTTCGGCTTTCATGTAATTCTGCTCCTGCACTATTTTGGTGCATTATACTTGATTTACCCAACAAAGCTGCAATTTGAATAACGGTGCCGTAAATAAAATGATACCACTGAAAGTAGGAGAAAAGGCCCCATCAGAGATGGGGCAAATGTTTCACGGCAACAAAGACTAGCAGTGGAACGGCGTGTTACACACTGTAGTACATTTCAAATTCTAATGGATGCGGGGTCATGCGAACGCGTTGAATATCGCTACGGAGTAGTTCGATATAGGCATCAATTGCATCGTTGGTGAATACACCACCGCGAATTAAGAATTCACGATCTTTATCGAGCTCAGCCAAGGCTTCTTCTAGTGAACCAGCCACTGTTGGGATCTCTTTTGCTTCTTCTGGTGGCAGGTCGTATAGGTTTTTATCCATGGCGTCGCCCGGATGGATTTTATTGATAATGCCATCAAGACCCGCCATTAATTGCGCAGCAAACGCTAAGTATGGGTTGGCTGCTGGGTCAGGGAAACGCACTTCAATACGACGCGCTTTGGTGCTTGCAACCACAGGGATACGAATAGATGCAGAGCGGTTACGTGCAGAATAAGCCAACATAACTGGTGCTTCAAAGCCCGGAACCAGACGTTTATACGAGTTGGTTGTTGGGTTAGTGAAGGCATTCAGTGCGCGTGCGTGCTTGATAATGCCGCCAATGTAGTAAAGCGCCATTTCTGACAAACCACCGTATTTATCGCCTGCAAATAGGTTAATACCATCTTTTGACAGTGACATATGGCAGTGCATACCTGAACCGTTATCACCGACTAATGGCTTAGGCATAAAGGTCGCCGTCTTACCGTAAGCATGGGCAACATTGTGCACGACATATTTATAAATCTGTGTTTCGTCTGCTTTTTTGGTCATTGTATTAAAGCGGCATGCCACTTCGTTTTGACCTGCGGTAGCCACTTCATGGTGATGAGCTTCAACGACTAAGCCCATTTCTTCCATGGTGGTACACATCGCAGAACGGAGGTCTTGTGAAGAATCGACGGGGGGAACTGGGAAGTAACCGCCTTTTACACCCGGACGGTGGCCTTTGTTACCGCCTTCATATTTTGTACCAGTATTCCAAGCCGCTTCAATATCATCAATGTGATAGTAGCTGCTGTGCATGCTGTTACCAAAACGAATATCATCAAAGATGAAGAATTCAGGCTCTGGCCCAAACAGCACGGTGTCAGCAATACCGCTGGCACGTAAAAAATCTTCTGCACGTTGAGAAATAGAGCGCGGGTCACGGTCGTAACCTTGCATTGTGCCTGGTTCAAGAATATCGCAACGAATGATCAAAGTTGGGTCGGCAAAAAATGGGTCGAGCATTGCAGTGGATGGATCTGGCATTAGCACCATGTCAGACTCGTTAATGCCTTTCCAGCCACCAATTGATGAACCATCAAACATTTTACCTTCTTCAAAGAAGTCTTCGTTGACTTGATGAGCAGGGATGGTGATGTGTTGCTCTTTACCTTTGGTATCAGTAAAACGCATGTCAATAAATTTTACTTTGTGCTCTTCTATCAGCGATAAAACGTGTTCTGCGGACATCGTCGGCTCTCCTGGTCAGGTCGGGTCTGCAAAATAACCACATACAGTTGCGTTACTTTTTGCAATTATTTCTGGCTTTTCAGCATCAGTTAATCAAGGTGTAACTTCTCACATAAAAGTATAAGCGAAAAACGTGCCAACTTTTTAAAATAGCCTAAATATGGAGTGTTACGCCGTTATGACAAATTAGTAGGAGAGTACATGTGAATTATTGCACCAATATGGTGCATTTTCTATGTGGAGTGCACTATATTGGTGCTTTAGTAATAAAAAGCGAGGATTAGCGGCTACACAAAGGTTTTGCCGTGCCAAAGTAAAGTCATTATTAATGGCTAGTAGAGAGGGGGAGCTTTGACCGTTAGCCCTGTGCTTGACGTCAAAACACAAGGCCATTTAGATAAAATAAATGATTAACCAACCCGCTTTTTATTCATCAATGTTATCAGTTAATAAAATGTTGACTTGCTCAATTTGCTGTACGGCATCATTGATGATTTGCGCAATTTGACGAGTTTGTTGTTCACTTAATTGTTTTAAAACCATTTTATGGCGCAAGAGCGCTTTAAAACGGCTGACAGCCATTTCGATTTCTTCAGATAAATTACCGCCGTGCTGCATATCACGCGCTTTGGCTAATTTACGGAAAATAATGGTTTCTGTCTCTTGATTCGCTTTTAAATGTGCTGCACCTTCTGCCGTGATTTTGAAACTTTTACGGTTACGTTCAACCACTTCTGACTCAAGGAAACCTTGTTCTTCGAGTAGTGTTAGCGTTGGATAAATAACACCTGGGCTTGGTACATAAAGGCCATTTGAGGCTTCTTGGATATCTTTGATAATTTCATAGCCATAGCTAGGTTTTTTAGCCACTAATGAAAGTACCATAATGTGCAAATCACCATGATCAAATAAACGGCGTAATCCACGACCTCTATGGCGACCACCACCCTGCCCACGTGCCTCACCGCGACCATGGCAACCTTCGCCGTGGCAACATTGGTGTCCATGACCGTCTTCATGGCGTGAATGATAAACATGACGGCAACAATGAATTCGCATATAATTCTCCTTGATTAGATATATCGAATTTACGAGATCAAATATAATTAGATATATCTAATTGGTCAATTTAGATATATCTAAATTACAGAAAAAAGCGTGAAAGAGGGAGTTAGTAGAAGAATTTCTATTTTTTATTCTTTTTTACGGCTGTTAAAATTTAAAATATAGCGTATTATTCTGTTACTTTGTGATTTCTCAGTATTGATACCAGTTATTTTTTGAGATATTCCGTAGTTGTTACGCAACTAAATGTTTTTTAGTTAAAAACTTTTTATACAGTGATGAAATTCACATTTATTCCACTTGCGCGGAAAAACGTGTAAAATAACAGCAAATTAACGTAGAAAGTATGCTTCCTATTTTGCAGTTTTATAGTTAGGCTCTATAAAGCATATTCCTTTCCTGTCAATTAAACGGTAAAAATCCTTGTCAATTCAAAACTTAAGAAATATCGCCATCATCGCTCACGTTGACCATGGCAAGACAACACTGGTTGGTAAATTATTGCAGCAATCAGGCACGTTCGGTGAACGTGAAACTGTGGATGAGCGTGTTATGGACTCCAATGACTTGGAGAAAGAGCGTGGTATTACTATCCTTGCCAAAAATACCGCTATCAAATGGAATGACTATCGCATCAACATCGTAGATACCCCAGGTCACGCCGACTTTGGTGGAGAAGTTGAGCGTGTTATGTCAATGGTTGACAGCGTTCTGCTGGTGGTTGATGCCACTGATGGCCCTATGCCACAAACACGCTTCGTTACCCAAAAAGCGTTCGATAATGGCTTAAAACCGATTGTTGTTATCAATAAGGTTGACCGCTCTGGTGCACGCCCTGATTGGGTTATTGACCAAGTATTCGATTTATTCGTTAACTTAGGCGCAACGGATGAACAGCTTGATTTCCCTATCGTTTACGCGTCAGCAATAAACGGTATCGCGGGTCTTGACCATACAGATATGGCAGAAGACATGACCCCGCTTTATGAAGCAATTGTCAAATATGTTGAGCCACCAAAAGTTGATCTGGAAGGGCCTTTCCAGATGCAAGTTTCACAACTAGATTACAACAGCTACTTAGGTGTTATCGGTATTGGTCGTATCAAACGTGGTACTGTTAAGCCAAACCAACAAGTGACAGTTATCGATAGCGAAGGCAAAACACGTAACGGTAAAATCGGTAAAGTTCTGACTCACTTAGGTTTAGAACGTATTGATTCTCAACATGCAGAAGCAGGTGATATCGTTGCTCTGACGGGTTTAGGTGAACTAAACATTTCAGACACTATCTGTAATGTGGGTAATGTTGAAGCGTTACCAGCATTGGCGGTCGACGAACCAACCGTGAGCATGTTCTTCTGTGTTAACACCTCACCATTCTGTGGTCGTGAAGGTAAATATGTGACTTCGCGTCAGATCCTTGACCGTTTGAACAAAGAGCTAGTGCACAACGTGGCATTGCGTGTTGAAGAAACTCAAGATCCAGATGCATTCCGAGTTTCCGGTCGTGGTGAATTGCACTTGTCAGTTCTGATCGAAAACATGCGTCGTGAAGGCTTTGAGTTAGGTGTTTCTCGTCCAAAAGTTATCTTCCGTGAAGTGGATGGCCGTAAACAAGAGCCATTTGAGCAAGTGACTTTAGACGTTGAAGAGCAGCACCAAGGTGATGTCATGAAAGCGTTGGGTGAGCGTAAAGGTGACCTACGTGACATGATGCCAGATGGTAAAGGCCGTGTACGTCTTGATT
The DNA here is from genome assembly GCF_028477805.1 of Providencia sp. PROV268. Classification (NCBI taxonomy): domain Bacteria; kingdom Pseudomonadati; phylum Pseudomonadota; class Gammaproteobacteria; order Enterobacterales; family Morganellaceae; genus Providencia; species Providencia sp. PROV268. Next base: position 76,767 of record NZ_JAMPLW010000016.1, read on the forward strand.
ATGTTATCCCTAGCCGTGGTTTGATCGGTTTCCGTACTGAATTTATGACGATGACGTCAGGTACGGGTTTGCTGTACTCAACATTCAGCCACTACGATGATGTTCGCCCAGGCGAAATTGGTGGTCGTCAAAATGGCGTATTGATCTCGAATGGTCAAGGTAAAGCAGTTGCTTACGCCCTGTACAGCCTACAAGACCGCGGTAAGCTATTCTTAGGTCATGGTGCAGAAGTGTATGAAGGCCAAATCATTGGTATTCACTCACGTTCAAATGACCTGACTGTGAACTGCTTAACAGGTAAAAAACTGACTAACATGCGTGCGTCTGGTACGGATGAAGCGACAACCTTGTCACCACCAATTAAAATGACTTTGGAACAAGCACTAGAGTTTATTGATGATGACGAATTAGTTGAAGTGACTCCACAGTCTATCCGTCTGCGTAAACGTCACTTAACTGAAAACGATCGTCGCCGTGCGAACCGTTCAAAAGAAGACTAATTTTTAGTTATTCTTCTTGCTGAAGGCGCTCATTGGGCGCTTTCAGATTGCTAACAAAGTCCTAGCCTAAAAGGTTAGGACTTTGCTGTTATGGGGCTAGTATAAATAGTGAGCTAGCCGACATATTCAAAGCCTCTCATTCCCATCATATTAATTCCAAACTATCGCACGAGATAAACACATTTCGGAAGGATATTTACGTTCGTAAAATCAATCAGTTCTGAGTGATATCTATTATCACACTGCAGCTTGAGTAGATATAACGAATAATCAGTCATCGCGCGTGGAGAAGGAAAGCACTTCCCAAAATCACCTTAATTTTGTTAGTCGCAATAAACGAACAGTAACGAAATTATTAGCGACACACATGTGTGACGACCTGAGCGGAATAAGTACAAACTACCGTGCATACAGCGCTGTATGTACGGTAGGGTAAGAGGATGGCGGGAAGCTATCCCACCTTCTATTGATACAGTAAATTTTAAAGGTAATGGGTGACTTATTAAGGTGTCAGTTGAGGATAAACCCCTGGCCCTATTGGTAAACCGGCATAGTACCAACCGACGAGCAGCAATATCCATACTGCAAAGAAAACCAGTGGGTAAGGCAGAATTAAGGTGTAATAAGTACCAAGTTGGGCATTTTTGTAATATCGCTGTAGAAACCCTAAAAATAGAGGTAAGAATGGTGACATCGGTGCAAGTGGGAGTACCGCGGAGTCAGCGATACGAAAGACTATCTGTGCAAAAGCAGGGTGGAAGCCTAACAGCACAAACATTGGCACAAATATTGGCGCTAAAATAGACCAAATTGCGGAGCCACTGGCAATAAACATACATAAGAATGCAGATAAAAACATCAAACCAATAAAGGCAGGTACGCCTGTCATTCCTAAATTTTCGAGTAAATCAGTCAAGCCAATCGCCATAAATTTCCCCATGTTGCTCCAGTTGAAAAACGCAACGAACTGAGACAGAGGGAAAACCATGACAATAAAGCCCGCCATGCTTTTCATGGGGTCAACTAATAGGTCAGGAATATCATTTGGTTTTTTAATTTGCTTGGTCGAAATACCATAAGTAATTGAGACGACAAAGAAGAAAATAATGATGACAGGCACAATACCTTTAATAAATGGTGAAGGGATCACCGAGCCTGTCTGTGGGTCACGAAGTGGTGCACCTTCAGGTACAACCATTAATGCGACGAGTCCAATAAATATTAATGCCGAGAGCCCGCTCATTAATAACCCACGATTTTGTAATGGGGTTAATTTTTCTAAGCGGTCATGAGAAGTGCCTTCCCACTTTGGTAATCGTGGCTCAATAAATTTATCCGTTAAGATGGCACCTGCAATCGTTAAGACGATGACGGATGTAGCCATAAAATACCAGTTATCAATGACACTAACATGTAAGTTAGGGTCGATGATCATGGCGGCTTCCGTACTGATCCCAGAGAGTAAAACATCCGTTGTAACAATCAGGAGGTTAGCGGTAAAGCCGGAGCCTACGCCAGCAATAGCCGCGAGTAGACCCGCGACGGGGTGACGACCAACCGCAATAAAAATTAATGCACCTAAAGGGGGCATAACCACCAAAGCGGCATCTGATGAAATATGGCTGAAAAAGGCGATAAATAACACCATATAGCTGGCGTAACGTTTATTAATCCCTGATGCCATCTTGTACATTAAGGCTTGTAATAAACCCACTTTTTCAGCGAGTCCTGCCCCGATGACGAGCGCTAAGATGGCGCCTAATGGAGCAAAGCTACTGAAGTTTTTGACAATATTAGGCAAAATCCACTGTATGCCTTCGACACTCAATAGGTTCTTTACGGAAACGAGTTCGCCGTTAGCTGGGTTCTTTACCGATAAATCAAACCAAGAAAGGATAGCCGTAGCGACCATTAAGATCGCCAGAAGATAGACAAAAAGAATGAAAGGGTTTGGTATTTTATTCCCAACACGCTCTATCCAACGAAAAATAGCACCTGGGCTCTTATTCATTGATGTTGTGGTTTGGCTCATGATGTTTTTCCTATGTATTTGCAATTATTGTTATTTTTATGGTCTTGATGGCGGGATTTGTGATTGTTATTGACCCGCCAATACAAAATTACTGCAATTTAGACGGCTTAACGTCAGGGGGAATTGGGCAGTGGTAAGGTTGTTGAGCACGTTGACGTTGGAACTCACTTTTTGCTTGAGCGAGTAAGTTAGGTGTTGTGAGTAGATCAACGGCGGTAGCTGCCATAATTTTCCCTGCTAATAGCATGCCTTTATGGGCGATAGATGTTCTTCCTTGCGCAACCAATTGCCATGTATGCAGAGGTGTGCCGAATGCAAAGCAAGGGCTAAAGCATTGTGCCGTTGGTGTGACCCAGCTGACATCCCCCACATCCGTTGAGCCATACATCAGTTCTTTTGATTCAACATAGGGTAAAACTTCATCCGTCAGAGCCTTGTTACCTTGGCGCTCACCCCATTTTATCGCTTGTTCACCACCACTACGCGCGGCATTCAGTTTTGCGTTGTGCAAATCATCTTTGGTTAAGGTGGCATGGATCTCTTCTGCAAATTGGCGCTCTTGCTCGCTGTATTCAGGAATACCGTAATGGGTAATATGCTGATACATCGCTTTTTCAATAGTGCGATTAGGAACATAATTTGAGCATGCTTTATCGAGTCGGATCTCTAATTGTGTACCAGTCATTAAAGCTGCGCCTTTAGCGATATCAATAACTCGTTGATAAATATCTTGAGCTTGGTCTAGCTGTGGTGCACGAACCAGATACAAAACTTCGGCATCTGCTTGAACGACGTTAGGGGAAGCGCCTCCCGTATTCGTGACTGCATAGTGGATGCGCGCTTCTTGAATAATATGTTCACGTAAAAATTGAACACCAACATTCATTAGGCTAACCGCGTCAAGTGCGCTACGGCCTAAATGTGGGGAGTTTGCCGCGTGTGCTGCAATGCCTTTGAAGCGAAATGCAGTTTGAATATTGGCGAGGGATTGAACATTGAAAACACCACTAAATGATTCAGGGTGCCATGTTACCGCCGCATCTACATCATCAAATAAGCCTTCTCTTACCATAAAAGTCTTACCTGAGCCGCCTTCTTCACCCGGACAGCCATAGAAACGTACTGTACCTAGTAGTTGGTTTTCCTCTATCCAAGCTTTTACGGCAAAGGCGGCAGCTAATGCGGCAGTTCCCAATAAATTATGCCCACAACCGTGACCATTACCGTTTTCAATAACGGGGCTAGGATGGCTACAAGCGGAGTGCTGACTTAAACCAGCAAGCGCATCGAATTCACCCAGCAGCGCTATCACAGGGGCGCCGGAGCCAAAGCTGGCAATAAATGCGGTATCAATATCGCCCACCCCTCTTTCTACAGTAAAGCCCTCTTGCTCCAGTGCATCAGCGAGTAGCCCAGCCGAGAAGGTCTCTTCAAAACGGGTTTCTGGATGATCCCAAATCGCATCGCTTAATTGGGTGAAACGTGCGCGATTCTGTTCAATATAATGATTGATGAATGATGTGAATGCGTTACTCATTAGGGTGATCTCCAAATTCAGGTAGCGAAAGCGCAATAGTGGCTAAGGTTTTGACGGCAACAGGCATAACATCTTCATCAAAATCAAAACGTTCATTGTGATGCCCTGCGCTAAGCTCAGTACCGAAAATCATATAGGTTGCTTGCCCACCAAGTGCTTTGGTGCGCTCCATAAAGTAGGTTGCATCTTCTGAACCTGCTGCTTGAGGTTTATCTTTAATAACGGAAGTCAGCTCAGGAATATTGTTCTGTGCTAGACGCATAATGAAATCGACCCATTGCGGGCTAGGATGACTACTTTGTGCAGTGCCCATTAATTTGATGTTGAACTCAACATCTTGCATTTTGGCGGCACCTTCAATGATATTGAGGGCTTTTTGATACATAAACTCATTAATATCATTCGTTTCGCCGCGCGTCTCAACTTTCATTAATGCGTGATCAGCAATGACATTACGTCCAATTCCTGCATTGAGTACACCAACATTGATACGAGAACTACCTTCACTATGCCGAGGAATACCATATAGACCCAGTGTGGCCTGAGCGGCGGCAACTAATGCGTTTTTGCCATCTTCTGGTCTTGCTCCTGAATGTGCGGCTTTCCCTTGAAAAGTGACATCAAATTTAGTGGTCGCAAGAAAACTTTTACTGCCACACACTAATTCCCCTTTAGGCACTCCAGTGCCGATATGTATGGCGACAAAGAAATCGACATCATCCACAACACCAGCGGTTGCCATTGATTTTGCTCCACGGGTTCCTTCTTCGGCAGGCTGGAAAATAATTTTGATACGACCAGTCAGTTGTGATTGAAATTGCTTCAAGATATGTGCCAAACCGAGGCCAATGGCGGTATGACCGTCGTGACCACAGGCGTGCATCATATGGGCATTACAAGAAGAGAAGCCTTCTGCGTGTGGACGGTGCTGTTCAGTGAGATCTTCATTCAGATCTAACGCATCCATATCAACACGAAACGCCAGTGTAGGCCCCGGTTTACCCGTATCTAACGTCGCAACGATCCCCGTAAATCCTCCTGAAAAATAGGGAAGCCATTTGGTTAGCGCGCCTTGCTCAATGGCTCGTTTTTCTTGCTCTGCCAATTGCTGTGGTGAGGGAAGCCCCATACGATCTTCAGCGTTGATGACCTCCTTTCCTAGTTGTAATTGGTAGCCAAGGCGGTCCAGCTCATCAGCAACTAATGTTGCAGTTCGAAATTCAAACCAACCGGATTCGGCATATTGATGAAAATCACGCCGCCAAATTTGTAATTGATGTGTGATGGATCCAATAGCGTTATTTAAAGAAATCTCCATAATTGTTATCTCTTTTAGTTATCACGATAAAGTGGGAGTGGCTCGGTATAAATACCCAGAACGATTCAATTTAAATAAAATTAAATTTTATTTAATATTTTTAAACTAATTTAATATGCTGCATTTGATTGTTTTAATAATTAAAAAATAGTTAATAAGTAGTTATGTTAATTATTTGTTATTATCAAAAGTTGACTGTACACAATCAAAATAGGGTAAAAAAGATACGATTATCTTTGTCTATATAACTAATGGTTATCAGGGGCTAATATGGCTTTGCCAATAAAGTTGAATCAATTGAGGGCATTCGTTGAAGTGAGTCGCCATGGCAGCATTAGGGCGGCAAGCCGTTTTTTACAGCTTTCTCAGCCAGCATTGACCAAATCCATTCGTGAATTAGAAAGCTCTTTGGGAGCAAAATTATTTATTCGTAGTAATCAAGGGATCTATTTAACGGATTGTGGAGAAAGTTTTTTACGTCGTGCCAGTATTATTTTGGAAGAGTTACGTGTAGGGCAAGAGGAAATACAGCAGCGCATTGGATTATCCAGCGGTACGATTAATATTGGTGTCGCAGGGAGTATTGCACGTTCAGTGATGCCAAAAGTCATTATTCAATTTCATCGTGACTTTCCCAATATCAAGATCCGTATCATGGAAGGGCAATTATTGACGATGTTGCCGCAATTACGCCAAGGTGAATTAGATTTTACGGTGAATACTTATTACCCCGGTAGTTTGGATGCTGAATTTAATTTTGAAAGGTTAATGCGCAAAGAATATAAGGTGATCATGCGTAAAGATCACCCGATGAGGCATGCTACGTCATTAGAGCAATTAGCAAATTGTGACTGGACAATGCCGACACCGAAAGGCACTTATTATAAGCAGCTTTCTGAAGTGTTCTCCAGAATGGAGAGACCAATGAGCTTTAGTGTGACATGTGAAACATTAATTGGCTGCATGAGCTTGGTGGCACAAAGCGATTTTTTGACGATTGTCTCTGTTGATACAATTGATGACCCTTTATTTGACCAGCAATTTATCGCACTAGATTTGGCTGAAAAATTGCCTTATGCAACTTTTGCGCTGGTGCAACGGCGGGATCATACCTTGTCGCCAGCAGGGGAGCATCTAGCTCGACTGTTTCGAATCTATTGTCATGATAGAGATGATGGCACCCTTTATTAATAAAAAAACAACAAATAATCTGCAATTAGGGCTGTTCAGTTGTATGAATTATGATTAAAGTGAATTTAGTTAATAACAACGAGGAAACGGTATGCTGTATATCTTCGATATGGGTAATGTGATTATTGATATCGACTTTAATCGTGTTTTTGATAAATGGTCAGAGCTGAGCGGTACGCCTTCTGAGCAGATCAAATCACGGTTTACTTTTGGGAATATCTTCCAACAACATGAGTGTGGCAAAATTTCAGATATTGAATTTGCTGAAATGCTATGCGAAGAACTCGGCATTACACTCAGTTTTGAAGAGTTTGCGGAAGGCTGGCACGCTATCTTTATGTCGGTGCGCCCAGAAGTTATTGATATAATGGAGCGCCTACGTGAGCAAGGGCATCGTGTTGTTGTTTTATCTAACACCAACCGCCTACACCTTGATTACTGGCCTGAACATTACCCTGAAATTGCAGCCTCCTCTGATTTCCTCTACCTCTCTCAAGACTTGGGGATGCGCAAACCTGATCCAGCCATTTACCAATATGTTCTGGAATCTGAAGAGTTTGACGCGGCAGATGCCATATTCTTTGATGATGTTGAGGACAATATTAAGGCTGCCGAAGCGCTAGGTATCAAAGGTGTTCATGTCGTTAACAAAGACACTGTACCTGAATATTTTCGTACTTATGACTTCAACGCTGAAGTCGAATAATTAATGAGTTATCACCGTGGAGTAACCTAAACCGTTACTCCATATTTTTATAGAGTTACCATGATTGCATTAATACAGAGAGTCGCTCATGCAGCAGTTGTTGTGAATGAGCAAGTTGTTGGTCAAATCGGTTCTGGGTTACTTGTTTTACTCGGCGTTGAAAAAGATGATGACGAACAAAAAGCAAAACGGCTGTGTGAGAAAGTACTTGGTTATCGAATTTTTAGTGATGAACAGGGAAAAATGAACCTGAATGTTCAACAAGCTGGCGGTCATTTGTTAGTTGTCTCGCAATTTACATTGGCAGCAGATACGAAAAAAGGGATGAGACCCAGCTTTTCAGGGGGAGCAGAGCCTGCACGCGCTGAACAGCTATATGAATATTTTGTTGAACAGAGTCGCCAACAAGGTGTGATCACTGAAACAGGGCAATTTGCCGCGGATATGCAAGTCAGCCTGACCAACGACGGTCCTGTGACTTTCTGGTTGCAAGTCTGATTCAACTATTTAGGGGGAGACTATGTACCATCTGCGTGCACCTAAAGATGACGCTGAGTTTGATGCTTATTACCAGTTCCGCTGGGAGATGTTACGTAAACCCTTTAATCAGCCTCTTGGTTCTGAGAAAGATGGCTATGATCTTACTGCTTATCATCAAATGGTCGTTGATGATAAAAACCGTATTTTAGCGATCGGGCGGCTTTATATTAATGCCGATAATGAAGGTGCGATCCGCTTTCTTGCTGTTAATCCTGTGATGCAAGGTAAAGGTTTAGGTAAACTCATCTTGATGGCCCTAGAGTCCATTGCGCGACAAGAAAGTGTAAAACGCATTGTATCGAGTGTTCGGGAAGAGGCCGTTCCTTTCTTTAGTAAGATCGGCTTTGAAAGTCGTGGCCTTATCGCTGGTGAACTGAAAACACCCGTTCGCCACTATTTAATGATTAAACCGATTGAAACCCTCGATCAAATCCTCCATCGACCCGATTGGTGTGGCGAACTGCAACAAGCGTGGTATAAATATATCCCGTTAAGTGAAAAAATGGGTGTTCGTATTGAACAATATACAGGGAAAAAATTTATTACCACGATGCCTGAAGCGGGTAACCAAAACCCCCATGAAACAATTTTTGCAGGTAGCCAATTTTCACTGGCAACATTAACGGGATGGGGTTTGATTTGGCTACTCATGCAAGAGCACCAACTCGGTGGTGATATTGTCTTAGTGGATGCCAGCATTCGTTATAGCAAGCCTGTTAGTGGCAGGCCAACAGCCGTTGCCGATATGTCACATATGAGTGGCGACCTTGACCGTCTCGCAAGAGGAAGTAAAGCGAGAGTGAAACTTGAGGTAGCCGTCAGTGGCGCGAACAGTGAGGTTGGAGCAGTATTTAGCGGTGTCTATATGGTTTTACCGGTGGAAAAGACCATAAAATCATCTTGATGATAGCGATTGAGAGGCAGGCCAATGAGATGATTGGCCTGCCTTTCTATTATTGCGTAAGTAGCGCTGGGAGCTGATCGTTCGTTGGTAGAGAGCCCACAGGTTGTGACTCGGTAGGGGGCGCATCACTCTCAACAGAAGAGGTAACAACACCGTTCACCACAGTCCGATACATTTGCTTCCCTTGCAGTGGAGTAGCGACTAATTCACCATTTACGCTTTTTGCTAAGGATGGCGCTAATAAATCCCCTTGTAGTGATGTATCAAAATCGCCAATGACTTGAGGTGGAAAGCCTTGCCAGCCCCATTGATTTAGGACGGAAAGGTCGACATTCGTACCTGAAGCTCGCAGTAAAAATGGCACTTTTTTAGGTGACTGCTTCACCAATAGACCTACCTTCACAACTCCTTTATCAGTGCTGGCAGTTAATGAAGCCGCAGCAGAGGCTTGCCCACTTTGGCGTAAATCCATATAAGGCCGGCGTATCATAACTTGATTAACCGTTCCGCTATCTGCATTGAATGAGGCTTTACCACTCCAAATTCCCCACTGTTTTTGCTTAATAAGACTCACATTTTCTACGTTGCCACTGAGCGCAGTCAATTCGAATGGGAAACGAGAGTCGATATTCATAAGCAATGATTGAGATAGGGTAAACTGTTTGATAGTCAGCCCTGATAGCCAATTAGGAGAAGGTTGACTGAAAAATTGCAGCCAATTTTCAGGCAGAGTGTATAAAATACCGGCTAGTTTTGCGTCATTGAGGGTAAGGGTTTGGTCGTTACGTTGCCACACACCATTAAGGCTAAATACCCCTTTATAGTAATAACCTGAAAGCTTTTCAATGTTGAGGTTATCGCCCTGAATATTGAGATCACCAATCAGTGTATCGACCTGTTGATCCTTGATAACCAATTGATTAACAGTAAAGTTAATATGGCTCTCAGGACTGCTCCAACTTCCCCTTACCCAGTTGATATGGTCAATTTCAGTATTAAGTCCTGAGATTGCCCAGTCTTTACCTTGGAGATCAACATTAGTTAGCGCAACATTTTTTAATGAGATAGTGCGTTGGCTCTCGATTGCTTCACGCAATGAGTCAAAGGGAATGCTATTTTGCCAGCCAACTTTATCCATCGCTAAAGAATTAATGGTGATAGAACCGTCTGCTAATGCTTTTCCTGAGCCTGTGATGTAGCCATTATTAAGATAGCCGCTGGCATCGGTAAATTCAGTGAGATTCTCTTGAAGCTTCCCTGTGATTGCAACATTTTTTAAGGGCAATTCATTAATATCTAACTGTTTAGTGGTGAAGCGGAAATCACCATAACCAAACGGATGGTTTGTGGTTGGCTGCCATGGTGTGATGCCACCTGTGAACCCAGAAACTTGAAGGCGATTTTCTGCTTGGTTTAGCTGGATATTGCTATTTTCAAACTGGAGGATATTTGCACTCAATGGAATTGGCGTTGACGTTTCTGAGGTCGTCGCCGCTAAATTACCTTGCGTGATCACGAAGCGACGAATTGCGGTACCGCTAAACAGATTCCGCCAATTAACATCGACAACAATTTGTTTCGCATCCAGTGTCATGTCTTGATTACGCGAAGCGATTTTTACGTCTTGGAAAACAAATTCACCCGCATTCGAAAACTCATGCCCCATGATACCAACATCAATATCAAAATCGGTGAATTTACTTAAAAAATGGCTAGCGTAGGATGCACCCCAGCGTGTTTGCAACCCTGCATAGGTGAATATCACGGCGAGTAAGAACAGTAGCAGAAGCGCTATGATGAGCTTGGTTAACCACCTCATGGTTTATCTGCCCCTCCATAATTGGACTGATGGGTAAATGCGCTGATGGATAAATTATCAAGATAGAATACAGAATAACCGCCAGTGTATTCAACTCTGGCGGTAAATGACAGGTTACTTTTCGTGAGGGAAAATTAAATTCAGAACAATTGCGGTTAAACCCCCTGCGGCAATGCCGGATGAAAAGAGTGTTTTCAGCCAATCAGGGGCAAATTGTAAAATAAGTGGCTGTTGTGAAACCCCCATACCGACCGCAAGCGATAAGGCGATAATCATAATTGCACGGCGGTTGAGGGGTTCACGGGAAACAATACGCACACCAGAAGCTGCAATCGTACCGAACATCACAATGGTGGCACCGCCTAAAACAGGCTCAGGAATTTGTTGAACAAAGCCGGCGACAGCAGGAAATACCCCTAATAGGATCAACATTAAAGCAACGATATAACCCACGTAGCGGCTTGCCACGCCAGTAAGCTGGATCACGCCATTATTTTGGCCAAAGCAGGAGTTAGGGAAGGTGTTAAATACAGCAGATACCATGGAGTTCAAACCATTTGCTAACACTCCGCCTTTAATTCGCTTCATATAAATGGGGCCGCGCACAGGTTGCTCGGAGACATCGGAGGTCGCGGTGATATCGCCAATTGTCTCTAAAGAGGTCACCATAAAAATGAGCATGAGTGGGATCAGCAAGTTCCAATCAAAGGATAATCCATAATAGAAAGGTTCAGGTATGGTGATCACGGATTGTGTGCTATCGGTGTCTTGAGTTGTGGGAAGCATATCCATCCACCAAGCCGCAAGATAGCCGATTGCCATAGCTATCACCAAAGAGGCGACGCGTAAGTAAGGGTTTTTTTGGCGATTGAGTAAAATAATGACAGCCAACACAATACCTGCCAGTAGCAAATAATCGGGGGAGCCAAAGGTATTATCAGTTATTGCGCTGTGCCCGCCACCAATAGAAGTCAGACCGACTTGGATCAGTGACAGCCCAATGATCATGACTACCACGCCAGATACTAATGGGGTAATCACTCGACGAGCTAAATGCAGAAAACGCGATAAAACAACTTCAGTGAGTGCTGCGACCAACAGTGTGCCAAACAGTGCCGCCATCATTGAGGGGATATCAGCGCCACCTTGTTTGAGTGCAACACCCCCCATAATTAAAGGTGCAACAAAGTTAAAACTGGTGCCTTGGATAGATAATAGCCCGGAGCCAACAGGCCCCCAAGCACGGATCTGAATTAAGGAAGCAATACCCGAAGCAAACAGTGACATACTGATAATGCGCTGTGTATCATGGGCGGGTAGCCCTAATGACTGGCAAATAAGCATTGCGGGGGTAATGACGGCCACAAACATGGCGAGAAGGTGCTGACCCGCAGCAAACAACGCCTGAGGGAGTGGTGGCCTATCTTCTAAACGGTAAATGAGTTCACTTTTTGGCTCGACTTCAACGGCCTGTCTTTGAGATGCTTCGGTGGTCATTTTGGTATTTCTCTGCCAACAAAAAACGCATTGTAAAGCGACCACGTAAAAAAGCAATCGTTTGCGCGAAAAATATTTCTTTATAGTTAGATAAGGAATGTCACATTTTTATATGTTTTAACTTGTGTTTATCTCCGATTTTTTTTCTAATTCAGGAACCTGCTTTTGGCGTTTTAAGGAAGAAATTAACGTCTTACTAGTTTTAAATAATATTAACAACAGACGAGGTACATAAATGTATCATCTCGATGTCTACGGTACGCTTGTGGCTGCTACCCTTGTGCTATTGCTCGGACGTAAGCTTGTAAAATCAGTTCCTTTCCTCGAAAAATATACTATCCCGGAGCCTGTTGCAGGCGGGTTGCTGGTCGCTTTTAGCTTATTGGTGATCAAGCAAGTATTTGATTGGAGCTTGTCTTTCGACCTTTCATTACAAGAACCTATGATGTTGGCATTCTTTGCCACGATTGGTTTAAACGCAAACTTAGCCAGCTTGAAAGCTGGTGGTAGAGCACTGTTTATTTTCATTTTTGTCGTTGTAGGTTTACTATTAGTACAAAATACGGTTGGTATTGCCTTAGCCGAATTACTTGGCCTTGACCCGCTAATGGGGCTGCTTGCTGGCTCTATCACTTTATCTGGTGGTCATGGTACAGGGGCTGCTTGGGGTAAAATCTTTACAGATAGCTATGGTTTCCAGAGTGCGACTGAAGTTGCTATGGCATGTGCAACATTCGGTCTTGTGCTTGGCGGGCTCATTGGTGGGCCAGTTGCACGTTTCTTAATCCGTAATATTCCAACGCCAGGCACTGCTGAAGATGATAAAGATGTACCAACAGCATTTGAGAAGCCGCAATCAGGCCGAATGATCACCTCTATGGTGTTGATTGAAACTATTGCATTAATTGCGATTTGTTTGATGGCGGGGAGTTTTATTGCTGGCTTACTGGCAGATACTGCCTTTGCACTTCCTAAATTCGTTTGTGTGTTATTTGTTGGGGTTATCTTAAGTAATAGCCTATCTTTAGCGGGCTTTTATCGCGTGTTTGACCGCGCGGTTTCTGTTGTTGGTAACGTTAGCCTTTCCCTATTCCTTGCGATGGCTCTGATGAGCCTGAAGTTGTGGGAACTGGCATCTTTAGCGATTCCTATGCTGATTATTTTGGCAGTCCAAGCCTGTGTGATGGCGGGTTATGCTATTTTCGTTACCTTCCGCGTGATGGGTAAAAACTATGATGCGGCGATATTGGCGGCAGGGCACTGTGGTTTCGGCCTAGGTGCAACGCCAACAGCAATCGCGAACATGCAAGCAGTCACGGACAAATTTGGTCCATCACACCTTGCATTCTTAGTTGTTCCAATGGTTGGCGCATTCTTTATTGATATCGTTAACGCGATTGTGATCAAACTATATCTAATGTTACCCGTATTCCCATCAGTGGCTGGATAACAGATAAAAAATATATAAAGGTAAATAGCAGGTATTGCCGTGAATTTATTCACGGCAATTTTCGTTTATAGGGTACAAAATGATGCAATTAGCGTGATGCGTGTAACCGGCTCAGCTGATTTAGCGCTGAAATTAGCGCATTTTCATAGTGGCAAAGTGTTTCAGGGTAAGAGGCATCACTGTTGGAAGGTGAGAAATTAACTTCAGAGAGTTTAATTTCTAAATGAGATTCTGTAGTACGCATATGAATGCCTTGCAAAACTTGTTGCAACTGCTCCGCAGCTTTTCCTCCACCTCGATTGGCATAACTGACCATTAAGGCAGGTTTGTTGTTCCACTCTTTATACAAATGGTCTATCGCATTTTTTAGTGCAGCGGGATAGCCCCAGTTATATTGTGGGAAAACAAAAATATAAGCATCGGCTTCAGCGATTTTTTTGCTCCAAGCAATGGTATGCTCTTGGGTATATATTCCTTCGGCGGGGAGATAGGGCTCATCATCCATTGGTAAATGCCAATCTCTGAGATCAAGGATTTCAGTAGGGTATTTTTTCTCGGCGACATCCTTAACCCAGCGTGCTATCTGAGGTCCTATTCGTGTTTGTCGAACACTACCAATTAAGATTTGTATCTTCATGTTCCACTATCCCTTGTTGCTATGACTTTTAATTTTTACAATAAATATTAAGGTATTTATCGAGTTATGATTGAATTAAGCTTGGCTGTATTGCTCGCGTTCAGGTAGCCATCTTTCAATAATTAATTTGGCATTTTCAGGATAGTTCTGCTGAATATGGCGCGCGATACGTTGTACTTCAGGCAGCATATATTGGTCACGTAACAAATCGGCGACTTTAAAATCGACATTCCCCGTTTGCCGAGTACCTAATAACTCCCCGGGGCCTCTAATTTCCAGATCTTTTTGAGCAATAACAAAACCATCATTGCTATCACGCAGTACTTGTAACCGCTGTTTTGCCGTATGGGTCAACGGTGTTTTATAGAGAAGCACACAGTGGGAGGCGACTGCGCCGCGACCAACACGTCCTCTTAATTGGTGCAATTGGGCTAGGCCAAGCCGTTCAGGGTTATCAATGATCATTAAGCTCGCATTTGGAACATCAACACCCACTTCGATAACGGTAGTTGCAACCAGTAGCTGAATCTCATTATTTTTAAATGCCGCCATAATGCTTTGCTTTTCAGCCGGTTTCATGCGTCCATGTACTAATCCCACTTTCAATTCAGGTAGCGCTAATGCTAATTCATCACTCGTCGCTTGTGCCGCTTGTGCTTCTAATACATCGGAGTCATCAATCAAAGTACATACCCAATAGGCTTGGCGCCCTTCATCAATACAAGCTTGCCTGACACGTTCAATAATATCTTTACGCCGTGTATCTGGAATGGCGACTGTCGTTACCGGAGTTCGTCCAGGAGGCAGCTCATCAATGATAGAGGTATCCATATCGGCATAAGCGGTCATCGCCAGTGTGCGAGGGATAGGCGTTGCGGTCATGATAAGTTGGTGAGGATGAAAACCTTGTTGTTCACCTTTTTCACGTAGAGCGAGGCGCTGGTGAACACCGAATCGGTGCTGCTCGTCAATAATGACCAGTCCAAGAGCTTTAAACGTCACATGCTCTTGGAACAGGGCATGTGTACCAACAACCATACTCACTTCACCCTTGGCGATAGCCTCTTGTTGCTGCTCGCGCGCTTTACCTTTTTGTTTCCCTGCAAGCCAGCCCACATTGATGCCTAAAGGCTCAAACCATAATTTGAAGTTATTGGCATGTTGCTCAGCCAAAATCTCGGTGGGAGCCATTAAAGCCACTTGTTTGCCATTTTCAATGGCAGATAATGCAGCGAGAGCCGCGACCAGAGTTTTTCCTGAGCCAACATCACCTTGAATTAAGCGCATCATCGGTGCATCTTTAATCAGATCTTGCTCTATCTCGCCGACAACCCGTGTTTGTGCATGGGTTGGGGTAAACGGTAGGCTTGCCAAAAATTGGCTCTTTAATTGACCTGTGATCACCATTGGTTGAGCATAGAGGCGTTGGTGACCGGCTCGAATGGCTAACATGCTTAAATGGTGTGCGAGCAATTCTTCTAATATCAAACGTTTTTGAGCCGGGTGCTGCCCTTTCTCAAGCTCACTTAATGCCACATCAGGGGGGGGAGTATGCAAAAGGCGGATCGCGTCTGGGAGGCTGATTAAGCCACGACTAAGCTCTTCCGGTAGCAACTCTTTGATTTGCCCCCCTTCTAACAGCTTCAAAGCCTGTTCAATTAACTTTCTCAATGTTGCTTGTCTTACCCCTTCGGTTGTAGGGTAAACGGGCGTTAGGTTTTCTTGCAGTGAGATATTTGAGGTATCTTGGGAGACTTTATATTCAGGATGAATAATTTCAGGCCCAGTATTGCCACGACGGACTTCACCATATGCAATAACATGGCGGCCTTCTGCTAAGCTATTTTTCATGGAAGCAGAAAAATTGAAAAAACGTAATGTTAAATTCCCTGTACCATCGGTAATTAAGCAGGTCATCATTCGCTTACGACCAAATACCACTTTTGTTTGGAGCACTTCACCAACGATAGTCGCGGTTGTGCCCGGTAAAAGATCGCGGATTTGGTAAAGGCGAGTATGATCTTCATAACGAAGTGGAAGATGCAGCAATAAATCTTGAACGGTATTTAGGCCTATCTTGCTTAATTTTTCCGATTGGCTAGCCCCTACGCCGTGTAGAGTCGTCAGTGAAATGGTATCAAGCAGCCCACTGTTCATTATTTCTTCCTTAACCTAACTGTCGTTTTTTCATTTTTTCGGTTAACTGCATCTGTGCCCACCAAGACTCTTCAGCCTCTATTTGCCCTTGTGCATTAATATAGGGGCGAGGTAGGCCTTTACGTTTGGCAACCTCTGCAAGGACGGGATAGCCACCTTCAAATAGCCACTGCTGCTGCTCTTGCTCAGAAAGAAGGCTGGTTTCTCGAGAATACATTCCCGCAAGCTGCCGTTGGCGTTGTGCTTCATAGAGGATCAAGGCGGAAGCCACAGAAACATTCAGAGACTGTACCATCCCTACCATTGGAATGATAATGTGCTTATCAGCAAGCTCAAGCGCCTTTGCTGATATCCCTTTTTTCTCTTGTCCCACCATAATACAGGTCGGCTGAGTATAATCAATTTCACGAAAATCGATGGCTTGTTCAGACAAGTGGGTGACAAGCACTTGCATGTTTTGTGATTTTAATTGGCTAATAGCAGCCTCTGTTGATGGGTGTGAAATTACATTGACCCAACTGTTACTGCCCGCAGCAGAAGATACAGAGAGTTTGACTTGTTGGTCAGGCCAAATAGCATGAATGGTATGGATACCAACGGCATCTGCACTACGTACGATCGCTGAAACGTTGTGGGGTTTGTGAACTTCTTCAAGGCATATGGTGAGATCGGGTTGCCGCATCGCCATCATTTGGCAAATGCGGCGATAGCGGCGTTCATTCATCGTTAATTACGGTTCCGGCTAACACGTAACACATCAGGCATGATCCGGATCTTACGCATCACGTTGGCTAATTGAACGCGATTTTTCGTCGTTAGGCGGATAAAGGCACAATAGACTCGGCCATCTTTTTCTTCGGTATTCATGCTCTGAATGCTTGAGTTAGCATCATTAATGGCAGCTGTTAAATTGGCAAGGGCCCCTTGATGGTTAATCATATCGACTTTGATTTCAGCAATAAAATCGGTATCGGTATCATTATCCCACTCTACAGCCATAAATTTGTCAGGCTCTTTTTGATAGCCACGGATGTTACGGCAAGACTCGTGGTGAATAACAAGCCCTTTACCGGGGCTGATATGAGCCACAATGGGGTCGCCTGGGATAGGGCGACAACATTTCGCAAAGGTAATAAGAACGCCATCAGCCCCTTTTATGGAGAGCTTATTGCGTGTCGTCACGACAGGCTCATCTTCAGGTGCAGTCTGTGGATTACTTTGTAAATTACGCGCCACAACAACGCTCATCGCATTACCCAAACCAATTTCAGCAAGTAAATCATCAATTGAATTGAGCTTCATGCGTGCTAATTCAAGATCGATATTCGCTTGTGGCACATCGTTGAGTTTACAGCCCGCCCCGAGCGCATGATTCAATAGGCGACGGCCCAAATTGATGGAATCTTCTCGTTTAAGATTCTTTAATAATTGGCGGATTTTCGCGCGCGCTTTTGAGCTGACAACAAAATTGAGCCAAGCTGCATTCGGTCTTGCACCAGGGGCAGTGATAATTTCAACCGTTTGACCACTGGTGAGTGCCTGAGAAAGTGGGTAAGGTTGGCGATCAACCCTAGCACCTACGCAAGCATGACCGATATCCGTGTGGACGGCATAGGCGAAATCGACCGGGGTTGCGCCTGTCGGTAACTCAACAATACGGCCTTCCGGTGTGAACACATAAATTTCATCAGGAAAGAGGTCAGACTTAATACTCTCGATAAATTCAAAAGAGCTTCCCGCACTTTGTTGTAGTTCAAGTAAACTTTGCATCCAGCGTTGAGCACGAACTTGAGCGGTAGTGCCTTGTTCGCCTTGCTCTTTATATGCCCAATGGGCTGCAACCCCCATTTCAGCCATTTGATCCATGTCTTCAGTGCGAATTTGCACTTCAACGGGAACACCATGTGGGCCGATTAATGACGTGTGCAGTGATTGGTAACCATTGGCTTTGGGGATGGCAATATAGTCTTTAATACGACCGGGGCGCGGTTTGTAGAGGTTATGCATCTGCCCGAGGACGCGGTAGCAGGTATCAACATCTTTTACGATCACCCTAAACGCATAAATATCCATAATGGAATGGAAACGCTGCTCTTTAAGGTGCATTTTACGATAAATAGAGTAAAGATGTTTTTCTCGGCCACTGACTAGGCAGGGAATACCCGCTTCAGTAAGGCGACCATCAATTTCAGAGAGGATTTTTTGGATCATCTCTTTACGGTTGCCACGGGCGGCTTTGACCACTTCTTTAATAACGCGATAACGGTTTGGATATAACGCCTCAAAGCCCAGCTCTTCTAGCTCAGTTTTGATATGGTGAATACCTAACCGGTGCGCAAGAGGGCTGTAGATTTCCAGCGTTTCTCTTGCAATGCGCCGACGCTTATCAGGCCTAAGCGACCCAAGCGTGCGCATGTTATGAGTGCGGTCTGCCAGTTTTATCAAAATGACGCGAATGTCTTTAACCATCGCCATGATCATTTTGCGGAAGTTTTCTGCTTGAGCTTCTTTTTTGTCGCGGAAGTTGAGTTTATCTAATTTAGACACACCTTCAACAAGCCCCGCAACTATGGTGCCAAATAGCTCTTCTATATCCTGAAATGTCGCTGGAGTATCTTCAATGACATCATGAAGTAGCGCTGCCATTAATGTTTCATGATCCAAACGCATTTGGGCAAGAATACAGGCCACAGCAACGGGATGAGTAATATAAGGCTCACCACTTGAACGGGTTTGTCCTTCATGGGCATCCCGTGCGACAACATAGGCTTTTTTCAGTAATTCAATCTGTTCTTCGGGAAGATACTTCTGAATTACTTGATTTAGGCTCTCAAACAGATACAAGGCAGACCCACCTTAGTAATTAGCGACGACCTTCAGCGATAGCAGAAACTGCTTGCATTTCAGCCGCTTCTTGCTCCTGCTGTTCTTGACGTTCACGTACATCCAGTATGTGACCGTTAATTAAACCTTCTTCTACTTCACGTAGTGCGATAACTGTATATTTATCGTTTTCTTCAGGAACTAAAGGATCTTTACCGCCAGTTTGCAACTGACGAGCTCGACGAGCCGCGACCAGTACAAGGTCAAAGCGGTTACCAATTTTTTCTACAGCGTCTTGAACCGTTACGCGTGCCATAAATGTGCTACTCCAAAAGAAATAAAAAAATGACCTGATATGATACTGAAACTATGCTCAGTCTGCCAGTAATTTGCTGATTAAAGCATCATGTCGCTGGACTTGGCGCTCCAATCTTAAGCGTTCGCTGCGAATAATCGATTGCAAATCGCTCAATGCGGTATTGAAATCATCATTTACAATGAGATAGTCGTACTCATTGTAATGTTCAATTTCGCCAACAGCTTGTGACATGCGTTTCTCAATGACCTCATCGCTGTCTTGGCCACGACCTCGCAAACGGCGATAAAGCTCATCTTTTGATGGCGGTAGTATAAAGATACTACGTGCTTCTGGCATGGCGGCACGAATCTGTTGCGCACCTTGCCAGTCAATATCGAGAAAAACATCAACCCCACTTTTGAGGACTTCTTCAATGATCGGCCGTGAAGTACCATAGTAGTTGCCAAAGACACAGGCATGCTCTAAGAACTCATTATTTTCGACCATTGCCAAAAATTCAGTTTCGGATACAAAGAAATAGTGCTCACCATGAACTTCACCGGGGCGTGCAGCTCTTGTTGTATGAGAGACTGAAACTTGAGTGTCATACAACGGTTGTGTTTTCAACAACGCCTGGATCAGGCTGGACTTACCTGCACCGCTTGGCGCAGAAACAATATATAATGTGCCTTGTATCATGATGGTTTCTTGAATAATCGAGGGTTAAACATAAATGATAATGATAAACCCCACATAGTATACACGGACTTACACCAACATGCAGCGTTATCAATCAAGCATGAAGCATGCCTGTTTCTCTTTAAGCTGCCATATTCTTGATGATATTCATTAACGCGAACGGCAAACGGCAGTGCGCTGATAGCGATTCATTTCTTATTGCATCTCAAATTATCTAGAGTATACAGCGCAATTTATTTAAGAAATAGATGAATTGCGAAGCCGTTCCAGAAAATATTTTTTTATTGATGCAAAGTACACTCTTTTTGCGAAATGTTTTGCAGAAGTATCGAAATTAAGCTGATAGTTTTGGATTATCGCGTCAGGATCGATGTGCAATCTGAAGGGATAACTAAAGGAATAACTAAAGGAATAAGGACAGCTTATGCAAAAGGGATTTGTTCAGGAAAAAAGAGGGCGGGCTGCTCAATACGTCTTTGTGGTACTGAGTTTTTACTGTAGCTATGTGTCAGCCGATGCAACACGGCTTTTTTATCCCCACCAATGCTCAACATTGAGTCAGGATGAGTTAAAAAAAGAGAGCCAAAAATTGGGTGAGCAATTGCAGCAATGGAACCGTCTATACCGTTTATCGGGGAATAGCCCCGTAACAGATGAAACATATGATCAACTGCTGAATACATGGCAACAATGGCAAAAGTGCCAAAATTTGTCTGGGCAATTACCGCCTATCCATTTGCCACCTCATTCGCGCACAGTCAAGCATCCTATTGTGCATACGGGCTTAAAAAAATTAAATGAAGTGGATATTGGAAAATGGATAGATACACGGGAGGAGGTCTGGCTACAACCGAAGGTTGATGGCGTTGCCATTTCGTTGGTTTATCAACAAGGGAAATTGGTTTCAATGATCAGTCGTGGAAATGGTATTGAGGGGCTTGAATGGCGTGATAAGGCGGATTTTATTCCAGCTATCCCCAAGCAACTACCGACATCACAACCACAGCTTATATTACAAGGAGAGCTATTTTGGCGGCTAAAAGATCATAGGCAACAAGCCAGTGGTGGGGTTAATGCCAGAAATCAAGTTGCAGGGTGGTTAATGCGCAAAAGTAAGCCTGTAACCCCTGAGGCCAATATTGATGTCTTTATTTGGGCATGGCCAGAGGGAGTGGGGAAAGCCGAAGAGCAATGGCGGCAACTGGCAAATTTAGGGTTTCCACTTACTCAGCAATATAGCCATAAAGTCACGACTATGGCACAAGTGAAAAAATGGCAGTCCTATTACTATCAACAGCCGATGCCTTTTGCGACAGACGGTATTGTACTTAAGTCATTTCCAACGCCACGGGTAGCGGCATGGCAAGTGAATCACAACAGTTGGTCTGTAGCTTGGAAGCATCCTTATGCTCGAATCGCCTCAAAAGTGACTGACCTCCATTTTCGCGTGGGGAGAACGGGGGCTGTGAGTGTGGTGGCGGAAATTGAACCTGTTGAACTAGATAGTAAAAAGGTGAGTCGGCTCTATTTAGGCTCATTGAAATCATGGCAGAAAAAGGATCTGCTGGTTGGTGATACTATTCAAGTGGCACTAGCGGGGCATGGTATTCCAAAACTTGAATCGGTAATTTGGCGCCTTCAACAACGCACCTACCCTGACTTATCTCAGTTTAAGCAGTTTCACGCTTTAAGCTGTTTTGTAATGACTCCTCAGTGTGAGCAGCAGTTTGTTGCTCGTTTAAATTGGCTAGGCAAGCAATTGAAGATAAAAGGAATTAGTGAAGCTACTTGGCGTGAATGGGCAGAACATTACCATCTGAATAAGCTGACAACATGGTTATCTCCAAGTTGGCAAACCAGTCTACCCAATACTAAAAAAACCAAGAAAATCATTGAGCAATTTAGGCTGGTGGGGCAGCAACCACTCATGAATTGGCTAAAAGGCTTAGGGATCCCTTTAAAAGATAAACATTTATCATTAATTACAGAATTAAGCCTATTAAATAATACGCTTTTTTTAGAGGGGTTAGGTTTGTCTATCATACAAAAAACAAAGCTTAATCAATGGCTTTCAACACCGGATATCAAAGAGATATTTCAGGTTATTGATGAGATAAGAAACGGGCCATCAATCTAACCGCTTGATGGCCTAAATTGTTAATCTTGGCTTTCGTAGTTAAAAATGGGTAACCCTAAGCGATAACGTATGGCGATGAGCCGTGCGCTTAGTCCCGCGATGAGGGTAATAATAACGACGATGTCTTGTGGTAGTGGGGTATATAAAAGCCCAATATACAGCCATGCAGCGGCAAATGAGACGCCAGCATAAACTTCTTTTTGGAAAACGAGGGGGATGGTGTTACATAGCATGTCACGAAGGACACCGCCAAATACTCCGGTAATTACAGCAGCAATCGCGGCAATCACTGGGCTATAATTCATATCAAGGGCTATTTGGGCACCTAGAATTGAGAATACAATAAGGCCTATCGCATCTAAAATTAGAAACAAACGACGTAAATGTTTCATCATTGGTGCGATCCAAATAGTAACGATAGCGGCACCGGCGACTGTCAAGATATATTCGGGGTTTTGAACCCAACCTAATGGATAGTGCCCAAGTAAGACATCGCGCACAGAGCCTCCGCCAATGGCGGTCGCTGAGGCAATAATAATAACGCCGAAAACATCCATTTTACGGCGACCGGCTGCGAGGGCGCCTGTCATGGCCTCAGCGGTAATACCAATAATATAAAGAACACTTAATAACATAATGATTCTATTCGACACTAAAGTGATTGCTAAAGGGTAATATTACTTATAGAAATTCTCGACTGAGATTTTCTAGTGCCTTACAAAATAGATTAGTTAAAGTAATCCGATAGCCCATATTAAGAGATGTCAAAGGATAACAGATTGAACGGCAAATTACCTTATAAAGAAACTCAAATAACGCACGATAAGCGAAGTCATCAACTTACAAATATTAATGTTTGGACAGCGGATAGCCAATGGATAGCTTATGATGTTCGCCCTAGTCCGAGTTCATTTACTGGGTTGACCATAGAAAAAATTCATATTGAGCGTCAGATGCCATGTGAAATCTATCGCGCTAATCATGGTGCGCATGTGGGTGTTGTGACGGTAAGTGCTGAAGAGCCGCCTCGTTATGCCTTTATTCATGGCCCTGAATTTCCTGATGAGCAGTGGCAATACGATTTTCATCATCGCAGAGGCGTATACGTTAGAGATGATAAATTAGGAGAAGCGCATTCAATTGATGCCATGTGTATTACTCCACCTTATCTTGCAGGAGCATTAAGAGGGGGAACACATGTTCATGTCTTTAGTCCCGATGGTAAGTGGTTAAGTTTTACTTATAACGACCATGTTATGCATGAAAGAGATATTCGGTTAGATCAACGTAATGTTGCTATCGCTGTTCCTATCAAAGCAGTCAATGTGGAGCCGAAAGGTCATCAACGTGAGTATAGCGGGGAATATTTCTGCTGTGTTATTTCTCACACAACCCCAGAGCCGATTCTTGGCAGTCATCAAATCAGCCGAGCCTACGAAGAAGGTTGGATTGGGCAAAAAGGGTATTTATCAGATAATGGGCAGTGGCAAAGCAGGGCAATCGCGTTTATTGGTGATACTCACTCGCTTGATGGTGAAATTATTCCTGAAATCTTCATCGTTGACCTGCCCGAGGATGAGAATGCCTTTATGCAACAAGGTGATTTCCCGCTGCAAGGCACGGATTCTCGGCTACCTTTTCCCCCTAAAAATATTCAACAACGTAGGTTGACATTTACCCATGAGCGGCAATATCCAGGGCTGGCGAAACAACCAAGGCACTGGTTACGTTCATCGCCTGATGGCCGTTTTATTGCCTGTTTAATGAAGGATGATAATGGCGTTGTTCAGTTATGGTTAGCCAGTACATCGACAGGAAGCCTTAAGCAAATTACACAGTGTTCCTCATCTATCCAATCTGCCTTTAGTTGGGATAGTCAGGGCAAGCATATTGCCTTTATTTGTGATAACAGCGTGATGCGTTGCAATGTGATTTCAGGTGAATTAGAAAGATTGACGGTGCGAAGTGCAACCGCTCCCGTTGCGGACGCCGTTGTGTTTTCACCTGATGACCGTTTGATTGCTTTTATGCGTGATGACACAAAGGGGTATAGGCAAATTCATATTGTAGAAACAGGCTTAGGATGCTAAATCGCATGCTAGGTAACCACCTAGATAAAGTAAGAGAGAAGAGGCGAAAGTGCCTCTTCTCAATACTCGAAATATAATTAATTAGCTAGTGTTTATAGTGTTAATTAATTATATCTTAGTAATTTATTCGGTGATTTAATCATTATTAAATCGTGTTAATTAGAATAACATTGAAAAAAGTATGCAAATAAAGAGTAAAACAAAGAGTAATTAATTATAAAATTAATACTCATTAACTGAATATGTTACTTGTAACAAATACGCTATTCTAGATTGCTCTCTAAAGAGTCTGGGTGGTTATTTATTTGGGTATTAGCTTGTTTATCGAGTGCTTCAATACGCTTTTTAGGTGAACTCTCTTCAGAGTTACTATCAGATTTCACATAATCTAAGGGAATAAGCAATGTGTCCATTACCGCGGTAAAGGGTAAATCAATCGCTAATAGCGGGCGCATAACCCAGCCAGTATCTTTATCTTTAATCATTTCGATACTGTTTTTAGAGCCGGGGTAATAACCGTCAGAAGGCCCTGCATGAGTCATAATGCTTGAACAACCTGAAAGTATTAATGGTGTAAAACATATCAATATTCTTTTTAGCAATAGTCCAGCCATATAGTCCATTTAACCTATGTTTTAAATTTATTATCTTTCCCTGTGACAATAATAGCTAAAAATCAAAAATTCACAATCACAGCATAATATGAATTGTTGAATTTGTATTATAAAAATTGATAACTGTCTAAACAAATGATCTATTTTGTTACCAATATTAACTAATATCATTGAATGTTTAATACGTATATGTATTGGCATCAATCGGTGAGCTAATCTCTTTTTCATAAATGACGAACTGTGGACTAATGCACATATTACTTTGTTTTTATTTGACATAATCGATTCAGTTGTACGTTTTATCGTCTTTCACGTTACGCTTTGTAAGTGACTTTTCGTCAAAAGGATAGCGGTCTATGAGTGAATTAGCTCTTACTGTGAGTTTGTTGGCGTTAGCTGCTGCACTTGGTTTATGGATAGGTAATTGGAAAATCCGTAATGTTGGCCTTGGGATCGGCGGGGTATTATTTGGCGGTATTAT
This sequence comes from Providencia sp. PROV268, assembly GCF_028477805.1. Lineage (NCBI taxonomy): Bacteria > Pseudomonadati > Pseudomonadota > Gammaproteobacteria > Enterobacterales > Morganellaceae > Providencia > Providencia sp. PROV268. The sequence continues at coordinate 102,197 of NZ_JAMPLW010000016.1, forward strand.
TGTCGGCCATTTCGCACAAAGCTATGGTTTACAACTCAATGGTCACATGCTGCATTTTATTCAGGAATTTGGCTTGATCCTGTTTGTTTATACTATCGGTATTCAAGTGGGGCCAGGTTTCTTCTCATCATTGCGTGTTTCTGGATTAAAACTAAATGGCTTTGCTTTATTAGTTGTTGTATTAGGTGCTGTAGTAACCGCGGTTATCTACAAATTAGCCAATATTCCGTTACCAATTATTTTGGGGATTTTTTCTGGTGCGGTCACGAATACGCCTTCTTTAGGTGCAGGCCAGCAAATACTCACTGACTTAGGCTCGGACCCTGCGCTGGTTGGGCAAATGGGAATGGGATATGCCATGGCTTATCCGATGGGCATATGTGGTATTTTGCTAGTAATGTGGTTGATCCGTATCATTTTTAGGATCAGTGTTGATAAAGAAGCCGCAGCTTTTAGCAGCCAGAATGTGCATCAGCGAGAAACATTGCAAACGATGAATATTGCGGTTCGCAATACCAACTTAGATGGCTTGATGATGCAAGATATTCCTTTATTAGGAAGTGAGGATATTGTTTGCTCAAGATTGAAAAGAGGCGAAATGCTTATGGTGCCTCAGCCTACAACGGAAATTCAATTAGGCGATTTACTGCATGTGGTTGGGCAAAAAGAAGACCTTAATAAAGTCCGTTTAATTCTTGGTGAGGAGGTGGATGCATCATTATCGACATCTGGCTCAATACTTCACTCTGTTCGTGTAGTAGTAACAAATGATTCAGTATTGAGTAAACGTCTACGTGATCTGAACTTAAAACAGAAATATGACGTGGTGGTCACTCGACTAAATCGAGCAGGGATTGAGCTTGTGGCGAATAATAATTCAGTACTGCAATTCGGTGATATTCTCAATATTGTGGGAAGGCCTGAGTCTATTGAAGCCGTTAGCGCATTGCTTGGCAACGCCAAACAAAAACTACAGCAAGTACAAATGCTACCTGTGTTTATTGGTATAGGTCTTGGTGTTGTGTTGGGGTCGATACCTCTTTTTATTCCGGGTTTCCCCGCAGCATTAAAACTTGGGCTGGCAGGTGGACCATTGGTCATCGCACTGATTTTAGGGCGTATAGGCACCATAGGGCGTTTATATTGGTTTATGCCGCCTAGTGCTAACCTTGCATTACGGGAGCTCGGTATTGTGATGTTCCTTGCTGTGGTCGGTTTAAATTCAGGCGGTGGTTTTATTGATACCTTAGTTAAAGGTGATGGGCTAACTTGGATCGGCTACGGTTTATTAATCACCTTTGTTCCGTTATTTATTACTGGTCTTATCGCTCGGATCTTCGGCAAGATGAATTACCTCAGCCTGTGTGGTGTGTTGGCAGGTTCAATGACAGATCCACCAGCACTGGCATTTGCTAACAATATTCATTCAACCAGTGGGGCACCGGCTCTCTCTTATGCAACCGTCTATCCTTTAGCGATGTTTTTACGCATTATTTCACCGCAGCTATTGGCGATTTTATTTTGGACATTGTGACGATAGTTGCTAAAAGTGATGATGGGCGAGAAGGGTATTTAGATATATAGAGGTAAAAATGGTGTTTATTCAAACGATGAATAATCTAAAAAGATGGTTTAATACAGTTGAATGATATTCGTAATGTAATATTTGATTACGGAGTTCTCGCTAATTTTTAGCCCTTTTAATTCATAAAAGGGCTTTTTTTTATTTTTAGGGTATCAGGTATCTATTAACCGTGTTAGTTAACCAGTCATCCTTGATATACAAGGATGACAACAGGCTAACGACAGGAACATCTAACATTCGACAGTTTGATAAGCCAATTCTAATTCTTCAGCAAGGATAGCAATACCTTTCTCGATTTTTTCTGGCTCTGGCACATAATTCATACGCATACATTGATGTGCATGTGGCCAGTTTTCTTCTAGACCAGGGAAAAAGTAATGTCCCGGAACCATTAAAACACCGCGTTTTTTTAGTCGTTGATAGAGTTCTAAGCTATTAATCGGCAAATCTTTGAACCATAACCATAAGAAAATAGCACCTTCAGGCTTATGGATCAGACATTTATTTTCAGGAATATAGCGACGGATAATGCGGATAACCTCTTCTACACGTTGTTTATAGAAGGGGCCAATAACATTTTTTGATAAAGAAATCAGATCATCCCGCTGCAACATTTCCAACGCTAATGCAGGACCAACACTACCCGGTGCAAGGCTAATAATGCCGTTCATGTTACTCACCGCTTCAATGATCTCTTCATTCGCGATGATAATACCGCAACGAGTACCGGGTAACCCTAGCTTAGACAAGCTCATACACAGAATGACATTCTCATTCCAAAATGGCGTCGCTTCACTAAAAATAATGCCAGGGAAAGGAACTCCATAAGCGTTATCAATGAGTAATGGAATGTTGTGTTGCTTTGCCAGTTTATCAAGGTGCTCCACTTCCTCATCGGTTATCACGTTACCGGTAGGGTTTGTTGGGCGTGAAACACAGATAACACCAATATCATCAGTTACTTCTAATGTATTAAAATCAACGTGATATTTAAATTGACCATTCGGTAAATATTCAATTTGTGGCTTATTTGCCACAAATAGATCGTCATCTAGCCCTGAATCGGCATAGCCAACATATTCGGGGGCTAGTGGGAATAGAACCTTACGAGTGATGCCATCTTCAAAACGACCAGCAAGCAAGTTAAATAGGTAGAAAAACGCGCTTTGGCTGCCATTGGATAGGGCAATATTTTTGGCGCTAATATTCCAGCCTAGTTTTGCTTTTAGGGTTGCTGCTAGCGCTTTCAACATGGCATCTTTACCTTGTGGGCCGTCATAGTTACACAAAGTATCCGTTAATTTACCGTTGGCGCACATTTCTGCTAATAGTGTTTGGAAATAGGCATCCATCTCAGGGATATGAGCAGGGTTCCCACCACCTAGCATAATTGCACCGGGAGTTCTCAAGCCATCATTCAAGTCTTTCATTAATGTTGATATACCTGAATTTTGTGCGAATTTATTACCGAATTTAGAAAATATCATCTCATTTATTCACATATGTTAAGTAGGTTGTTAATGGAATTTAAAAACATACTCTGCTCGACAAGAGAGTTCAACAGCTTCAATCAATATAGCATTGATACAAAATACTGCTTTTTTATTAACTTCTGGGCTGATATTTGTGAAAATTGGTTAAAATATGGTGAATGTTGCTTTTGATAATGGGGGTGATGCCGATTCATTCTGATTTATTTATATTGGCAACAATCTTTTAAATGGTCATTAATCATGCCTGTCGCTTGCATAAAAGCATAACAAGTAATGGAACCAATAAACTTAAATCCACGTTTTTTAAGTGCTTTGGATAAACGTTTTGAAAGCTCTGTCTCTGTGGGAACTTGAGTGTGAGACTGCCACTGGTTGACGATAGGTTTGCCACCCACAAATTGCCATAAAAATGTTGAGAAATCCTCGCCGTTTTCAGCCATTTTTAAATAAGCCTTTGCATTAGCAATAATCGCGTTAATTTTAGCGCGGTTCCGAATGATACGAGGATCCTGCATTAAGCTGTCAACATCTTGTTCACTCATCATGGCAATTTTTGCAGGATTAAACTGATGGAACAGTATGCGATAATCTTGGCGTTTTTTTAAAATGGTGTACCAAGAAAGCCCAGCTTGTTGACCTTCTAAGCAGATCATCTCAAATAGCTGTTGGTTATCCTTTGTTGGCTTTCCCCATTCATTATCATGGTAGGCGATATATTCTGGGTCTTGATTTACCCAATGGCAACGAATTGGCGATGAATTCATTTTGTCTCCTTTCAAGGGGGGCCAAGGCTTATATGCCCTATTTATACTGTATAAATGTCCAGTTTAAAAGAGACAAAATAAAGTTTTTTTATTTATAGGGCAAATAGACGTAGATTCAATGCTGTATATCTGGCGGTCAAAGGGTATACTGACGTACTTTCATTAAATCATATGTATCGCGTGCGGATCTAACATGCAAAAGTTTGATACCAAAACCTTCCAAGGTCTTATCCTGACATTGCAGGATTACTGGGCGCGCCAAGGCTGCACCATTGTTCAACCACTGGACATGGAAGTCGGCGCAGGAACATCTCATCCAATGACGTGCTTGCGTGCGTTAGGGCCTGAGCCAATTGCGGCGGCTTATGTTCAGCCTTCTCGTCGTCCTACTGATGGCCGTTACGGTGAAAACCCAAACCGCCTTCAACATTACTATCAGTTTCAAGTGATCATTAAGCCATCACCTGACAATATTCAAGAACTTTACCTCGGCTCATTGAAGGAATTGGGAATTGATCCCACCGTTCATGATATCCGTTTTGTTGAGGATAACTGGGAAAACCCAACACTAGGCGCTTGGGGTCTAGGCTGGGAAGTGTGGCTAAATGGCATGGAAGTCACTCAGTTTACTTACTTCCAACAAGTTGGCGGGCTGGAATGCAAGCCTGTAACGGGTGAAATTACCTACGGTCTTGAACGCCTTGCTATGTATATTCAAGGTGTTGATAGCGTTTATGACCTTGTTTGGTGCGATGGCCCACTCGGTAAAACGACCTATGGTGATATTTATCATCAAAATGAAGTTGAGCAGTCAACCTATAACTTTGAATATGCTAATGTCGATTTTCTTTTCAAATGCTTTGAAGAGTATGAGAAAGAAGCTCAATATTTACTGTCACTAGAAACACCACTGCCGCTACCGGCTTATGAGCGCATTTTGAAAGCGGCTCATACATTTAACTTACTGGATGCTCGTAAAGCAATCTCAGTGACAGAACGCCAGCGTTATATTCTACGTATCCGTACCCTAACTAAAGGGGTTGCCGAAGCTTATTATGCTTCCCGTGAGGCGCTCGGATTCCCTATGTGTCACAAGAATTAAGAGGCTGTCATGACTCAACAGACTTTCCTAGTGGAAATCGGCACAGAAGAGTTACCGCCGAAGGCTCTTCGTTCATTAGCTGAATCATTTGCGGCAAACTTTACGGCTGAATTGGATAGCGCGGATATTGCACACGGTGAAGTTAGCTGGTTTGCAGCACCTCGCCGTTTGGCCTTAAAAGTCGCTGCTCTTGCAGACTCATCACCTGACCGTGAAGTTGAAAAACGTGGCCCTGCGATTTCTGCTGCTTTTGGCGCTGACGGTCAACCAACCAAAGCTGCTGAAGGGTGGGCTCGTGGTTGCGGTATTTCCGTTGACCAAGCCGAGCGTTTAAAAACGGATAAAGGTGAATGGTTACTTTATCGCGCTCAAGTAAAAGGCGTAGCAGTTAGTGAATTGTTGGTCGATATGGTAAGCCGTTCTCTGGCTAAGTTACCCATTCCAAAACTCATGCGTTGGGGCGATAAAGAGACGCATTTTGTGCGCCCTGTCCACACCGTAACCTTATTATTGGGTAGCGATGTTGTTGACGGTGAAGTGCTAGGCATTAAGAGCGGTCGTACAATCCGTGGTCACCGTTTTATGGGTGAATCAGAGTTTACGATTGATCATGCAGACCAATATCCGGCGATCTTACGTGAACGCGGCAAAGTCATTGCTGACTATGAAGAACGTAAAGCCGTCATCAAAGCTGATGCTGAAAAAGCCGCGCTCGCCCTTGGTGGGAAAGCGGATTTAACCGACAGCTTACTAGAAGAAGTTGCTTCATTAGTTGAATGGCCTGTCGTATTAACTGCAAAATTTGAAGAGAAGTTCTTAGAAGTACCTGCGGAAGCATTGGTTTATACCATGAAAGGGGATCAGAAATATTTCCCTGTTTATGACAATGCTGGCAACCTGATGCCAAATTTCATTTTTGTGGCGAATATTGAATCTTCAGACCCACAACAAATTATCTCCGGTAATGAAAAAGTGGTACGTCCTCGTTTGGCGGATGCGGAGTTTTTCTTTAAAACTGACCGTAAACAACGTCTTGAAGATAATTTACCACGTTTGGAAACCGTTCTGTTTCAACAACAGCTTGGCACATTGCGTGATAAGACTGACCGTTTAGAAGCCTTATCAGGTTGGGTTGCAGCGAAGATTGGTGCAGATGTTAATCATGCGACTCGCGCGGGTTTGTTGGCAAAATGTGACCTGATGACCAATATGGTGTTTGAATTTACAGACACTCAAGGCGTGATGGGGATGCACTACGCACGCCATGACGGTGAATCAGAAGATGTTGCATTAGCACTGAAAGAGCAGTATCAACCTCGTTTTGCAGGGGATGCGTTGCCGTCTACTGATGTTTCAGCGGCACTTGCCTTAGCCGAGAAAATGGACACCTTAGCCGGTATTTTCGGCATCGGTCAGCATCCGAAAGGTGATAAAGACCCATTTGCACTGCGTCGAGCTGCATTAGGCGTGTTACGCATTATTGTTGAAAAAGGCTATCAGCTTGATCTCGTTGAAATGACAGAAGAAGCCGTCCGCCTTTACGGTGATAAACTCACTAACAAAAATGTAGTGAATGATGTTGTTGAATTTATGCTTGGCCGCTTCCGTTCTTGGTATCAAGAGCTTGGCTATAGTATTGATACGATTCAAGCGGTGTTAGCGCGCCGTCCAACGTCACCAGCCGATTTTGATGCACGTGTGAAGGCTGTGACTCACTTCCGTACATTGGAAGATGCAGAAGCTTTAGCGGCAGCCAATAAGCGTGTTTCGAACATCTTGAGTAAATCTAATGAGAAACTGGCTGATAAAGTTCTCGCATCTGTGCTAAAAGCACCACAAGAAGTGAAGTTGGCTACACACCTTGTTGTATTACAAGAAAAACTAGAGCCAATGTTTGCTGAGCGTAATTATCAAGATGCCTTAGTTGAGTTGGCTTCTTTACGTGAAGTTGTGGATGCATTTTTTGCTGATGTTATGGTTATGGATGAAGATGAAGCGGTACGTATTAACCGTCTAACTCTGCTTAGCCAATTACGTGATTTGTTCTTGAAAGTTGCAGATATCTCATTGCTACAATAAATCGTGAACAAGTGATGGTATTGACTAAAAATATCATTTATTAATCTTTATAAGCCCTTGCAGGATAAGATCTTGCAAGGGCTTAATGTTGTCTTATAGGGACGATTAGTTAAAAAACCCTATCAAGTTGATGGTTTTATCAGCATACAAACAAATTTAGTGAAAAATGGGTTGACGGGAAGGGCGCTCAACAGTATGATTCACACCGTTTTCGGCGAGTAGCGCAGCTTGGTAGCGCAACTGGTTTGGGACCAGTGGGTCGGAGGTTCGAATCCTCTCTCGCCGACCAGATTCCAGAACCCCACCTCATATGAGGTGGGGTTTTTTGCATTTGCACGTCAGTAAACATTTCACACAGTAATTTTTCTCATCATCCAAATACTGATTCTGGTGGCATGGTTTTTGTCTAACTTACCAACATGCGCTTTCAGAGTAACTTTGTTGTCCTTTCTCGTCATAATCTGTTGTTATGTTCATTAACGTTGTTTTCTTGAGTGTAATGAAAAGCATGATGTAGTCGCGAGTTGTTTATTACCTATCAATGGATTTTTCATAACAAGGAACCTGTTAATGAAAACAGCACCAACACTGTTTATTTTGTTATTTTTACTGTTCAACTATCTGCCTTGTTATGCCAATAGGCAGCTTGATTTTGCGGTGAAATCACCATCAACGCCCTGTATTGCGATTCACCAAGTTCATTTCTCAACATTGGCACTATTTCCGTTAATTACCTCGAGTGATATCAATAAATGGAAACAGGGCGTTGAAGGGAGATGTGTTAGTGAGGAAGGGCTATTGCGCTATGCAGACTTTCTTAACGCACAGTTGGCTGAGGTAGGATATATCACATCGTCTATTCACTACCCAGAGCAAACTCTGTTATTTGGTGTGTTGCAGGTTGAATTAGTCGCGGGGAAGCTCGGCAGTATTGAGTATCAAGATAGTGCTAGCCAATCATTAGCGTACGCTTTTCCATTACGCAAAGGGCAAGTCGTAGATATCCACGCTATAAATCAAGGTCTGGCTAATTTACGCAATACCCAGTTGATCCCACATCAAATTCATATTGTTTCCGATCACGAACAGAACAATATGAACCGTTTAGTGATCCAACGTAATGCAGCAAGAGCTTTTAAAGGAAAACTACTTTTAGCGTCGAAACAATCACCGCAATTTCCTACCCATGTTGTCAGCAATCTGATTATGTTAGCTAATCCATTAGCACTGAATGATTTCTTTTTTCTAAATTTAGATAGTGATATTGGAAAAGAGCCTGAAAAGAAATTGAAATCGGTCTCCATTTTGTATTCAGTTCCTTACCATTATTGGTTATTGAGTTTATATGCGGGCTATCAAGAGAACAGCATTCATCAAAACTTCCAATTAATTGATAGCATTAAAGTTAGAAATGATGTGAGAAGCCGATTACTGTCGCTACAAGCTGAGTATGTTCTTCATCGAGCCTTATATCACTCAACGTCGATAAGTATGGGGACTCAAATTCAAACATTAGATCTCTTTTTAGAGCGATATCGTTTGAAAACCCAACAACGCTTCACGAGTTATCTCTTACTTGGGGTAAAGCATCAGCGTCATTTTGCACAAGGTAATGTGACATTTTCATTGAGTTATAAACAAGATACGGATTGGTTCGGTTCCACAAGGCGCCAAGTGACAGGGTTAGAGCGAGCCGGCATATATCTATTTTCGGTAGATTTTCAACGGCAATTTTATTTAGCCAACCAATCGATGTATCACCGACATGAGCTTGAAATGCAATTAAGTCGCTCGCCACTAGATCCGCAGCTTGAGCTAAATAGTCCTACTGGGAAATTTGGGATTAGGGGGTTCTCAAATAGCGTATTAACGGAGAATTTGGGAGATAACACGTTGAAACTTAAAAATGAGTGGGGGTGGTTTACCCCATGGCGGGGTTATGAGCTATATGGTGCATTGGATTTCGCCTCGACATCTTCGCAAAGCGCACATATTTGGCGAGACAACAGGTTATTCGGTACAGAAATTGGTGTGAGAGGGCAGATTGATCGCTTGAACTACCAACTCTTTATCGAGGCTCCTCTTTGGCAGTCGGCGAAATTAGCAACGAACGCGGTGAATGTTGGGGCGAAAGTGAGTATTGATTATTAGCCAGTTTATTTGGTCGCAGTTTCATTGGCTATGAATATGGTTTATGCCCAAACATAAATAGGTAAGCAGAAGTCTGGTTGAAGTAGGGTTACACAGCAGCGAGTTCAAGGAAACCGTTATATTGTACTCATAAAGCCCCCAAATAACGGCTATTTAGGTATCTCTGAGCATTGTTGTGCAGGCATTGGAATACTTATAAAGCAATTAATATAGCGAGTAAAGGGGATGAGATTAGCGATATTCCGGCGTGAATAGTTATAATGGATTGATATTAAAGTAAATTATTTATTTTGGAAAAGGCGAGTCATTGAATGAGAGCAGAGTCATATAGTGAAGGTCCGTAGAGAGAATGAAATCAAGTAGATCGTGCGATTATTGAAGTTATTAACTAATCAATAAATTGTTAAAATTTAATGAACCGTACTTTTTTATATGAATAAAAAACAAGCAAAATAATAACAACCTAAAGTAATTATTTGTTTTAAACACACCAGAACTTTATGCCGCACTCTCTTAGGTGTTGCACTATTTTCGTTCAGTAATTCAGCACTTAATCACAAATATAAAAATAAATCACCCAGAGATAAAACACTATCCTGTAGTATTTTTATGGTTATTATGTCTGCCATATGACTTAAATAACCATACAAAGACCTAAGAACACTCTTAATATGTTTCTAAAATGTTATAAGATAGTTGTCTGTTTAAAGAGAGATACTATTGACGAAGTGGATGACAGTTGATTAATTGCACAGTGAATAACAAAAAAATACAGATCCCCTATCTGTCATTTCAAGGATGGGTTTGGGCATCAAGCAAATAACACATGAACACCACAGGAGCATACAGATGACGCTCTCAATCAAAAAGACAGGTTTAACCATTGGGCTAACACTTGCAGCACTTGCAGTTTCTGCTTCTGTGCAAGCGAAAACATTAGTCTACTGTTCAGAAGGCTCTCCAGAGGGCTTTAACCCTCAGCTATTTACTTCCGGTACGACTTACGATGCTAGCTCAATTCCACTCTATAACCGTTTAGTTGAGTTCAAACTTGGTACTACAGACATAGAGCCAGGTTTAGCGGAAAGTTGGGAAGTAAGCGATGATGGCAAAGTTTATACTTTCCACTTACGTAAAGGCGTAAAATGGCATTCAAATAAAGAATTTAAGCCAAGCCGCGACTTTAATGCGGATGATGTCATTTATACCTTCATGCGTCAGAAAGATGCGAATCACCCATACCACAAAGTCTCCGGCGGTAGCTATGAGTACTTTATGGGCATGGATATGGATAAAATCATCGATAAAGTTGAAAAAGTTGATGATTACACCGTACGTTTCACACTCTCTCGCCCAGAGTCACCTTTTTTAGCTGATATGGCAATGGACTTTGCTTCCATTCTTTCTGCTGAATATGCTGACAAAATGTTAGCAGCGGGCACACCGCAAAAAGTGGATTTGAACCCTATTGGAACAGGCCCATTTGAGCTACAGCAGTACCAAAAAGATTCACGTATTCTTTATAAAGCCAACAAAGAGTATTGGGGTAATAAACCTAAAATTGATCGTTTAGTTTTTTCGATTACACCTGATGCGTCTGTCCGTTATGCCAAGCTGCAAAAAAATGAGTGTCAAGTTATGCCATACCCAAATCCGGCAGACTTGGAACGCATGAAGCAAGATAAAAATATTACATTGATGGAGCAACCTGGCTTGAACGTCGGTTATCTCTCTTTCAACGTTGAGAAAAAACCACTAGATAACCAGAAAGTGCGCCAAGCGCTATCTATGGCCGTGAATAAAGACGCTATCATCGATGCCGTTTATCAAGGTGCAGGACAGAAAGCGAAAAACTTAATTCCACCAACGATGTGGGGCTATAACGATGATGTGAAGGATTATGAATATAATCCTGAAAAAGCAAAAGCGTTATTGGCTGAGGCCGGGTTCCCGAATGGTTTCGAAATCGATTTATGGGCAATGCCAGTCCAACGTCCATATAACCCAAATGCGCGCCGTATGGCTGAGATGATCCAAGCTGACTGGGCAAAAATTGGTGTTAAATCGAAAGTAGTGAGCTATGAGTGGGGCGAATATCTGAAGCGTGCTAAAGATGGTGAACCGCAAACGGTAATGATGGGTTGGACCGGTGATAATGGTGACCCTGATAACTTCTTCGCGACACTGTTTAGCTGTGCGGCGAAAGAGCAAGGCTCTAACTATTCGAAATGGTGTTATCAAGGCTTTGAAGACTTGATCCAGCCTGCTCGTATGACAGCAGATCATAACAAACGTATTGATCTCTACAAGCAAGCACAGGTTGTTATGAATGAACAAGCACCAGCCCTGATCATTGCTCACTCAACGGTATATGAACCAGTCCGTAAAGAAGTGAAGGGCTATGTTGTCGACCCTCTCGGCAAACACCACTTTGAAAACGTCGATATTGAAAAATAATCGTTGTTAATTTGTATCAGCCCTTCGCCATCTTTTTGATAGCGAAGGGCGTTTTCACCTCTGAATTTCAGGGAAACAGAAAACTCAGTTCTTTGTGAGCAGACAGAAGAGTCACACTCTTCTGATTAGCCAAACGGACTCAGAGCCGTCAAAGGCATTATTAAAAGAGATTCAGGATATGTTGCAATTTATCCTCCGACGTTTGGGGCTAGTTATCCCTACGTTTATCGGTATCACATTACTCACGTTCGCATTTGTGCATATGATCCCGGGTGACCCCGTGATGATTATGGCAGGTGAAAGAGGCTTATCGCCCGAACGACACGCTTATTTAATGGCTGAATTGGGCTTAGACCAGCCATTGTGGAAACAATATCTTCACTATATTAATGGCATATTTCATGGTGACTTAGGGATTTCATTGAAAAGCCGGATAGCGGTTTGGGATGAATTTTTCCCCCGTTTTAAAGCCACGATGGAACTGGCAACCTGTGCGATGATTTTTGCAATTTCAGTGGGGATCCCTGTCGGTGTTTTAGCCGCAGTGAAGCGTGGCTCTATTTTCGATCACACAGCAATTGGCTTATCCCTAACAGGTTACTCAATGCCAATTTTCTGGTGGGGGATCATGTTAATCATGCTGGTGTCAGTGCAGTTGGATTTGACCCCCGTATCTGGGCGCGTTAGCGACAGTGTATTTTTGGATGACTCCTATCCGCTGACTGGTTTTATGCTGATTGATACCTTAATTTGGGGGGATGAAGGGAACTTTATTGATGCGGTTGAGCATCTCATACTTCCTTCCATTGTGCTTGGAACCATACCTCTGGCGGTGATAGTCCGTATGACTCGCTCATCGATGCTAGAAGTACTAGGGGAAGATTACATTCGTACGGCTCGAGCCAAAGGGGTTAGCCGTGCACGCGTTATTCTTATTCATGCGCTGAGAAATGCGATGCTGCCTGTTGTCACCGTGATTGGTTTACAAGTGGGTGTTATGCTCGCTGGCGCAATTCTAACGGAAACTATTTTTTCGTGGCCAGGTCTAGGTCGTTGGCTGATTGAAGGGCTTCAACGTCGTGATTACCCAGTGGTTCAAGGTGGGGTTTTATTAGTCGCAACTTTGATTATTTTTGTTAACCTCGTGGTTGATCTGCTGTACGGCATTGTTAACCCACGTATTCGTCATAAAAAATAAGGAGCGCTTACATGTCTCAATCTACTGAGCCAACGGTTGTCAGCGCCCCTAAGCCGATGACCCCATTCCAAGAATTCTGGCACTACTTTAAGCGTAATAAAGGTGCGGTTGCCGGAATGGCATATATCATTTTAATGATCTTAGTGGCTATTTTTGCAGGTGTTTTAGCCCCTCATGCACCAGATGAGCAGTTCCGCGATTTCTTATTGGTACCACCTGTTTGGGAATCCGGCGGAAGTTGGCAATTTATCTTAGGTACGGATGACGTTGGTCGAGATCTGTTATCTCGCTTAATGTATGGTGCACGCTTATCTCTGTTAGTCGGCTGCCTTGTGGTGGTGCTCTCATTGATTATGGGGGTGACGGTCGGCGTTATTGCAGGCTATTTTGGTGGTGTGGTCGATGCTGTGATTATGCGTATCGTTGACATCATGTTAGCCCTACCGAGTTTATTGCTGGCTTTAGTATTGGTGGCAATCTTTGGCCCTTCAATCGTTAATGCCTCACTTGCACTGACCTTCGTTGCATTGCCTCACTATATCCGGCTTACTCGCGCCGCGGTGTTGGTAGAAGTGAATCGCGATTATGTCACCGCTTCACGTGTGGCAGGCGCCGGTGCTACGCGTCAGATGTTTGTTAATATTTTACCGAACTGCTTGGCACCGTTGATTGTTCAAGCATCACTTGGCTTTTCTAATGCCATCTTAGATATGGCTGCTTTGGGTTTTCTTGGTATGGGAGCACAGCCACCAACACCTGAATGGGGCACAATGTTGTCTGACGTGCTGCAATTCGCTCAAAGTGCGTGGTGGGTCGTCACCTTCCCTGGTCTGGCAATCTTGTTAACTGTATTAGCGTTTAACCTGATGGGTGATGGTTTGCGTGATGCATTTGATCCAAAACTCAAGCAGTGATGAGGTAATCTAATGGCATTGTTAAATGTAGAACAACTCTCGGTACACTTTGGTGATGAAAGTACCCCGTTCCGTGCCGTTGACCGCATCAGCTATAGCGTTGAAAAAGGTCAGGTTGTTGGCATAGTGGGTGAGTCTGGCTCGGGGAAATCGGTAAGCTCTTTAGCGATAATGGGGCTGATAGACTATCCTGGGAAAGTGATGGCTAATTCGTTGCAATTTGACGGGCGTGACTTATTGTCTATTCCCGAAAAAGAGCGTCGGCAAATTGTTGGTGCCGATGTAGCGATGATATTTCAGGACCCTATGACCAGTCTGAACCCCTGTTTTACAGTGGGTTATCAGATAATGGAAGCGCTGAAAGTGCACCAAGGCGGTAGTAAAAGTACGCGTAAACAACGTGCAATTGATTTACTGACGATGGTCGGGATCCCTGACCCGAAATCGCGGCTTGATGTTTATCCACACCAGCTATCAGGTGGGATGAGTCAGCGGGTCATGATTGCGATGGCGATCGCATGTCGGCCTAAGTTATTGATTGCAGACGAACCGACGACCGCACTTGATGTGACGATCCAAGCACAAATTATTGAGTTATTGCTTGAATTACAACAACAAGAGAATATGGCCTTGGTCTTGATCACCCATGATCTTGCCTTGGTTGCTGAAGCGGCACATCACATTATTGTGATGTATGCGGGCCAAGTCGTGGAATCAGCGAAGGCCTCTGATATCTTTAAACATCCTCGTCATCCCTATACTCAAGCGCTGTTACGTGCCTTGCCCGAGTTTGCCACTAATAAATCTCGGTTAGCGTCATTACCGGGCGTTGTGCCGGGGAAATATGACCGACCACAAGGTTGTCTGTTGAACCCTCGCTGCCCCTATGCGACAGAGCGTTGTCGTATTGAGGAGCCTGAATTGCGCTCTGTTGGAGATAGGCAGGTGAAATGCCACATGCCGCTGGATGATATGGGGAGGCCGACACTATGAGTGAAAATCAACATAAGCCTTTACTACAGGCTATTAATTTAAAGAAATATTATTCAGCGAAAAGCGGTATATTTTCGGCAGAAAGGTTAGTCAAAGCTCTCGATGGCGTTTCATTTGAGCTAGAAAAAGGAAAAACACTCGCCGTTGTTGGAGAATCTGGGTGTGGTAAATCGACACTAGGTCGTTTACTGACCATGATTGAACAACCCACAGAGGGGGAGCTTTACTATCAAGACCAAAACCTACTGGTTAAAGACAAGGCGGCTGAAAAGCTACGTCGCCAAAAAATTCAAATTGTCTTTCAAAACCCATATGGCTCTTTAAATCCTCGTAAAAAAGTCGGGCAAATACTTGAGGAGCCTTTATTGATTAACACCTCGTTATCTAAAGAGCAGCGTAGAGAAAAGGTGTTATCGATGATGGCTAAGGTTGGGTTAAAAACGGAGCATTATGAGCGCTATCCTCATATGTTTTCGGGCGGGCAACGCCAGCGCATCGCAATCGCACGAGGGTTAATGTTAGATCCTGATGTTGTTGTTGCTGATGAACCAGTTTCAGCACTGGACGTTTCCGTACGCGCTCAAGTGCTTAACCTAATGATGGATTTGCAGCAAGAGCTAGGGCTATCTTATGTGTTCATTTCGCATGATCTATCCGTGGTTGAACATATAGCTGATGAAGTGATGGTGATGTATTTGGGGCGTTGCGTAGAAAAAGGAACTAAAGAACAGATCTTTAATAATCCTTTGCACCCTTATACTCAAGCACTGCTATCAGCAACACCAAGGTTAAACCCTGATTCACGGCGTGAAAGGATCAAGTTGACGGGAGAGTTACCAAGCCCGCTGAATCCACCACCGGGGTGCGCTTTTGCAGCTCGTTGCCGCCGAGCATTCGGGCAATGCACGCAATTCCAACCGGCTCTTAAAGAGTACGGAGGGCAATTGGTTGCCTGTTTTGCCGTCGATGAAGATGAAAAAAATAGCGTTGTAGCCAGTTAATCCCCACTAAGACGGCAGAAATATTGCTTTTCTGCCGTTATCCAGTGTGATACGTTGTTGTTGTTTCCGTAAATCCCCCCTTTGTCTTAATTACATAAACTTTCACTTTTAACTGCTCCTTTATTGATAAAATCAAGTATACTGAGAATAACTCAGTGACATCCAATGCCCCATAAAACCTACCTTTTTGGGCGCGCTACCCAAACTTATTGATTATTTGGCTTGAATAATGATTCGCGCCCAGTTGCAGTTTCGCAATATTGGTAAAAAATATTGTGATATGTTGGGTTAATGGGGGGATGTTAGTCGGTGTTTATCTGACTTTGTTGATAAAGGGCCGCTTTTTAAAGCGAAAAATATTCAATTCAAAAGAAGCTTGATAAAGAAGGTTTCGGAAACATGAAGAACAGGGTGCAACGTTCTCTAACGTTAAAAAGCATGATCGTATTTTTTGTGATCACGTTAAGCTCACTCGCCCTTTTTTTGGCAATTCAATTTAGTTACTTACTTGAGCAAAGAAAAGGTGACTATCTCAATCAGCTTAGTAATGCGGTTGTACAAATTCAAAAACCATTGACTGAATCATTATTAAGTTCAGATCTGAACGAAGTTAAACGGCTACTCGTGAGCTTGAAAACATCGGGTATTATGGGCAAAGCGATTGTGACAGTCGATGGGGCGACTGTTATCCATTTAGACTTTGCGACACCCCGTCCAATTCCTAGTTGGGCGGTGAAATTTGCCGGTATTCCAGTAGAGATGACAGTACCTTTGTATGCCTATGGGAATACCGTCTTGACGGCGAAACCCCAAGGGTATTTAACGCTGCAAGTTGATTCAAATCGTGTTTATCGATTCGCCTTCAACACGTTGGCATTAATGATAACGACATATTTGTTGTTAGTTTTGATCATTGCGATTGCGATGACATGGTGTGTAAGTCGAATGATTGTCAGGCCATTACGTAAAATTGCGCTAGAATTACAAGATGGCGGCGATCAAGACATCAAAGTATCAGGTTATCATAAGGATGACGAGATAGGCTTATTGGCGAAGAATTATAACCGCCAAAGAAAACAGCAAAATTCAGACTAAGTCATGAACATGTGGCGAGCTTTGTGGTCTAATATCGTTAATAATTGGTGTCACTTACAGTGTATGAGACCAAACCATATCGTTTAACCCTATAATTAGCGTTTTTCGTTAATTTATCAGTCATATTTTTGCGGTTAAATACAAGGATAGAAAATACATAGGGGTTTACATGCAGGGTTTGAAAATTCGGTATATCTTTAGTGTGGTGCTACTGTCAGTCGCTGGCCTTGCGAGTGCTGAGCCATTGCAGCCTGATCCAGCATGGCAGCAAGGAAAGCTTGAAAATGGCTTTAGCTGGCAGCTATTGCAGACTCCACAGCGTCCTAATGACCGAATTCAACTGAGATTGGCCATTAAAACAGGGTCTTTGTCAGAAAAAGCAAATGAAAAAGGTTACAGCTACTTAATCCCTAAAATGGCGCTGTTACATCAAACAGAAGCATTTCCAACCGCAACGTTGCAAAATTTTTGGCGTCAGGCAACCGATCCTGATGTTCCCATTCCGCCAGCGGTCGTCTCATATGACTACACAATTTATAGCTTGAGCTTACCACACAATAAGCCAGAGCTTCTCAAACAAGCACTCAACTGGTTAGCAACCTCCGCGGCTGGGGCAACTTATACTGAAACCACACTGCACAATGGTCTGAGTGTGACAAATGCTCCTGTTGCTACATTGCCTATTGATGCGACGGATCCTGTATGGCGCGCACGTCTGAAAGGCTCTGCAATGATGGGCTATGACCCAGGGCAAAAGGTTAAGGACAATGTAGATTTAGAGAGTGTGAATTCGTTTTACCAAAAATGGTATACGCCAGATGTTATGACGCTGTATGTTGCAGGTCATGTTGATTCACGCATGTTATCTGATTACATCACTCAAACGTTCTCTTCACTAGAAGGTAAACGTTCAGAGCCTGTTGCGGTAGCTGTTTTATCGCAGGTGAAACCTCAATCCATCGACATTCTGCAAGATAAGCAAACAAAAGATAGCTTATCCCTAATTTGGGATATCGATTGGCAACCGATTAATGACTCTGCCGTACTGATGCGCTATTGGGGAAGTGATTTAGCCCGTGAAGCACTTTATCGTTCATTACAAAAAACCTTTAGCCAAAAGTTTAACCAAGATGAAGTGAATTCGAACTTAGATTGCCGAGTGCAATATCAGAAGGCTAGCTGTACGTTAACGGTTGCAGCAGCGCCAGAAAAAATGGCAGCAGTGACAGATGTTGTTCTCAATGAGCTATCAACCGCTGTTCAAAATGGGATTTCACCTGAATTGTTTGATGAAATGCTCAATGAAAAACAGGTGCAATTATCACAATTGTTTGCGGCCTATGCTCGTACCAGTACGGATGTGTTAGCAGGCCAACGCTTGATCTCTCAACAAAATGGGGTGGTTGATATCGCTCCTGAGCAGTATCAACGACTAAGGCAATCTTTCTTAGCGGGGCAAACGCTGGATCAAGTGAATATGGAAGTGCGTCGTTTATTGTCTCAAGAAGCTGCCTTTGTGTTGGTTCAACCGAAAGAGAAGCAGTTGATGGATGCTGAGCAAATCCGCCAGAAATTTACTAAGGTGCTGTGGCCACAGGTTGAGCCTACACCGGCAATTGAAGCGGAGCCTGCAAAAGCAGCGAAATAATCTGTCATTAAATAGCCCCAACTTAGGGGCTATTTACTTTTCATCCTGTTGTTTTTTAACGTTGCGTCAGTAACCCTTCAATCACCCGAATTAAGGTTTCTCGGGAATCCCTGTCATCGACAAAGCCGGCTGCACTTGTCTGGGTTTCCGGTGAGTAATAGGCGGCAGATCCCCAAAAACCAAGGTGTGAATATAGCGTCATGCCATTTACAACACTTGCCATCAACCCTAATCGGTACTCTTGGGCGCCCACATGGTGACCTACACTCAGCATTGTCTGTAGAGTTTCTGGTTTCTCAAAGATTTCGCCATTAAATAAGGCTTCAAGGAATCGAGCCATTTGTTGAGATGAGGTAATTAAACCACCCCCGCCATACACATCCATCGAAGCATGAATATGTGTACCTTCTATCTCTTTTAGGTATTGGCGTGCACGAGGTGCATCTGTCGTAGGTTGCTCTAAATACTCCCAATAAGCGGTATCTAATCCAATTTTATTGAATTTTAATAACTCCCTAACGGCGTGGCCTAACGATTGGCCCGTAACACGTTCAATGATATCGCCTAACAGTATGTAACCTGTATCTGAATAAATAAATGTGTCTGAAGGTGCGACAATAGGGAATTTTTTACGCACATAGAGCTGTATTTGCTCTAACCGAGTCCACTGGTGTGTCGGTTTCGCAAGTACGCGCTTGAGGTAGTGATCATCTGCATGATCAAAAAGCCCGCTACTATGGCTGAGTAGATGACGAATAGTGATATGATCGGTGGCATAGCTGTCACACAATAATTGGTTAAATTCAGGTGTGATATGTTGTGAAATGGCATCATCTAACGATAATTTCCCCATTTCAACTAACCTAAGTATGGCTGCTGCGGTAAACGTTTTTGTGTTACTGGCAATGCGTAATGGGGTATCAACTGTCAATGGCCGACCTGCCAGATCGCTTCCTCTAGCACAAAATGTACTGATACTCGCCTTTTTTTGGTTGTGATAGTAAAGCACAACGCCGCAAGGTAAGTCTTCTAACTGCTGAATATATTGTGTAGTTATCATTTTTCTCCCAACTCATTTGGTCTTTAGAGATAGAGTGAGTGCTCATATTCACTTATAACATACTTGAATAATCAGCTTGCCATGTGTCCAGAAAGGCGGTGAATTTTTAATTAACCTCACGCGATAAAATTAATGTCTTAAAAGCCGTAAAAGCAGGCACTTGGTATCCAGTACGATAAATCAAATAGGTATCACATGTTGTGACGGGGAGCGAGGCTAACAATGAGGAAGCATCCCCCATAGAATGAAATAATTGAGCCGGTAGTAGCGCGATACTGCTTCCTGCACTGACGCATGCGACCATCGCATGATAGGAGCTAAGTTGCTGAATATGCCAATCTCGTTGATTTGGAATATTTAGCCACTGCTCAGCAATATAGCGGTAGCTGCATCCTTGGGCGAAGGTAGCAAGTGAGCGTGTTTGAATATCTGAGGCGGTCTTTGCTAATTTATCTTGCTCGGGAAGCAATAAGACTAGCTGCTCCTGCCAAACGACTTGTGACTGAATGCCCATATCACAGAGTTGGTTAATATCATACAAATCTTGGGGAAGTGCCACAAAAGCACAATCTAACTGTTCACGACGTACTTGTTCGATTAGGGCTTGTGAGGTTCCGGTTAATAATGACAATTGGGTTGTTGGGTGCTGTTGGTGGTAGGCTGCCAAAGGTTGAGGTAACCGGCAGGCCGCCGTGCTCTCCATGCTACCTATTCTTAGTTGTCCTCCTTCTCTGCCTAAACTCGTGACATGGCGGGCTTCTTGCTCTAACGCCAGTAAACGATAGGCGTATTGTAGGAAGCGTGTGCCGGCTTCTGACAATTGCATCTGCTTACCTTGACGAATAAACAGCGGCTCTCCCAGATCGGACTCAAGCTGTTGAATACGCGTTGTAATATTTGAGGGAACCCTACCGAGGCGCATTGCTGCGCGTGTGATACTGAGTTCTTCTGCGACCATGCAAAATATTTTTAGGGATTCAGAGTTCATTTTCTTTTTTCGTGAATATGATGCTATATTTATTCTTAATAACAGAATAATAAGTGTAACCCTACTTGATGATAAAGGAAAGATAATGGAGCATTCTGAAGTATTTCTCCAACGTTTGGGCTTACGTTACCCAATCATTCAAGCCCCTATGGCGGGCGTTTCAACACCTGAGTTGGCTGCGGCAGTTTCTGAGGCAGGGGGGCTAGGCTCATTAGGGCTTGGGGCTAGCTCTGTACCTCAAGCTAAAGCATTGATTGAGAAAACTAATGCTTTAACAGACAAACCTTTTAATGTGAATGTGTTCTGCCATTCTACCCCCGTACGTAATCGTGAGATTGAACAAGCATGGATTCATTACTTTGCCCAACAATTAGCTCAGTTTAACGTATTGCCACCTCAGCAATTAAACCAAGTTTACACATCATTCTTAGATGATCCTCACATGTTGGCACTACTGCTAGAAATGAGGCCAGCAGTTGTCAGTTTCCATTTTAATATTCCGGATAAACAGGTGATTGATCAGTTAAAAGCCCAAGGGATCTATACAATGGCGACGGCAACTTGCTTACGAGAGGCTCAGTTGATCGAGCAGGCAGGTATTGATGCTATTATCGCTCAAGGCATTGAAGCGGGTGGGCACCGAGGAATGTTTGATGTTAATGCCGAAGATGAAGCGATAACAACATTCCACTTGGTTGAATTACTAGTGAAAAATAGCCAATTACCGATTATTGCTGCGGGCGGCTTGATGGATGGGCAAGAAATTAAAACAGCTTTAGAGCAAGGAGCCGTGGCGGCTCAACTTGGTACAGCGTTTATTTTGTGCCCTGAATCAGCAGCAAATGAAGGTTACCGTCATAAGCTGAAAAGCCAAAATGCAGCGGACACGGCATTAACAGCGGCTATCTCTGGCCGACCCGCAAGAGGGATTGTGAACCAATTTATTCGTATGACACAAGCGGATGATTGTCCTGCTATACCGGATTACCCGATAGCGTATGATCTTGGAAAACAGTTGCATGCAGTGGCAAGTAAAATGGGGAGTGATGATTTTGCCGCACATTGGGCAGGCCAAAATGCGTTGAAAGCGCGAGAGATGCCAGCGAGCGTATTGGTAGAGACGCTTGTATCAGAAATGACGAAATAATGTGTAAAGTTGTAACATGTGAGAAATTTTGAAGGGGGGCAAATGATGGATCTTTTGCCACCCTGTCAATGCGTTAAGAAGTGAGAATTTCGTTCTCTTTTGCGTTCTTTGGCTCATCCGTTGCGATCCACGCAGCACAAAATAGAGTCAATCTAGCAAAGAAGTAGAAGAAGGCCATTAAGCCCAGCACCGAACCGAAAGCCGCGCCAGAAGGGGATGAGGCTAAGTTTGGTAAAATCCAAGTCATGATTGATTTAATCACTTCAAAGCCAATAGCCGCGAGTAGAGTGCCTTTCAATAAGGAAGAGCGGCGGTGCTGCATACGCGGTAAAATCCAGAAAATCCATAAGAACAGCAAGAAGTTAGCGATAATTGAAATCGTCAGACCAATCAGAGTCCAAGCCGGTTTTAACCATTCGATATTATCTAGGCCAAGCGTTCTAACAATGGTTGCTTGAGCGGAGCCTGCGACAGAGGTGAGCGTAATTGTTACGATCAAGGCGATAAGTAGGCCAATTAAGGATAGAAAATCGCGCAAATAGAGGAAATAAATTTTTTCATGTTCATCTTCATTGCGCTCCCAAACAGGGCGTGATTGCGCCAAAATGGCTAATCGTAAGTTGTTAACCCAGTTTACGCCCGAGTAAACGGCTAATGCCAAACCGGTTAAACCAACGGTAGTCCGCTGGCGGATTGCGGTATCAATGGTTCTTTCTAATGTATTGGCTAATGTCGGGTCACTGATGCTGGCAGAAATACCGCGAACTAGCCGTTCAAGTAATTCTGGGTTACTGGCTAATACAAAACCCGCTGCTGCAAAGGTAAACATTAATACAGGGATTAAAGAAAGAAACGAAAAATAGGTAATCGCAGCACCGAACTGGTTCCCCATACGATCAGTGAATCGTTGAGCAGTACGAATAAGGTGTGCAATAAAAGGAATTGCACAAATAAAATTCACTACTCGCATAGAAAATGTCAGTGCTTTTTTACTGTTATCGATGCTTTTATTGAGCTTTGATTTTAATTTACTGGCGTCTTTTTGCTCTTCTTCATGCATATTCGACATTCGTTCCCCTTTGACTCCGTATCTAATTTTACTTAATTTTCACCATACTATAGCGTAAATTTGCAAAATTCTTCACCTTAAAGCCCATTTTTATCTACAAAATAGGCTTTAAGGTCGGTTATTTCATTGCAAATGAGGACTGAATTTGGTCGGAAAAATAGAAGGTTACGAAGAATTTATAGGCCTGTTTTATAGAGCTCTAACTCCGCTTGTGCTTCTTTTAGCTCTTCTTGAGCCTCTTTTAGCTTACGTTCGCGCTTTGCGATTTTATCGCTATTTCCTTTTTGTTTTGCTTCCAATAATTCAGCTTCTCTTTCTTGTACTTTTTCTCGTTTTTCAGCCACATTTTTTTGGCTGTCACGGTAAAGCGATGTCGGCGTGCAATAGGTATTAACGTTATCAAGAGCCCTTTGCAAACCTGCAACACGGTAAGTGTTACCGTGTTTTTTGGCGTATTTTATTTGAGTTTCAATTTTCTGCTTTTTAATTTCACAGCCATTTTGTTTATTTCCTGCCGTTGCCGAAGTCCCTGCTAAAAGTAAAACCGCTGTTATCGTTGTCATGAGTGATTTATGCATTTTTTTGTCCTTAATTATATTTTAATTTTGTTTAGGATAGCTTTTTATCATGTTGAAGTCATGCCGTTTTGTCAAATTAGGAATAGTGCTAATTTTAACGAAATTTGGCTATAATGGTTCAGAATCAGAACAAATCATTCGGTCTATGTTTTATTTTACAGGCTGTCTTTAAAGAATCTATTTGATAATAGTCATATTTGGCTAGTGTTGAATTTCCTCAGGAAAGAAAAGTGTCATGTTAAGTTACCGCCATAGTTTTCATGCAGGCAACCATGCAGATGTGTTAAAACACACTGTTCAAAGCCTTATTATTGAATCTCTTAAAGAGAAAGAAAAACCTTTCCTGTATGTGGATACGCACTCGGGGGCTGGTCGCTATCAGTTAACCAGTGAGCATGCAGAAAAAACAGGTGAATATCTACAAGGGATTGCGCGCATTTGGGAACAGCCGGACTTACCAGAGGAATTGCTTCCTTATATGAATATTGTCCGTCGCATGAATGAAAATGGGCGGTTACGTTATTACCCTGGTTCGCCGCTATTAGCGAAGCACTTATTGCGTGAGCAAGACAAATTGGTGCTCACTGAGTTGCATCCTACTGATTACCCGCTATTGCGTGCAGAATTTTCTCGCGATAACCGTGCTCAGGTGTCCAAAGACGATGGTTATCAACAACTGAAAGCGAAATTACCGCCACCAAGCCGTCGCGGTTTTATGTTGATTGATCCGCCTTATGAGCTGAAATCTGATTATGAAGCTGTCGTAAAGGGGATCGTCGAAGGCTATAAACGCTTTGCGACGGGAACGTATGCGATCTGGTATCCTGTTGTATTGAGACAACAAATTAAGCGCATGATCAGTCAATTGGAAGCGACTGGGATCCGTAAAATATTACAAATTGAATTAGCTGTACGTCCTGATAGCGATCAACGAGGCATGACGGCATCAGGTATGATTGTGATCAATCCACCATGGAAATTAGAGCAGCAGATGCAAAAAGTGCTCCCTTGGTTACACAAAACCCTCGTTCCAGAAGGAACAGGGCATACCTTAGTCGAGTGGATTGTGCCTGAATAGGCAGCCTCTATTTCATTAAGAGGAGATACCTATCTTTTATTGCTATTGTGATCAAATTGATAAATAGCATAATAGTAAGTATTAGCTTTTTAATTAATCAAAAATGGGAATAACCAAGTTATGAGCAAACATTACGACTATATTGCGATTGGTGGCGGAAGTGGCGGTATTGCTTCTATGAACCGAGCGGCAATGTATGGACAAAAGTGTGCCCTAATTGAAGCGAAAGCGTTAGGTGGAACCTGTGTGAACGTGGGATGTGTACCGAAGAAAGTGATGTGGCATGCCGCACAAATCTCTGAGGCGATCCGTGCTTATGGCCCTGACTATGGTTTTGATACCACAATTAACCGTTTTGATTGGAAAACCTTAATTGCAAGTCGTACTGCTTATATTGATCGTATCCATCAATCTTATGACCGTGTATTAGGTAATAACAAGGTCGATGTGATCAAGGGGTTTGCTCGTTTTGTCGATGCACATACTGTTGAAGTCGATGGTGAAATTTATACCGCTGATCATATTTTAATTGCAACAGGTGGTCGCCCAGTGATCCCTGCCATTCCTGGTGCAGAATATGGCATGACATCGGACGGCTTCTTTGAGCTTGAATATTTACCAAAACGTGTTGCGGTTGTTGGTGCTGGTTATATTGCGGTTGAATTGGCGGGTGTCTTAAATGGCCTAGGCAGTGAGGCTCATCTATTTGTCCGTAAACATGCTCCGCTACGTTCGTTTGACCCTCTGATTGTTGAAACTTTGGTTGAGGTGATGAATACCGAAGGTCCAACTCTGCATACAGAATCTGTACCAAAAGAGGTCGTCAAAAATGCCGATGGTTCTTTGACGCTGAAATTGGAAAATGGCAAAGAACAAACTGTCGATGCATTGATTTGGGCGATTGGCCGTGAACCAATGACTGATAACCTGAATATTGAAGCAGCGGGTGTTGAGCTGAATGAAAAAGGTTATATCAAAGTCGATAAATACCAAAACACCAATGTCGCGGGTGTGTATGCGGTAGGTGATAACACGGGGGCTGTTGAGTTAACACCAGTTGCGGTTGCTGCGGGGCGTCGTCTATCTGAACGTTTATTTAATAATAAGCCAGATGAACACTTAGATTACAGTAATATTCCAACCGTTGTGTTTAGCCATCCACCTATTGGTACCGTTGGTTTGACGGAGCCTGAAGCAATCGAAAAATACGGGGCGGATCAGGTTAAATGTTATAAATCTTCATTTACAGCGATGTATACCGCGGTCACTTCTCATCGTCAGCCATGCCGTATGAAATTGGTGTGTGTGGGAACGGATGAGAAAATTGTTGGTATTCATGGTATTGGCTTTGGTATGGATGAAATCTTACAAGGCTTTGCCGTTGCACTGAAGATGGGGGCAACGAAGAAAGATTTCGATAATACTGTGGCTATCCACCCAACAGCGGCAGAAGAATTTGTGACAATGCGCTAAGAGTCACCGTCACAACACGTTAAAAAGGCTGAACGTTATCCGTTCAGCCTCAGACATTTCACTCCAAATAACTAAACTCCGACGAATCCATTTAAATCATTGCCAGTGAAATACCTGAGCGTAGGGGCTATGCTGATACTATTTTATGGATCGTATTCACCGTGCCTTTACTTATTGGCTAAATCCCGTTGTGTCATGCTTAATAGCTCCCGCTATACTATTGAGTCGCACTGTTTCCATTTTTAACATATTGATTCCCTGCTTTTAATGCACCCAAAATCCAGCGGCAGGGGGCTATTGGCTTTTTTGCCACCAAGACACAATATAATCAGCGATTTGTTCTGGGTTATTGATATCTAATTGTGGCAAGGTGGTATCAATAATTTGATTGCTGGCGACGGCGATCACATGTTGGTCAATTAAGCCATCTAATGGTTTACCCACTTCCGATCTAAACAGCGCGATCTTATCGATCGTCTCATGCTTAAACCCTTCGACTAAAATCAGATCGAGGGAGCTAGGATCAAAACGGCTCGCCAAATAATGCAGGTCTAATTCGTCATCCTGAGCTGGGGTTTCGGTCATCAGCGCCCAGCGCTTTTGGCTGGCGACAAGTGTTTGATCAGCGCCCGCTTTACGTAATTCATAACTGTCCTTGCCGGGTTTATCGACATCCATATCGTGATGTGTATGTTTGACTAAACCGACGCGAACATTGCGTTGCCGTAATAATGGGATCACTTTTTTTAATAGTGTGGTTTTGCCGGTGCCACTATAGGCGGTGATGCCGAGTAGAGGTAGAGATTTTTGTTTCATGATTATTTTTGTTGTTGCTCCCAGTTGAGGCTATCTTCAGGGGTATTTAAATTAGCAAAAGAGCCTAATTGTGGAGGGAAAATCACACATTTCGCTGCTATTTCCCGCATAAAAAACATTAATTTGCGCTCTCCTTTTGCAAGGTACTCATCCAATGAGGGTGCTAATGAACGATGGAGTAAGGCAAAAGTTGGGTGGTCACGTTCAGTATCATTGGCATAACAAGCCAAGCTATCACCTTTGTGTTGAAACATGGTTGCTGCAAGCGTGAGTGGAAAAGCAGGTACATCACAAGGCACAAACAGTACCCACTCTGTGGTTGCATGATGTAACCCTGCTTGCATGCCTGCTAGTGGCCCTGCAAAATCATGATTGAGGTCAGAGATGACGGTAAATCCACTTTGTTGGTAGCGCTCTTGGTTGCGATTAGCATTGATAATCAGCGTGCCTACCTGTGGGATTAGGCGTTCAATAATATGTTGATACAGTGGCTTACCGAGTAAAGGTACCAAGCCTTTATCTTCGCCCCTCATACGCCGACCTAAACCGCCTGCGAGTATGACACCCGTAATCGACTGCGTATCTAACATATTCAATTTTCCTGACTATCTTCAATAAAAGGTTTCAACATGTTCGAAAATAAATTTCGTTATAGTATTTGCCAAAATTTATTCTATTTTCCTATAAAATCAACGAATGTTCATGCGAATTAAAGTTAAACTTTACTTAGATTGACATCAATTCGCTTTTTCTCTTGTATGATAGCAATTAATTTAGCCCGAATATTCGTGATGAAGGAATAAACATGAAATGCCATCGCTTAAATGAAGTTATTGAGCTGCTGCATCCTGTATGGAAAGACAACTCAGACTTAAACTTAGTGGAATTACTACAAAAGCTGGCCGATGAGGCAGGTTTTAAAGGACCATTGTCTGAGCTAACAGATGATGTGTTGATATATCACCTGAAAATGCGTGGAAAAAGCAGTGATGAAGCGATACCGGGCTTGAAAAAAGATTATGAAGAAGACTTTAAAACCGCGTTATTGCGTGCTCGCGGCATCATAAAAGATTAATCAGAGATGAATAATATCGAACACTCTCATTTTCACTTTAGTGGGATTTCCCCTGATTTGATCCTTGATGCGTTGATGGAAGCGGGCATTTACCCTGAATCAGGATTAACAGAGCTAAATAGCTATGAGAATCGGGTTTATCAGTTTCAGGATGAAAACCGAAAACGCTTTGTCGTGAAATTCTATCGCCCCGAGCGTTGGAGCCGGTCACAAATTCAAGAAGAGCATGATTTCACATTAGAATTGCAAGACGCGGGTTTATCTGTGGCTGCGCCACTGGAGTTTGCAGGGCAAACCGTGCTGGAATTTGGTGGTTTCATCTTTGCTGTTTTTCCAAGTATTGGTGGTCGCCAGTATGAAACCGATAATTTATTTCAGCTTGAAGACGTCGGGCGCTTATTAGGCCGTATTCACCAAATTGGTAAGAAAGAAACGTTTGTTTTTCGCCCAACACTGGGTGTTGCTGAGTATCTTGAGCAACCTCGCCAAATTATCGTACAAAGTGAATTGATCGCTCCAAGGTGGCAGGCCTCCATTGTTGAATCACTCGATAGATTGATTACGCAAGTGAAGCAGTATTGGCCAACTATCTCATCACCAATACGTTTACAGGGGGATTGCCATCCCGGTAATATTTTGTGGCGTGATGAGGCTTGGCTGGTGGACTTTGATGATGCGCGTAATGGCCCAGCGGTACAAGATTTGTGGATGCTATTAAATGGCTCGCGTCAGGATCAATTAATCCAACTAGATACGCTGTTAGAAGCCTATAATGAGTTTTGTGACTTTGATGTAAAAGAGCTCAAATTAATCGAGCCACTGAGAGCCATGAGAATGGTTCATTACTTAGGATGGATTATTCGCCGCTGGCAAGATCCCGCTTTTCCAAGAGCATTTTCATGGTTGCAGGATGATGATTTTTGGCAAAAACAATCCGTCGAATTTGCTCAGCAAATTGAACGATTGCAGGAAGCCCCTTTGCAGTTAAACCCTCAATTTTAATAAATAAGTGGTATTTTTTGGAGAACGTAGTATATGAAAAAAATCATGTTGGCTTTAATTGGTATTGCCATGTCATTTGGGGCAGCGGCCGCAAACTATTCAGAAGGGAAAGAGTACGTTGCTTTAAAACAACCAGTACAAAACTTACCACAAGTTTTAGAGTTCTTCTCTTTCTATTGCCCTCACTGCTATCAGTTTGAAAATGTGTATAAAGTGCCACAAACGGTAGAGAAAAACTTACCTGAAGGCGTCAAAATGGAACGTTACCACGTTGATTTCTTAGGCCCATTAGGGAAAAACCTCACTCAATCTTGGGCAGTGGCAATCGTTCTAAAAGTTGAAGATAAAGTGACGCCAATTCTGTTTGAAGGTATCCAAAAAACACAATCTATTCGTACGGTAGACGATATCCGTAACGCCTTTATTAAAGCAGGTGTGAGTGGTGAAGAGTATGATGCTGCACTAAACAGCTTCGTTGTAAAATCTTTAGTCGCTAAACAACAAAACGCAGCGCAAGATCTAAAACTACGTGGTGTGCCAGCGATGTTTGTTGATGGTAAATACCAAATCCGTAATGATGGCATTGCGGTCGATAAAGCCGAAGATTATGGGCAAGAGTTTTCTAAAGTTGTGAACTATCTGCTCGACAAAAAATAATCTCTCCTTGTGGCGGCGTGACTCGCCGCCACATTCATAATTATTCACGTTCCGTAATCAATATCCACAATACGTTTAAAATCCTTTTTTTGAGCTAGATCAAGCGATTTTCGTCTAACTCATTGATTTTATTTTCTTGTTTAACCCCTTGATCTTTTCTTAGTCATTGAATCTAAGGCATAACATTATTTTGCTCACAGAGTTATCCACAGGTTATATCGGTCAAAATAGGGTAGCGAAGGAGTAAAATGACGATTTAATTTATTTAATTGAGTAGGGGGAGGATTGTTGATGAAGTTGAAACTCGACGTGTATCTAAGCGCACATTGTGGCATCCTATTATTATTCATTCCTGACAAAAAGATGATGACAGATTATGGCTCAGATAGCAGAAAATCCCCTTATATTGGTAGATGGTTCATCTTACCTGTACCGTGCTTATCATGCATTCCCACCACTGACTAACAGTGCGGGCGAACCGACAGGAGCCATGTATGGTGTGCTCAATATGTTGCGTAGCTTGATTATGCAATATAAGCCAAGTCATGTGGCTGTCGTCTTTGATGCCAAAGGAAAAACATTCCGTGATGAGCTGTTTGAGAGTTATAAATCACACCGCCCACCGATGCCGGATGATTTGCGTGAGCAAATAGCGCCATTGCATGAAATGGTCGAAGCGATGGGACTACCGTTGCTGGTGGTTTCCGGTGTTGAAGCGGACGATGTCATTGGTACTCTTGCGAGGCAAGCGAGTCAAAAAGGGATCCCTGTCTTGATCAGCACAGGCGATAAAGATATGGCTCAATTGGTTGAGCCTAATATCACCTTGATCAATACCATGACCAATACCATTTTAGGCCCTCAAGAAGTTGAGGATAAATATGGGGTTCCGCCAGAGCTGATCATCGACTTCCTCGCATTGATGGGCGACTCTTCCGATAATATTCCAGGCGTTCCCGGTGTGGGCGAAAAAACGGCACTTGCTTTGCTGCAAGGCATTGGCAGTTTAAAAGAGATTTACGACTCTTTAGATAAAATCGCCCCACTTGGCTTTAGAGGCTCGAAAACATTAGCCCCGAAAATGGAAGAGAATCGCGAGGTTGCTTTCCTTTCATACCAATTAGCGACCATCAAAACCGATGTGGAGCTAGAAAAAAGCTGCGAAGAACTTGCGATCTCCGAGCCAGACACAGACAAACTTTACCAGTTGTTTAGCCGTTATGAGTTTAAACGCTGGTTAGCGGATGTTGAGAATGGCACGTGGATGGATGGTAAAAGTGGTAAAAGTAGTGCGCCAGCGGCAAGTAAAACAGAAAAGAAAATTGAAGCCGTCATGGCAGCACCGACGTTGAGTGCGGAAAACTATCAAACTATCTTGGAAAAAGCGGATTTAGACCGCTGGATAGAAAAACTCACGTCAGCCTCAATCTTTGCCTTTGATACTGAAACGGACAGTTTGGATACACAAGAAGCGCGTTTAGTTGGGATGTCATTTGCCATTGAACCCGGCTATGCGGCCTATTTGCCATTAGGTCATGATTATCTTGATGCACCAGCCCAACTCCCATTAAATGATGTGTTGGCTGCCATGAAGCCGATATTGGAAAATGATAAAATACTCAAAATAGGTCAGAACTTAAAATATGACGCTGAGGTTTTACTCAACTACGATATTGAACTGAAAGGTATTGCATTTGATACCATGCTGGAATCCTATGTGCTAAATAGCGTAGCGGGTATGGGGCGCCATGATATGGATAGCCTCGCTGAACGGCACCTTAACCATAAAACGGTCTCTTTTGAAGAGATTGCAGGGAAGGGGAAAAAGCAGCTGACATTCAATCAAATAGCGCTTGAGCAGGCAGCCAATTACGCGGCAGAAGATGCCGATGTGACGTTATTGCTTCATCAAGCACTGTATCCTCAATTAGAGGCTGAGCCTAAACTGAATCACGTTTTTCGTGAAATTGAAATGCCATTAGTGCCTGTTCTTGTCAGAATGGAGCGTAAAGGGGTATTAATCGATGCTGCGGTACTAGCGGCCCAATCGAAAGAGATCACTGCGCGTTTGGCAGAATTGGAGAAAGAGGCATTTGAGCTTGCGGGTGAAGAGTTCAATCTTGCTTCAACCAAACAATTACAAACGATTCTGTTTGAAAAGCTACAACTGCCTGTAGTGAAAAAAACACCGAGTGGTGCACCGTCTACCAACGAAGAAGTGCTTGAGGAGTTGGCTCTAAATCACGCCCTACCTAAACTCTTGCTTGAGCACCGTAGTCTCGCAAAACTGAAATCAACCTATACCGACAAGTTGCCGTTGATGATCAGCCCGAAAACTCAACGGGTACACACCTCGTATCATCAAGCAGTGACAGCGACAGGGCGCTTATCGTCTCGAGACCCCAATTTACAAAATATTCCGGTTAGGACGGAAGAAGGTCGCCGTATCCGCCAAGCATTTATTGCACGCAAAGGCTACAAAGTAGTGGCCGCGGACTATTCGCAAATCGAATTACGTATTATGGCGCATCTATCGCAAGATAAAGGGCTATTAACGGCGTTTGCTGAAGGCAAAGATATTCACCGTGCAACGGCAGCAGAGGTATTTGGTGTACCACTGGATGAAGTGACAAGTGATCAACGTCGTAGTGCAAAAGCGATTAACTTCGGTTTGATTTATGGTATGAGCGCATTTGGTCTTGCTCGACAGTTAGGCATTCCTCGCGGTGAAGCTCAGCGTTATATGGACCTCTATTTTGAACGTTATCCAGGCGTGCTGCGCTATATGGAAAATACGCGCCATCAAGCGGCTGAGCAGGGGTATGTTGAAACGTTAGAAGGGCGTCGCTTGTATCTTGCCGACATTAAGTCAAGTAATGGAATGCGTCGTAAAGCGGCTGAGCGTGAGGCTATTAACGCACCGATGCAAGGTACGGCAGCAGATATTATCAAGAAAGCGATGATCGCGGTGGATGCTTGGTTACAGACCGAAAAACCGCATGCTGACATGCTAATGCAGGTGCATGATGAATTAGTTTTCGAAGTCAAAGAGTCAGAGCTTGATAGTGTGACCACCAAAATACGTGAGTTGATGGAACAAAGTATGCAACTTGATGTACCGTTGAAGGTTGATGTCGGTATTGGTGATAACTGGGATGAAGCCCACTAGTTAGAGTCTGAACTGAGTCGGATAATGCTTAATTCGACTCAGTTTTATTTAGTCATATTATCTATTGTGAAATTATATATTATTCTATTAATACTAATACATAACTAAGTACAGATGAATATTTGGATGTTCTTTCACTAGCCATGATTTTCATTTGGGTATTAGGCTCAATAATTCCAGACCAAGATGATATACTGATTAAAGTAACTCCATATTGATTATAACGTGTATCAACTTCAGCAATTGCAACTTGCTTTCCATTGATATCTAGACGGTGATGGGCTTTTGTTTTTTGCCCTCTACTCGATGCCATCAATTTTGGAATGGTTATTTTCCTTTTTTGTGGTGAAGGAGAAATGATTAACGCTTCTCCATTTTTAATGCAATACATTTCATTTACTTTCACTGTTTATTTCCTTGAGCTCATTTTTACTTTAAAATCAATAATGGCATAGAAAATGATGAGTGATAAAAATGAAATTTATTAAGTTTTAATTAAAATAAATTATTTAATATTAAATGATTCGAATGCTAATTATTGCATTGTTGATTCATAAATTGATATTTCATTACCTAGCATTTTATTGATACGCTGAATGCTATTTTCGTTTAAGGAACCTTGTAAATATTCCATTTTTAATTGGTTGATTAAATAATCATATTGGGCATTCGATAAATTTTTTTTCGACTGATAGAGGGCGGCAGTTGCAGATAGTACATCGACAATAGTGCGTGTTCCTACTTGATAACCCGCTTCTGTGGCATCTAATGAGCTTTGTGTTGAAATGATTAGTTGCTTATAGGCATTAATACTACTTATTGACGACAATAGATTATTGTATGAAGAGTTAACTTGCTGGATGACGTTTCGATTATCACTTTCAAGTTGCTCTGTTGCAGCCTCAAAACCATACTGAGCTTGCTTAACTTGAGAATTAACCGTATTTCCTTGATAGATTGGTAAATTTAACGAGAGGGCTGCATTGTTTTTCCCTGAATGGTTATTTATTTTATGCTGGCTTTCGATACTATTCTTATCTAGCCGAGTGTTATTGATGGCTGTAGAAGCATCTAAAGTGACTATAGGTAAATGCCCGCTTTTGGCGAGGGATATTTTATCATTTGATATTTCTTGTGACAGGCGAGCTTTTAATAAGCTCAGGTTTTTAATTCGCGCATTTTCAAGTAGAAATGTGATATTATCTGGTTTGGTGAGTTGTAACTTATTAATATTGAGTTTTGCTAATTGAGTATATCGTACTCCACTGATTTTTCTTAATACCTCAACTGAATTCTTCAATTCGTTGTAACCTAGAACCTCTTGAGCAATGATACTGTCATAGTTAGCTCTCGCATTTTGTACGTCAGTGATGGTCGTTAGCCCTACATTAAAGCGTTGTGTGGTTTGATCTAACTGATGATAAACCGCGAGTTTATGGGCTTTTATGTAAGTGAGGGCATCAATAGACTTTAATATATTAAAGTAAGAGATAGCCGTTTCTAACAGCAGATCTTGCTGGCTTATTTGATAGTTAATATCTGAAATAGCTGCATGTTTTTCTTGAATAGATAGTGATTTCCACTTAGATATATCAATTATAGATTGTGTCATTTGTAGAGATAATTCGGTGTTCTTAATATTTTTATTATCATCTGTACCATCATTGTTTTTATAGTTTGAATTAGCTTTTAATTTTAATTGAGGGAGTAATGAACTACGCTCTTCATCTATTTTTTTATAGGCTTGATAACGTTCACTTTCTGTTTTTTTTAATGTGGGGTTGTTATCTTTAGTTATTTTATAAACTTGCAATAAATCCTCTGCGTTACAATTATAACCTATAATTATTGAACTTATTAAAATAAATAATTTAATTATTTTATTCATTATTATTAATTCCTAATTAATTTTTTACAGTTTAGTCTAAATGGGATTTAAGAAAGAGGTTTTAATTAAATTATAGCTCAGCCATTAAAATGTAAATATAAAAAACCACATTTAAAATTTTAATTTGATGTATATGTTTTGCTATATGAGCTAACTTGATTAAGTTAGTGTAAAAAATGAGACTATTTTACTGTCGAACGTAATGTGCATTTACTACCTAAGAACGATTGTCACAGTACATTTTTTTACCTCAATATAGCGTTCATGTAACGTAATATCTTTTATGGCGACAGGCTTATCTCAGAGCCAAAGGATTAATCATGGAACGCTTATTTTCTCCAACTGCATTTCAAGGGCAGGTCGTGCTAGTTACTGGTGGGGCTCAAGGTATTGGTTTAGCGATTGTTGAAGCCTTTGCTCAATTAGGGGCTTGCGTGATTATGGCTGATTTGCAGTTACAAAAGGCGCAAGCAGCCGCAGCTTCATTAGTAGCAAAAGGGTTTAACGTTCAGGCGGAAGGTTGTGACTGTGCAAAGCAGCAACAAATAACAGCCTTGGTTGCAAAAATAGATCGCGAATATCATCAATTAGATGTTGTTATCCATAATGCAGCTTATTTTCCGCTAACAGAATTTATGCAAATTGATGAGGCTTTATTACAACAGACACTGAGTGTTAATTTAATGGCGCCTTTTTATTTGGCTCAAGCTGCTCAACCGATTATGAAAAGGCAGGGAAGAGGGCGTATTTTAATCACCTCATCTGTCACTGGTCCTAAAGTCGCTTACCCAGGGCTTGCGCATTATGCCGCCTCTAAAGCGGGGGTTAATGGTTTTATTAAGTCAGCCGCATTGGAGTTGGCTCCTTTTGGGATAACGGTGAATGGCGTTGAGCCGGGGATGATACGAACACCTGCGATGGAAAACTTAGGGGATGAGCAATTGAATCAAAGGATTGCTCGTGCTGTACCACTAGGGCGTTTAGGGGAAGCAGAAGATATTGCTGCCGCTATGGTATTTTTAGCCTCACAAGCCGCGGGATATATGACAGGACAGACTATTGTCGTTGATGGCGGAGCATTACTTCCCGAAAGCGCATTGTCATCAGCGGATATAAAACAATAGAGGCGAGCTTGCTTATTCTCTGAGTCATCAATAATGGCGTCAACCTATTCGCCGATTCGATAAAACACTCTTCTTATTTTCTTTATCGCATGTTGCCATATAGATGCGATAAAGCTTATTCCTGTCTGTTATTTGAACAAAATACGCGTTATTACCTAATGAGATAAAAAATTTACATTACATATTAATGCGACTTGGCTCTCATAAATATGTAATAAAAATACGTTTTTTGGCTATTATTATGATGTTTTATTCGCTGAATCGTAGTAAGCATTGAAAAAAAATTACAGAAAAGCTTTTTTTCGCGTAAAAAATCAAGTAAAGTATAAGGCGTAGGGTACAGAGGTAAGATGTTCTATCTTTCAGACCTTTTACTTCACGTAATCGGATTTAGCTGAATATTAGCTGCTCCAGTCAAAATTTTGACTGGAGCATTTTTTTATCCAAACTTTGTGTAAAGTTATCGTGCTTGCCGTTGTGCGCCGAGTGACGCACAAGGATCGAAATGGATCAAATTGGCGTGCTATACCAGCTATCAAGTTTGAGACGCAATTTATCAATACCGATTTTTTTCAATGCTGAAAAATATTCGACTTCGACGTCTCCCCCTAATGGAGAGAGTGCTTGGCGGACTTCCATTAATTGTTTTTTGCGTGCGCCAGAAGCGAGTTTATCTGCCTTAGTCAAAAGGACTAATACAGGAATTTCCATCGCAATAGACCATTCAATCATTTGCATATCAAGGTCTTTTAGTGGATGGCGAATATCCATCAATACGACAAGACCTTTAATACACTCCCTTTTTTGTAGGTATTCACCAAGCGCTTTTTGCCATTTGCGTTTCATCTCTTCCGGCACTTCGGCATAGCCATAACCCGGTAAGTCGACAAGACGAATGCCTTCTTCCACTTCGAACAGGTTAATTAACTGTGTCCGTCCAGGCGTTTTACTGGTGCGAGCAAGGCTTTTTTGTTGTGTAAGCGCGTTTAGTGCGCTGGATTTACCTGCATTGGAGCGGCCTGCAAAGGCAACTTCTATACCCGTATCTTTTGGTAGATGACGGATATCGGGTGCACTGATGACAAATTTTGTCATATGGTAGTTATGGTTTTTGATTGTCATAGGTTGTTCTCCCTGAGTTGACCTTTTGAGGCTGAGGGATTATAGCGACTGGTGGCAGACAAACAAAGCCAAAATTGCGATAGAGCAGTAGCTGTTTGCTTTTGAAACAACGATTTTACGTACATATTGGGCGTCATCTGACAGTTTTTGATGATTACTCGCTTATCTGACGTAAATAAAGGTAAATCTTTAGCAATATATTCAGCTTAGCTCTAGAATTGGTGAATTGTACTCGTCATACTTCCAGTTGCAGCTTTGTTGGCTATGTCTATTCACATGAGTCACATATTTGCTTATGCGCTTAGCTGCACCTCGAACTATTTCGAGTATAATTAAGTCATTTAGCTATAGCGAAAGGGATCTTGAATGTTAAAACGAATTTTTGTGCCTTTACTGGCGGTCTGTGCTATCAGCGCATCTTCTCTAGCATTAGCTGCGGGTGAAACGTATGTTAAATTAGTCACCTCAGCAGGTAATATTGAATTAGAACTGAATAATAAAAAAGCACCTGTGACCACTGAGAACTTTCTACAATATGTGAATGAAGGTTATTACAACGGAACAACGTTTCACCGTGTTATTCCTGGTTTTATGATCCAGGGTGGCGGTTTTAACAAAGATCTTCAGCAAAAGCAGACTCGTGCTCCAATTAAAAATGAAGCAGATAACGGTTTGCGCAATTTACGTGGAACCATTTCTATGGCACGTACAGCGAATAAAGACAGTGCGACCAGCCAGTTTTTTATTAATGTCGCTGACAATGCTTTCTTAGATCACGGTCAACGTGATTTTGGTTACGCTGTTTTTGGTAAAGTGGTAAAAGGCATGGATGTAGTGGATAAAATCTCTAAAGTAAAAACAGAGAATGTTGGTCCATATCAAAATGTGCCTGTTGAACCAATATCAATTATTTCTGCGGAAGTCATTAAAAAGCCATAATAGATAGAGTGGGTAGGTCGCTAGTATTTACCCACTTATATTATTTTTCATGTATAAGGCTGTATCACTGTGAGTGCTATTTATGTAGTGATGTACTCACAGAGTATATTTCCCCATTAATTAGAATTTATTTTCTTTTTCCCTTCTCTTTTTTCATTCTTTTCTTCTTATTAACCTGCTAGTTATTTTTACATAAATTCAATTTTGTGATCTTGCTCACCGCGCGGTTTGAAAACGGTTTGTTTGACATTTTTTCTTTGTGTTTCGTTTTTAATACATTTACTAACTTAAATATTGGCCTTTGCTAGGCATTTGCATGAAAAAATAAGTCAATCAATTGAAAGCTGTGCCTTTCGATTTGAATGGAATCGAAAGGTTTTTTGAGGTTTTTTGCTCTAAAAATGAACTTTAACAAGGATCACATTTTCGATTGACTCACTCTGCTGTAATTCAGATATGTTGTTAGCATGGTCAATCGTGATAGCAAGGTGATGTTTTTCGGAGTGATAAACATGAGTACAGATACCGTAAAAAGACGTGAATGCATCATGGATATGTTGTGCCAAGAAGGGAGTGTTCGTGTCGATGCTTTAAGCAAACAGTTTAATGTTTCTAGCGTCACTATTCGTAATGATTTACGTTATCTGGAAAAAAAGGGTTGTGCCTTACGCTCTTATGGCGGCGCAATGGTGAATCATAAATTTGCTTTTGATAGACCGTTACAAGTGAAAGGTCGCATGGATCGAGAAATTAAAACTCGTATTGCCAAAAAAGCGGCGGAATTTGTGAATGATGGGGATTCTCTCATCATTGATTCAGGCTCAACAACAGCAGAAATCGTTCCTTTTTTAAAACACCACCGTGATTTAGTTGTGATGACTAATGCTCTCAATATCGCATACGAACTGGCCGGTTTCGACAGCGTAGATGTTATGGTTCTTGGTGGACACGTACGCAAAAATTCTTATTCCCTTTATGGTCCTGCCGCCGAACAGCAGTTATCACAGTACCGTTTTGATACGTTGTTTCTTGGGGTAGATGGCTTTGATCTTGAAGCTGGGATCACCACACCGAATAGCGGAGAAGCGCATCTCAACCGTGTGATGTGTGATGTGGCACATCAAATTATCGCTGTAGCAGATGGTACTAAATTTGGGCGAAAGAGTTTTTGTTTAATACGCGAAGCTAGACTGATCCATCGTCTTATTACTGATAGCCGCATTCCACTTCATTATCGCCAAGCTTTAACGGCATTTGGTGTAGAAGTCATTGTTGTTGATGAATAAGGCATATCTATTTTAATTCTTAATTAAAAACGCAACGTTTTTAATCATATCTGAGTTATTTGGAGATATTATGCAGCCGCTATTACAGCTGATCCATCGCCATAAATCTGGCGAGGACGTTGGGG
Source organism: Providencia sp. PROV268 (assembly GCF_028477805.1). Taxonomy (NCBI): domain Bacteria; kingdom Pseudomonadati; phylum Pseudomonadota; class Gammaproteobacteria; order Enterobacterales; family Morganellaceae; genus Providencia; species Providencia sp. PROV268. Next base: position 141,273 of record NZ_JAMPLW010000016.1, read on the forward strand.
TTTACTCTGTCTGTTCCGCACACCCTTGGGTTCTAGAAAGTGCGATTCGTTTTGCTAAACAACGTAACTCTTCAGTATTAATTGAAGCCACTTCTAACCAAGTTAACCAGTTCGGTGGCTATACCGGTATGCTTCCTTGCGATTTTCGTGAAATGGTATGGAAAATTGCCGATCGATTGGCTTTCCCACGTGAAAAAGTGTGGTTAGGCGGCGATCATTTAGGCCCTAATGCATGGCAAAATCGTTGCGCTGATGAGGCGATGCAACTATCAGAAACACTCATTTATGATTATGTTGCGGCAGGCTTTCGTAAAATTCACCTTGATTGTTCAATGTCTTGTGCTGATGACCCTATTCCTTTGAGCGATGACGTTGTCGCTTCCCGTGCGGCAAGGCTATGCCAAGTGGCTGAACGTAGCTGGCAAGATCATGGTGGTGAAGCCCCTGTTTATGTTATTGGCACAGAAGTTCCTGTGCCGGGCGGTGCGAAAGAATCGATGGATGGATTACAAGTTACATCGCCCGAAGCTGCTAAAACCACATTGTCTATCCATAAAAATAAATGGCAAGAGCATGGGTTAGCCGATGTGTGGCCCCGAGTGATTGCCTTGGTTGTTCAGCCAGGGGTCGAATTTGATCATCACAATGTTGAACATTATCAACCTGAAAAAGCGAAAGCACTTAGCCAATTTATCGAATCAGTTCCCCATCTTGTTTATGAAGCACACTCTACCGATTACCAAGCACTAAAGGCGTATCGTCAGTTAGTCCGCGACCATTTTGCGATCTTAAAAGTTGGCCCTGCATTAACGTTTGCTTTACGTGAAGGGTTATTTGCACTCGATAAATTAGATCGTGAATGGAATGGTGAGCGTGATGCTGCCCATTTACACGCAACCCTCGAACAAATTATGAATGAGCAGCCAGAGCGTTGGAGCCCTTATTACAAAGGAAGTGCTCATCAGCAATACATCGACAGACAATATAGCTTAAGTGACCGTATTCGCTATTACTGGGCGGAGCCTGAAGTTGAAAAAGCAGTGGCGAAATTATTGGACAACTTACGGCAAAACCCAGTACCGATTTCGATGCTGAGCCAATACCTACCAGAGCAGGCCGAAGCCGTTAAAGTCGGTGACTTAGAGAATGACCCAAAAGCGTGGGTCATGGATAAGGTTCGAAGCGTATTACTTCAATATGCGTTGGCATGTGAATCACAGTCAAAAGGAGCGGTGGCATGAAGGAAATATTGTCATATTCACAATCATGGTTAGAGCAGCACGGCGCTCTGTTTACTGCACAAGAAATTACTCATCAGCCCCGCTTATGGCGTGAATTATATCGGGAGTTAGCGGCTAAATCGGAGCAATGGCAACCGTTTTTATCTGAACTGCTCGCCAAGCCGGATTTACAAATTGTGTTATGTGGTGCTGGGTCGTCTGCCTTTGCAGGGAAAGCCATGGCACCTTGGTTACGTGAATATTGTGGATTAGACGTACATGCGTATGCATCTACCGATATTGTACCAACACCTTGGCATTACCTCGATAAACATAAACCGACATTATTAGTTTCTTATGCTCGCTCGGGTAACAGTCCTGAAAGTGTTGGTGTCGTAGAGCTGGCAGATGAGCTACTCGACGATGTTTATCACCTTATGTTGACCTGTAATCCAGATGGCGCTTTGGCACGTTATGCGGAAGGGAAAAAGCATGTTTGCTCTTTAATCATGCCCGATGGTTCTCATGACAGCAGCTTTGCCATGACCTCAAGCTTTAGCTGTATGACATTAGCGACATTATTACTATTTGGTGTTCAAGATTTTACTCAAGCACGTAGTTATGTTGAAGAGATTGCCACACTTGCAGAAACCGGCATTCCACAATGGTTGCCGATGATCCAAGGCATGACAGGAAATGGTTTTAGTCGAATGGTTGTGCTTGGCTCAAGTTGTTTTACGGGGATTGCCGAAGAAGGGGCGCTGAAGATGTTAGAGCTCACATCGGGGAAAGTTGCAACGCGCTTTGATTCAACATTAGGGGTTCGCCATGGCCCTAAATTTATGATTGATAAAGAAACATTGGTAATAGTGATGTTATCAGCCGAAGAGTATTGCCGTCACTATGATATAGATTTGCTCAATGAGCTGAAACATGACCAGCGGGCAAAACACATTGTGGCATTGAGTAGTTTACCTTTAGAGCAGGCCGTCGTGCTTGATAGCCCACTCAATGATATTTGGTTGATATTTCCTTATCTCGTCTTTTTACAGCTTTTGTCATTTGAAGCTTCTCTCAATCATGGTTTATCACCGGATAACCCTTGTCCGACGGGGGAAGTGAATCGTGTTGTTAAAGGTGTTCAGCTATACCCATACAAATCAACAAAATAATAATAGGAGTGAGTATGTCTACCCCAAATATATTGATGACTCGTATCGATAATCGTTTGATCCATGGTCAAGTTGGCGTGACTTGGACAAATTCTCTTGGTGCTAATTTAGTGGTTGTTGCAAATGATGAAGCCGCCGTTGATCCCGTTGCTCAATCTTTGATGGATATGGTGGTTTCCGATGGTGTACAAACTCGCTATTTTACGCTGCAAAAAACCATTGATGTGATCCATAAGGCTGCGGATCGACAAAAGATTTTTATCGTTTGTAAAACGCCTCAAGATGTACTCACCCTAGTTCAAGGTGGAGTTCCTATCAAATTTGTCAATGTTGGCAATATGCACTTTATCGAAGGTAAAAAACAAATTCATAAAACGGTCTCTGTGGATGATAGCGATATTAATGCATTCCGCGAATTAGAAAAATTAGGGATCACTTGTGAAATTCGTCGTGTACCTGATGAGGCGGGGGAAGCCGTCTCTAAGCTAATTAGCTAAGGAGGTCAGTATGATGACTGACGCACTACTTATCGCTTTGATTGCTGGGATCGCGGGGGTCGATTTATTTAATGGTTTGACACACTTCCATCGACCTGTGGTTATTGGGCCTATTGTTGGATTGATTTTAGGTGATGTGCAAACGGGGTTATTAGTCGGAGGAACGTTAGAGCTGGTTTGGATGGGGATGGTGCCACTTGCTGGTGCTCAGCCACCCAATGTTGTGATTGGCGGTATTATTGGCACGACATTTGCCATCATGACACATGCGGATCCTAAAGTTGCTATCGGTATTGCTGTACCGTTTTCTATCGCGGTACAAGGCTGTATCACATTACTGTTCACACTCTATTCACCCATGATGCATAAATGCGACGAAATGGTGAAAAAGCTCAATTGGCGCGGTATTGAGATGGTGAACTATTTTGGGATCCTGATTCTGTTTTCTTTCTACTTTATTGTTGCTTTCTTACCCATCTACTTTGGTGCTGATGCCGCAAGTGCCATGGTACAAAAAGCACCTCAATGGCTATTGGATGGCTTAGCTGTGGCGGGTGGCATGATGCCTGCGATTGGTTTCTCACTACTGATGAAAATCATGATGAAAAAGACGTATGTTGCCTATTTTATTCTTGGTTTTATTTCAGTGACTTTCCTGAATATGCCCATTATTGCGGTCGCACTTGGCGCGTTTGCAATCGCACTGATTGATTTCTTCAACCGCACACGTAATGACAACAATGATAACGGCAGCTCACCTAAAGTTGCTCAGGAGATGAATGATGGCATTTAATGACAATGATGAAGCTCTGGCAGCAAAAGCGGAGCAACGAATGGCTCAAGCGATGGCAACTAGTCAGGTTGAGCGTGATGATTACCTTGATAGCGAACCTGCAACAGCACTGACTCACCGTGATATTAACGTTATGGCACTGCGTTCGCTATTACTACAAGCTTCTTTTAACTATGAACGTATGCAAGCTGGCGGTTGGCTTTATACCTTGATCCCAGCGTTACGTAAAATTCATAAAAAACCGGAAGATTTATCTAATTCTATGAAAATGCACATGGAATTTATCAATGTGCATCCATTTGATGTGACATTTTTATCCGGTTTAGTGCTAGCGATGGAGCGTAGCAAGGAGAAGATTTCCACCATTCGTGCAGTGAAAATAGCGTTAATGGGGCCGCTAGGCGGCATCGGCGATGCGTTGTTCTGGCTAACCTTATTGCCCATCTGTGCTGGTATTGGGGCATCACTCGCACTACAAGGCAGTTTATTTGGGCCGATTATTTTTCTGCTTATGTTCAATATCGTGCATTTCGCATTGCGTTTTGGACTGGCTCATTATGGTTATCGCGCGGGAACAAAAGCGATAACCATGCTAAAAGCACATACCAAAAATATCTCACATGCCGCTTCTATTGTTGGAATGACGGTTATCGGCGCCCTAGTTGCCTCTTATGTGCATCTTTCTACACCACTAATCATGACGGCTGGTGAAGCAAAAGTGGCTTTACAGACAGACGTTTTAGACAAACTGATGCCAAATTTATTGCCATTAAGCTTTACGTTACTTGTCTACTGGCTAATGAAAAAAGGTTTTTCACCTGTGAAATTAATTGGTGTCACCGTGGTATTTGGCGTGCTTGGTAAATTAGTTGGATTCTTATAAGAGGAATGGCAAATGTTAGGTGTCGTCATTACAGGCCATGGAGGTTTTGCGAGTGGCCTGTTACAAGCAGTACAACAGGTTATTGGCCCACAAGAACAATGTGTTGCGATAGATTTTCCTGAGGGAATGTGTACCGATTCGCTTCAACAAGCATTAAGAAAGGCAAGTCAGCAATGTGATCAAGGTGATGGTGTCGTTTTTTTAACAGATTTATTAGGTGGCTCACCATTTCGGCAAGCGTCATTGATGGCCTTGGAAAATCAAAACTACCAAGTTATCACTGGAACCAATATGCAAATGGTCGCAGAAATGATGCTGGAGAGGGATGGAATGTCAGTAACAGAATTCCGCGATATGGCATTGGAGTGTGGGCATCGAGGGTTAACCAGTTTGTGGCATGAGCAACAACGTGAAAAACAATCTGTTGCTCATGATGATGGCATTTAAGGAGAGCATATGTATTTAATTTCTAACCGTGAAATGTTGAAAAAAGCACAACGTAATGGTTATGCAGTTCCCGCTTTTAATGTACATAACCTTGAAACTGTTCAAGTTGTTGTCGAAACAGCAGCAGCGATGTCATCCCCCGTTATTTTAGCAGGAACACCGAGCACGTTTACTTATGCAGGATTGGAATACATGGTATCGATTTGTCGTGAAGCTGCACGAGTGAATCACTTACCGATTGCATTACATCTTGATCACCATGAGGAGTATGACGATATTTGCCGTAAAGTACGTGCCGGTATTCGTTCTGTGATGATTGATGGCTCTCACTTTGCTTTCGAACAGAATATCGAAGCCGTCAGTAGAGTCGTGAAATATTGCCAAAATTATGATGTCAGCGTTGAGGCGGAGTTAGGGCGATTAGGGGGGCAAGAGGACGATTTAGTCGTTGATAGCAAAGATAGCTTCTATACTGATCCTATGGCGGCGAAAGAGTATATCACGCGTACAGGTATTGATTCATTGGCCGTCGCGATAGGATCCGCCCATGGCTTATATCATGGTGAACCTCACCTTGATTTTGAGCGTTTAGCGGCGATTAAACAGCAAGTCGATATTCCTTTGGTCCTACACGGTGCTTCTGGTATCCCTGAAGAGATGATTAAACGAGCGATTTCACTTGGTGTGTGCAAAGTGAATGTGGCAACAGATTTAAAAATTGCTTTTGCGGATGCTGTCAAAGCGCATTTTGCTGAGCACCCAGACGCTAATGACCCTCGTAAATATATTACACCAGGTAAAGAGGCAATGCGTAAAGTCGTTGAAAGTAAAATCAATATTTGTGGCAGTGCAGGTATGATGTAAGTCGTGTTTACTGACGCATACAAGGGGCACTGATAGGATGTAAGATGATGAAATCAGATAAACAGATATATGTTCGTAGGGCATTATTGCCTTCTGGGTGGGCTGATAATGTTTTAGTCGTATTGAATGATAATGGGTGTATCCAACACGTTATCCCGAATACGCAGTCTGCTGAAGAGCTATTGCCATTCACATTATTGCCTGCACTTATTGATACCCACATTCATGGTAGTGCTGGTGCCGATGTGATGGATGCGACCCATGAATCGCTCAATAATATATCTCGTTTCTTAGCATCGAAAGGCGTTGGCGCATTTTTAGCAACAACAGTGACCGCCCAGCATAAAGATATTGAGCGAGCATTGGTTCAAGTGAAAGATAGCCAGAAGCAAGGGGTAGATGGCGCCGAAATTCTAGGAAGTTATCTTGAAGGGCCATTTTTTACGGCCCAACATAAAGGAGCTCACCCAGAAAGCTTATTGCACCAACCTGAGAAAGCCCTATTACAGCAATGGATATCACTTGCTGAAGGAAGTTTAAAATGTGTAGCTCTCGCACCCGAGCATCCAACCTCTCTTGAGCTAATACCTTGGTTAAAATCACAAGGGATCCGTGTCATGCTTGGCCACTCCAGTGCGGATTATGCATTGACTCAGGATGGGCTAAATCAAGGTGCGGATGGGGTTGTTCATTGCTATAACGGCATGAATGGCCTACATCATCGTGAGCCAGGCATGGTCGGTGCAGCCTTAACCAACGACCAATGTCAGGTTGAATTAATCTGTGATGGTCATCATGTACATCCTGCCGCTATCAAAGTGGTTTACCGCTGCTGTGGGGAGCGGTTACTACTGATTACAGATGCGATGCGTGCTACTGGCATGCCTGATGGTGAATACTCTCTCGGTGAAATGACTGTGCAGATGAAAAAGGGGGTTGTCAGAACAGAAAGTGGTAGCCTCGCAGGGAGTACCTTAACCCTCGAACAAGGAGTGAAAACATTGCTGCAAGCTTGCGACATATCATTCGCACAAGCATGGTTACATGGCAGTTTATATCCAGCAAAAGCATTAGGTATTGCGGATCGTCTGGGATCAATCGCCCCCAACAAGCAAGCGAATTTAACGCTCTGTGATACAGCAGGCGAAATACAAGCAACCTTTGTAAACGGTAAGCGGGTTTTTCAACGATAAACAGATTTAGGGTATGAAACGCCATGCCCTAAGCGGTTGTCTTGCAATTGTATGAATAGATGTAGAATGGAACATTGTTATTCTTATTAATTAAGAATAACTTGTTATCAGTATGTGAATATAATCCCATGATTTTTATATGGAAACTGGCTTCAGTAAATCAGATTACTTGATTTAAATAGGCTATTTTCCTGCTTCGGCTGTGTTATGATACCTGCCCCCGACTATTTTTTGCTATTTTTTAGTCAGAGTTCTGATTGCTAAGCGCAAAAAACTGTGTATGGGAATATAACATATAATGATAAAAATCAGTCGGATAGGCTACTATGCTTTTACTTATTGATAATTACGATTCATTTACTTATAACCTATATCAATACTTCTGTGAATTAGGGGCGGAAGTACTCGTTAAACGTAATGATGAAATTTCTATCGAAGAGATAGAGTTGTTAGCGCCTACACACCTAGTGATCTCACCAGGCCCTTGTACGCCTGATGAGGCAGGGATCTCTCTTGAAGCAATTAAGTATTTTGCAGGGAAAATCCCTATCTTAGGCATTTGTCTTGGTCATCAAGCGATCGGTCAAGCCTTTGGTGCAACGGTTGTGAAGGCTAGAGAAGTGATGCATGGCAAAACATCGGCTATTCATCATAACCACCAAGGGGTATTTAAAGGTTTAAATCGGCCACTAACAGTTACACGTTATCATTCTCTCGTTATTGCTGCAGAAACATTACCAGCGTCTTTTGATGTCTCCGCATGGTCACTGAATAACGGTGACGTAGATGAAATTATGGGAATACGTCATAAAACTCTGCCAATTGAGGGGGTTCAGTTTCACCCAGAAAGTATTCTGAGTGAACAAGGCCATGAATTGCTGAATAATTTTTTAAAATATTAGTTACTCACTGTATCTATAAAAAAATAAATTCATCCCCATCACTCGCTTTGCTATTGCTCTTTTGTGATTTTTTATTCATATTTAATGATTATATTTTCACTTAGGCATTGGATAAGGCAGGTGAGGGGTATGAAAGAACCACAAGCAGTAAATCGGCAAACTTATGATCAGGTTATTTTACCTATTTATTCTCCAGCGGAATTTATTCCTGTCCGTGGGGAAGGTAGCCGAGTTTGGGATCAGCAAGGTAAAGAATATATCGATTTTGCTGGTGGGATCGCGGTATTGGCATTAGGCCATTGTCATCCTGCATTAGTTGCTGCTGTTCGTGAGCAAAGTGAGAAACTATGGCATGTCAGTAATATTTTTACTAATGAGCCAACCTTAAGATTGGCACAGAAGCTGATCAATGCGACGTTTGCTGAGCGAGTGTTCTTCGCCAATTCAGGGGCGGAAGCTAATGAAGCTGCGTTTAAGTTAGCGCGCCATTATGCCATTACCAAGCACAGCCCATATAAAACCAAAATTATTGCGTTCAAACAAGCTTTCCACGGGCGTACTTTCTTTACGGTTTCAGTTGGAGGCCAAGCGAAATATGCGGATGGTTTTGGGCCGAAACCTGCTGATATTATTCATGTGCCATTTAATGATCTCGATGCCGTGAAAGCGGTGATAGATGAAAATACCTGTGCGGTGGTATTAGAGCCTGTTCAAGGGGAAGGTGGTGTGACTGCTGCCACGCAAGAGTTTATGCAAGGTGTGCGTAAGCTATGTGATGATAACAATGCATTACTGGTATTTGATGAAGTACAAAGTGGTATGGGGCGCACTGGGCAGTTATTCTCTTATATGCACTACGGCGTGACACCGGATATTCTGACTACAGCTAAGGCTTTAGGTGGCGGTTTCCCTATCAGTGCAATGTTAACAACCCATGAAATTGCGCAAACTATGGGGTTGGGAACTCACGGTACCACTTATGGTGGTAACCCATTAGCCTGTGCGGTTGGTAATGCAGCATTTGATATTATCAATACAAAAGAGGTACTTGCTGGTGTGACAAAGCGTCGCGAATTATTTGTTGCTCATTTGAATAAGCTGAATGAGAAATATAATATTTTTGCTGAAATTAGAGGCATGGGGCTATTAATTGGTGCAGAGCTTAAAGGGGAATTAAAAGATCGTTCGAAAGATATTTTACAAGCTTGTGCCAATGAAGGATTAATGATGCTTAATGCTGGCGCTAATGTATTACGTTTTACGCCATCGTTAATTATTTCGGAAGAAGAAATTAATAGTGGTATGTTGAAATTAGAAAAAGCGATTGAACGTATTCTGAAATAAATACATTTTTAACACTCAAAGAGGTTAATACCTCTTTGAGTCTTTTTGACCCTATAAATAATTTGGGGTATTTGCCTTTCATTAAAGGTGACTGTTTAGGCGGTCACCAAATACAATAATAAAACGGCTCATTGTCTGTTTCCCGTTTTGAATTGGCATACTCTACTTTTTAGAGGCCGATTCAATCGCTAAATAAATGACTTTACGCACAGGATCATTAGAGCCTGATTGAGGGGGATTTTTTCATGCTCAAGGTGTTTAGTTAATTCCATATTTAATGTTGTTTCAACGATCAGTTTAGTCAGCCGTCGAGTGAACTGATTGAGCCGCTTCTCGTTTAAATTCCGCCCTGAAGTTACGTCGAATTTGCTTTGTTATACATGTCACCTGTTAAGTTATGCAGTGTATAATAACAGCTCTATTTAGGTGGCCAAATTAACTATGCCACTACACATACATCTATTCCGAAGGTGAAAGCGGAATTAATAAATAAAGAAACAGGGGAAATATTTAAAGAGACTAACCAAGGAAATAGACCGGATTATTTTTTAGGTGATAAAAATCGTCCAACGTTAATTAACGATAGAATGAAACTAAAGTAGAAAAAATCCTAGCAAATATGTATCGAATGGAAATATGGCTTCTGCTCATGCTGAAGTTGGTACTATTCGTAAGCATATGAAGATTATTACCGTTAGTCGAGATATGAATATGAGGGTGACAAAAGAGCCTGTATGTGGATATTGCCGCAATGGCAGATAAAGAAGGGTTGAAATTATCAGTCAGCCGGATAGTCAACGACTCGGCTTGGTGTGTGAGGGTAAAGTGACTGCCTACCGTAAACCCGAGCTCATTCTGCCACTGACCACTAATAATCAGCTATGGGCGGGGGCGCAAGTACCCCACGGTATACTGTCTTGATTTTACCGCGTGTTCTTTAGCTGTTTGTGTTTTTACAGTACAATCACCTCGACTATAGACTTAAAAATCCTTAACTATTCAATCAGTTACCAGTAGTTAATTTTATCTACTGAGATTTGATTTCACTTATTCAATAAATAACTTCATTGGCATGATTCAGCCAGCCCACACACTGGATGTCGGCAACAAGCGTTATATTTTTCGGGCTAAAAATCTAATTATCGCTGTCTCAATTAAGGAGCTGTGGACAAGTAATATTGGCACGTAGTTGAAAATGCCTTCCTGTAAATTTAGAAATACCGAGCCGTCGTAACTCGGTATCACAAATTAACAAGCAATTATAAAAGCATGGTCGCCTTAGCATGTTCAGTCATGTGGCTCCCTATATGATTTATTAAAAAATAAACAGCAAAGGTCAACATGCCCTAGCACTTTTTGTATTGATATTTTTTGTATGATTAATGCTAATTTCTTTCTTGGACATTTTATCGATATTTGTTTTGCGCGGATCGGCAGTCGAAGGGGATAATGCCACTCCACTCAGGTCTCTTTTTACCTGCCCATTGATAATCACTCGCCCCTTGCCCTGAGAATGAGATGAAATAATGTCAGTAGCCTGATGAATGGAACGTTTTTTTCTAGGTTGATCTAATTCCTGAGTGATAGTCGGTATCTTGAGGGGAATTCGGCTTCCTTTTTGATGTGCGATTGGTTTTGGGGGCGTGAAATTTTTAATTATTGCCTCTTTCTCGGATTGAGTTTGTGCTTTTTTATCCATATACCATACTAAATCCAGCTCTGAGTAGTCAGTGCCAATAAGGCTTGCATTGAGTTCTAATTTTTTCAGGTGGATCATTGAATTCACCTTTAGTGATTCAGCAGAATAACTATTAGCATCTAAATTAGCAGCAACCCTCTCACATTTAGATCTCAACTGCTCAAGTTTTTGTCGAAGATCCGTTGTGGGTCTAGGTATATTTAGCGAATGAGCTGACTGGTTACCACTCATATTACAATCATGCTCTTTAATCGTATTTGTTGAATGCTTCGATTTTAATGAATAGTTCAATGGTAACGATAATGAGGGCAGAGAAGGGAGTTGACTCTCCTTTAGGATATTGGCGATATTCATTGCCGCATCGATTTTAGCTTGTCGCTCTTTAAATGCGTTGTCATCGAATTTTACTGGTGTAGGTAAGGTGATTGATATTGGCTTAATGCTATTTGTTTCGTTAAGAAACTTATATTTTGCCTCTAAATTATTTCTTTTTATCCGGCATGATTCAGAGATTGTCTCAGGGGTCATATTGCCACGCTTTAGCATCTCTGCATGAGCCGTGATTGTTTGGTTGATATATTTTAGGGATGGACGATGTTCACTTATTTTCATTTTAATAAAACCTTCAAATAATAGTATATTAATTATTCTAGATTTTATTTTTTAGTAGATATGAATAATATAAAATAACGATATTAATGCTATTTTCTGGTTTTCGGTGATGTTGAAGCAAAAATGGCTCTATATCAAAGATATAAAGCCATTATGCAATCGCGGTCTTACCAAAGTGGTGAGACTAATATCGGTTAACGAGTACCGTACACGACAATCGTTTTACCGTGTGCGGAGATCAGATTTTGGTCTTCTAGCATTTTCAAAATGCGACCAACGGTTTCGCGTGAACAACCAACGATTTGGCCAATTTCTTGGCGAGTGATCTTAATTTGCATCCCATCTGGATGCGTCATCGCATCGGGCTGTTTCGCTAAATTAAGCAGAGTTTGTGCAATACGGCCTGTCACATCAAGGAAAGCAAGGTTACCTACTTTTTCTGAGGTGGTTTGCAGGCGACTTGCCATTTGCGCAGAAAGGCGCATAAGAATATCAGGATTGACCTGAATAAGTTGACGGAATTTTTTGTAAGAAATTTCAGCGACTTCGCAGGCACTTTTTGCTCTAACCCAAGCTGAACGTTCTTGTCCTTCTTCAAATAACCCTAGTTCACCAATGAAATCTCCCTGATTTAAATAGGAGAGGATCATTTCTTTGCCTTCTTCATCTTTGATTAAAACAGCCACTGAGCCTTTAACGATATAGTAAAGGGTTTCTGCTTTTTCACCCTGATGAATCAGAGTGCTCTTGGATGGATATTTATGAATATGGCAGTGTGACAAAAACCATTCAAGAGTAGGGTCTGTTTGTGGCTTGCCGAGAACCATTAGCGTTATCCTCTGTATGTTAATACAGCCATTCAGTTAATTGTAACGAGAATGGCTGGTTTTTAAAGTCACTAGCTTAGCATATTAATTCGCATTATAGAGCAAGTTAATACCAACACTATAATATTATCAATTGAAACCTTGAGTTTTGATCTTAACCCTATCAGGTGGAACTTTGTTTGTAACATATTCAACCGAGAAAGTCTTGCTTTTATCGGTTCAGCATCTTAAAGCAGCTATTTGATTGAAAGTATTTATGCAACAATGTTATCTTTTAGAAAATATTTTCCTAGGGGAATTAAATATGGAAGCAAGAGTTAAATGGGTTGAAGGTCTCTCATTTTTAGGAGAATCAGCATCAGGCCATCAAGTTATGATGGATGGCAATTCAGGTGATAAAGCTCCAAGTCCAATGGAAATGGTGTTAATGGCGGTTGGGGGGTGTAGTTCAGTGGATGTTGTGTCTATTCTACAAAAAGGCCGCCATGACGTAAAAGGTTGTGAAGTTAAATTAACCTCACAACGCCGCGATGAAGCTCCACGTTATTTTACCCATATCAACTTACATTTTATTGTAACTGGAACGGATTTAACGGAAAAAGCGGTTGAACGTGCAGTTCAACTTTCGGCTGAAAAATATTGCTCAGTCTCTTTAATGTTAGAAAAAGCGGTTAAAGTTACCCACAGTTTTGAAATCCAGAATCAATAATTTATTTATTAATTATATAATTTTTTTAATTCATGATGCTTATTTATTAAATAATAATAAGCATCATCGGCGCTTAATCGTGTTTCTGCTTTATTAATTTTTCAACGAGAGGTGTCATAATTAATTCCATGGCTAAGCCTAATTTACCGCCAGGAACAACAATGGTATTCATTGCTGATATAAATGAGCCGTTTAACATGGACAGTAAATATGGGAAGTCAATTTGTTCTAGCCCCCTAAAACGGATCACAATAAAACTTTCATCTTGTGAAGGGATCGCTTTCGCAGAAAATGGGTTTGATGTGTCGACAGTGGGGACGCGTTGGAAATTAATATGCGTACGTGAAAATTGCGGCGTAATATAGTTGATGTAATCCCCCATTGAACGAACGACGGAGTCCATGACGGCTTCACGTGAATGGCCGCGTTCGGTCGTATCGCGGATCAACTTTTGAATCCATTCAAGGTTAACAATTGGTACAACGCCCACTAATAAATCAACATGTTGTGCAACATCATTTTCTGGCGTCACCACCCCGCCATGCAAGCCTTCATAAAAAAGAATATCACTGTTCGCAGGCAGGGACTCCCATGGCGTAAATGTACCGGGTTGAAGCCCATACGGTACCGCTTCATCATAGGTATGCAGGTACTTACGCGATTTACCATTACCATGTAAGCCATATTCTAACAGTGTCTGCTCTAATAAGGCGAAGTCATTGGCTTCTGGACCAAAGTAGCTGATATGGCGGCCTTGCTCTCTCGCCTTGCGAATAGCCATGTCCATTTCAGGCCGAGTATAACGATGGAAACTATCACCTTCTAAGGTTGCGGCTTGAATATTTAATTGGTGGAATATTTTACGAAATGCCAGACTTGTTGAGGTGGTTCCAGCACCACTAGAACCGGTAATTGCAATAATGGGGTGCTTTTTTGACATCGTGGACTCCCTGTGTTGCGTTACGTCCACGCTGTTTAAGCCATGAGCGAAACGGGGTTACGGGCGAAACTGATTTTTAGGCATAAAATTAACAGATTCGTGCAATTCTGACCAGACTAGCACAATTTCCCCAGAAACTAACAGCCGTTTCACATCATCCACTTTCTGCTGTAACGTCTTTTCATGCTCGCCGTAATCCGTTCCTTCACGGAGCACATAAGCTTCAATTAGGTTTTCCAAAGTTTCAGGTGCTAAATCTTTCCAAGGAATAATCATGATTGTTTATCCAAATACGGTGTTAGCCACTGTGGAATACGTTTCTCTAGCCACATTTCTGGCTTTCTTAAACTACCACTAACAAAACCAACATGCCCACCATGCTCTGTCATTTGGTATTCAATATTAGCAGGTAAACGTGAGATATCTGGCACGACTTCAGGTGCCATAAAAGGGTCATCTTTTGCGTGAATAATTAATGTTGGTTTTGTAATACGAGGCAGCCTTGGTAATGCACTGCATTTCTGGTAATAGTCGGTCGCATTCTCAAAACCATGAATTCTTGCGGTGATCACATCATCAAATTCACGAATACGTTTTAGCTGCTTTAATTGTAGCAAATTAAGCGGTAATGAACCCGGGTAGCGAACGAGTTTACGTGTTGCGTTACGCTTTAATCCATTAAGTAAATAGCGTTGGTAAAATTGAGAAAACCCTTTTTCCATACGGATTGAGCAAGGCTCTAGCATTAAAGGTGCGGAAACAACAACACCTGCATCAATATCGGCGTCATCACCATTTTCTGCTAAATAGCAGGCTAACATATTGCCACCAAGAGAATAACCAACAGCCGCTGTCGGAACATCCCCCCAAGTCTGCTTTAACCAATGCAAAAAGTAACGTGCATCACTGGTTTCGCCAGAGTGATAGATCCGTTTTTGGCGGTTAGGCTCGCCGCTGCAACCGCGAAAATGCATAATCACACCCAGCCATCCCTGCTTTTGGGCACTTTCAAGCATCCCATGCGCATAGGGGCTTTTAAAGTTACCTTCTAAGCCATGAAAGATGACTAAACGAGGTTTTTTGCTTGCCTGTTCGGGAGCTTCACTCCATGCAAGATCAATAAAGTCGCCATCAGGTAGCTCTAGCCGTTGCCAAATTGGTTTGATTTTCGGCGTTCTACGAAAAATTCTTGGCAATAATGTTTGAAGATGTGGATTTTTAGCCCAATTAATAGGGCGAAAGTTTTCTGACATAGCCTTAATTTAATTTAGTAATTCCCTTGTAGGGCACATAACATACTGTTATTTTTTTATGATGCAAGTATGCTCAATTTTTGAGGATTGATTATAAATGAGTCTAGGGCTGGTTTTTTCTCTTTTTACATTTCTATTCATTGCAGCAATAACACCTGGCCCTAATAACATGCTATTAACATCAAGCACGGCAAATTATGGGTTTCGTCGCAGTATTCCCTTATTATTAGGGATTATGTTAGGCATGCAATCAATACTTTACCTCTCCGCTTTCGGTGTTGCAGCGCTTTTATTGCTTTATCCTGCTTTGCATGTGGCGATGAAAATCGCGGGTAGTACGTACCTATTGTGGTTAGCATGGAAAACCGCTACGGCTCGTTATTCGCCACTAAAAACAGAAACGACAGCAACAAAAAATATCAAATGGTATCAAGGTGGTTTGTTACAATTTTTAAATCCTAAAGCATGGATGATGGGGTTAGGTGCTGTGGGGAGCTATAGTCTACCCGGAGAACTGTTTGTGCAATCCATTATCATCATGAGTATTGCGGTGGTTACCGTTAATTTTGTGGCAGGGCTAATCTGGATGGCGGGCGGAGCATTGATCGGCCATTTTCTAAAAAGTCGCAGAGCGTGGTTTATTTTCAACTTAGTGATGGGGCTATTAACCGCGGCGTGTGTGCCATTAATTTGGCTCGAATAAAAAAGGGGGGATAGACAACCCCCCATTGCATTGATTGGCTTTATGTTAAATCGATATTTTTGCTGCCAAATAAGTAAGTGAAAATAAATCCACATACATAAGCAACAGCAATACCACCAACATACACAGCCATTCCAGCAAATACGCCTTGGGCTGATGTCATTAGCGGAATGGCGACAAGACCCGATGGCCCGAATACGGTATTAAGCCCGACAGGTAACCCCATCCAAGCGATTAGCCCAATGAAGAAACCACCCGCAGCACCACCCAAGCAAGCCGTTACAAAAGGTTTTACTCGAGGCAAGGTGACACCATAAATCAGCGGTTCGCCGATGCCGAGGAAACCCGGAATGATAGCGCCACGAATTTGATTACGTAAGATAGAGCCTTTCTTCGCTTTCGCATAGAGCGCTAATGCTGCACCGACTTGTCCTGCCCCCGCCATTGCTAAAATAGGGAATAGGGAGTTGAAGCCTTGAGCATCCACTAGGGCAAAATAGACGGGAACAAACCCTTGGTGTACACCAAACATCACCGCAATCAAGAATAAACCCGCTAATATTGCCGTTCCGAAAGGATTACCGTTTAAGTGCATAAACAGCCATGACATGCCATTAAATAACCAACTTCCTAGTGGCATAATGACAACATAAGCGGCAGCACCAACAATAAGCAACGTGATGGTTGATGTTAAAATCATATCGAGGTTAGAAGGAATGATTTTACGGACTTGTTTTTCAACCGATGCACCGAAAATACAAGCGATTAACACGCCAATAATGCTACCACGCGGGTCGATATCCCAACCAAAGAAGTTGGTCATTCCAGAAAAGACCCCTGAAGTGGCATTTGGGTCATAACCAAGGACGAATAGTGCAGCGATGATAGCACCATTGACGCCACTTCCACCGAATGCTTTTTGCGCGTTATAACCAATCAGAATGCTTAAAAAGCTAAATAGCCCCTTACTAAACACTGACATATACAGGATCAGATGAACTGCAAATGTCTGTTGTTCAGGCGACTTCGGTAAACCCCCAGGGTAAAGGGTTTGAGTTGCTAACGTAGCAAAACCGAGTAATAAGCCTGCTGCAATAAAGCCCGGAATAAGAGGGGTAAAAATGGTCGCAAACTTAGATAAAAAACGATGAATTGCACTTGTTTGCTTTTGCTTCATTTGCTGTTTATTGGATGAAGCGAGGGCATTTAAGTTATTTTCTAATGATGTATCGATGTTAGAAAAGAAACCAGATTCATCGCTTTCTAAGAGCTGATTCATGAGATCAGAGGCGGTTTGTGCTTTGCCGGGGCCGAGTACAATCTGCAATTGATCTTCACTTTCAATCACACCAAGAACGCCGGGGATCTGTTTAATTGCTGTTTTATCGACAAGTTGGTCATTGTTGAGGGTCAAACGTAAACGTGTCATACAGTTTCCTGCATGACGAATATTTTCACTACCCCCGACATTTTGCAGGATTGCCTGCATCATTTCTTTTGTTATTTTAGCCATGCCATTTACCCTATCAGTTCCCGTGTATTAAACGGACTTTGCGACATTAAGAGCTGTACGAATAAAACCTTGGTTGTCCGATAGCAATTGACGCGCTTCCTGAGCATCAAGCCCAGATAAGATCATCAAAATTGCAGTCTTACAGTGTCTTTGGCATTGTTGTAGTGCTAGCTCCGCAGTTTGCCTGTCACACTCAGTTGCCTCCATGACAATTTTGACTTGTCTCTCAACCAATTTGGCATTGGTTGCTTCGACATCCACCATTAAATTACCGAAAACCTTTCCGATACGGATCATGGCGCCAGTCGTGATCATATTGAGCACCAGTTTTTGTGCAGTACCTGCTTTCATACGTGAAGAGCCTGTCACGACTTCAGGCCCGACAATAGGGGTGATGGCGATATCGGCAGCATTTGCGACAGGGCTATTCGGATTACAGCTGATTGAAGCGGTAGCTGCGCCGACCTTGCGCGCATAAGCCAGTGCCCCGAGTACATAAGGTGTACGCCCACTTGCCGCGATACCCACTAAAACATCTTTATCGTTAAATTGAATATTAAGCAGGTCTTGCTCACCCAGCTCTGGCTTATCTTCGGCATTTTCCACAGCGCGAAAAATAGCTTGGTGACCGCCAGCGATTAAGCCGACCACCTGCTCATGAGGTGTACCGTAGGTAGGAGGGCATTCACTGGCATCTAAAATTCCTAAACGGCCAGAAGTGCCAGCACCAACATAAATTAAGCGGCCACCATTAAGAAATGCTTGGGCCACCTTATCGACAAGTTGGGCAACTTGCGGCAGGACTTTCTCAACCGCTAAAGGCACTTGCTTGTCTTCGTTATTAATGACTTGCAACATATCGATGGTCGACAGTTGATCGATATTGGTGCTCGCGGCGTTACGGCTTTCAGTTACCATTCTGCTTAAGTCAATGGTCATAATAAATTACTCCTACCTCAGTTAATGAGGCGATATTAAGGAATTATTTATTCCAGTGATGTGATAATGATCACGGCGTTCTCTATTCTGAATTGCCAATATGAAAGAATATTTTCGGATAATTTAGATTGCTTAAATAAATTACTTATTGAATTTAAAGGATTAAAACTAAGTAATGAAGTTATTCTAATAGGAATAATTTATTTTTTATTATATTCAACAAATAAGGAATTAAGGATGACTTTACTGGATACCATCACTTGTTTGCTGCCAAGACTTGCGGAAAACCAACGTAGGATCGCTCAGTTTATTCTTGAGAAGCCAGAGCGTGTACTGAGCTTATCGTCACAGCAGTTAGCGGAAACATTAAATGTGAGCCAATCCGCTGTGGTGAAATTTAGCCAAAAAGTCGGTGTCAAAGGGTATCCAGCATTGAAGTTAGCGTTAAGTGAGATCATCGGACGGCAGCAATTTGATGAGGCCAATCCGCATACGGCGTTGCATAACCGTATCACGCAAAATGATAACTTGATGGTAGTTGCACAAAAATTAGCATTAGAAAAAAATTATTCGATTACTGAAACAACTCGCCATATCGATTTCAAACTGTTTGAAAAAATTGTGGATGCCATTGATAAATCCCAGCGTGTACAAATTGTTGGCATTGGCGGCTCGGGGTTAACCGCGAAGGATTTAAGCTATAAATTACAAAAGATAGGCATTACCACATTGGTGGAGTCCGATCATCATGTGCAAATTGCTGCAGCGTTGACATTGACCCCACAAGA
Organism: Providencia sp. PROV268; assembly: GCF_028477805.1. Lineage (NCBI taxonomy): Bacteria > Pseudomonadati > Pseudomonadota > Gammaproteobacteria > Enterobacterales > Morganellaceae > Providencia > Providencia sp. PROV268. The sequence goes on from NZ_JAMPLW010000016.1 coordinate 160,571, forward strand.
TACACAGATTGTCATTTCTTTTACGGGCAAACGTAAAGACATGCTGACCGCCGCGAGTATTGCGCGTAAGCAAGGTGCGAATGTGATTGCAATCACCCGTAGTCGGCTGTCACCGCTTGCTCAATTAGCTGATTATGTGCTTGAGAGTATCGCGGAAGAAAATGAATGGCGCAGTTCATCGATTTCCTCACGCACGGCACAAAATACCTTAACCGATCTGCTGTTTATGGCGCTATTACAAAAACGTGAAGCACGGGCGAAAATGTTGGTGATGAATGCGCGAGTCATGATCAACAGGCTAGATGAATAAAAATAAAGCTGTTTTTTATCAATTAGTAATCCGCTTGTTTTTGCAAAAAGTACCTATTTGCGTTAAGACTAATGTAGTGAGTGAATAATTTGACGTAATTTATAGGGGCATTATTAATGAGGGCACTAATTGTTTATACCGAGCTAACGGATAAAGATTCCGTGATTAGCCATGCTGTAGCAAGACTTGCCAGTGAGTTGAATGATGAGCATGTGGAAACTGTCATTATTCGTGACTTTGAAGATGGCCTCGCTTATATCCGTTCAAATACCAGTATTGATTGCTTGTTATACGGTCGCGATATGTCGGATCGTGACGAACAAATCCAAGCACATCGCTTAATTACGCAATTACACCGAAGGCAAGAAGATGTACCGGTTTTCTTGCTTAGTGACCGTGAAGAGGCATTGGTCGCCTTTGACCGCAATATGATGGAGCAAGTTGACGAGTTCGCATGGATATTGGAGGACTCTGCCGACTTTATTGCGGGTCGAGTACTTGCCGCTATCCAACGTTATCGCTCACAACTACTCCCGCCGCTCATGAAAAGCCTCATTAAATACAGTGATGTTCATGAATATTCATGGGCAGCGCCGGGGCACCAAGGAGGTGTTGGTTTTACCAAAACGCCTGCTGGACGTATTTACCATGATTTCTTTGGTGAAAATCTCTTTCGTACAGATATTGGTATTGAACGGGTGGCAGTGGGATCGCTACTGGATCATACCGGTGCATTTGGTGAGTGTGAAAAGAACGCCGCTCGCATTTTTGGCGCCGACCAATCTTATTCCGTGGTGGTCGGTACGTCCGGCTCTAATCGGACAATTATGCAGGCCTGTATGACCGATGATGATGTGGTGGTGATTGACCGTAACTGCCATAAATCGATCGAGCAGGGCTTGATTTTAACGGGAGCAAAACCCGTTTATATGATCCCAAGTCGTAACCGTTACGGTATTATCGGGCCAATTTACCCAAAAGAAATGACCCCAGATGCGATTAAATTTAAAATCGCGGCTAACCCGTTAACGAAAGGTAAAGTAAAGCAAAAACCCGCTTATAGTGTGGTGACTAACTGTACTTATGATGGTGTCTGCTATAACGCACGTAAAGTGCAAGATTTGCTCGATGGCTCTTTAGACCGTATTCATTTTGATGAGGCTTGGTATGGTTACGCGCGCTTTAACCCGCTTTATCGTAACCACTTTGCCATGCGTGACGAAGAGCGGACAGAAAACGAGCCGACTATCTTCGCTACCCATTCCACCCATAAATTACTCAATGCGCTGTCTCAAGCGTCGTTTATTCATGTGCGTAACGGGCGTAACGCCATTGACTTTAATCGTTTTAATCAAGCCTATCTAATGCACTCAACAACCTCACCGCTATATGCTATTTGTGCATCTAATGATATTGCTGCCGACATGATGGACGGCAATAGTGGACGTTCACTGACGGATGAAGTGATCCGAGAATCTATCGACTTTAGGCAATCTTTAGCCTACCTATATAAAGAGTTTCTCAATGATGATGAATGGTTTTTCAAACCTTGGAATCAGGAGATGGTGAAAGACCCCGCAACAGGGAAACGATACGCCTTTGAAGATGCACCTGTTGAATTATTGATGAGGGAACAGAGTTGTTGGGTAATGCACCCTGAAGATAAATGGCATGGTTTTAATGATATTCCTGATAATTGGGCCATGCTAGACCCCATTAAAGTGAGTATTCTTGCTCCCGGTATGGGAGACGATGGAAAGCTGTTAGATACAGGGGTTCCTGCCGCTCTCGTGACAGCATGGCTGAATCACTATGGCATTGTGCCAACAAGAACGACGGATTTCCAAATTATGTTCTTATTCTCCATGGGCATCACCAAAGGAAAATGGGGAACATTAGTTAATACGTTACTTTCCTTTAAACGCCATTATGATAACAACACTGCCTTGAAAAAGGTGTTACCCGAAGTCGTGGCGTCAGCACCTGAAATTTATGGTGAAATGGGATTACGTGATCTCGGCGATAAAATGTTTGCCTATCTACAAAAAAATAACCCAGGTGCACGATTAAATCAGGCCTATTCGCAATTACCTCAAGTGATGATGACCCCACGCGATGCCTATCAACAAATAGTCGCTAACCGTGTTGAAGCCGTACCCGTTGATCAGCTCATGGGGAGAGTGGCTGCAAACTCGATTATCCCTTATCCACCGGGGATCCCGATGCTCTTATCGGGGGAGAACTTTGGTGATGAAAATAGCCCGCATATTCATTATCTACGGAGTTTACAGGCATGGGATAGTGAATTTCCCGGGTTTGAGCATGAAACAGAAGGAACAGAAATTATTGATGGCCAATATTATGTGATGTGTGTGAAAACATGTGACGAATAAGCGATAAAAGATAGCCCGATATTAAATGGGCTATCTTAATCAAACAATTATGCGTTGGCCTCAAATTCGCTAGTCATGGTTTCAAGCTGCTCTTGCAACTCCATCCACGCCATTTCTACCTCTTCTAATGCGTTTTTTTGCTCCGTTTGCTTTTTCAGGCACTCGGTCAATTCAGCTTTACGCTCTTGCTCATAAATTGCAGCGTCAGATAATGTTGCTTCCAATTCTGCTAGCAGCGCTGAATGTTTCTCCATTTTCTTTTCCAACTCAATCAACTTCTTACGGATAGGCTGAGTTTGTTGACGAAACTCTGCTTCGCGGCGCTTTTGATCTTTCCTATCTTGCGCAGTGACCGTTGCGTTATTGGTTGGTCGCTCTTTTTCTTGCAATTCACGAACCTGCTGCAACTCCAGTTTATTTTGCTCTGCTAGCCATTGCTGGTAATCATCTAAATCACCATCAAAAGGCTCTACTAAACCGTCGTGCACGAGATACAAATCATCCGTTGTTGAGCGTAGTAAGTGCCTATCATGGGAAACGACAACTAATGCACCTTCAAAATCAATTAAAGCTTCTGTTAAGGCTTGGCGCATATCTAAATCAAGATGGTTGGTTGGCTCATCGAGTAGTAACAGATTAGGCCGTTGCCAAACAATCAATGCCAACACTAAGCGTGCTTTTTCCCCTCCAGAAAAACGCCCGCTAGGATCAGTAACTTGATCGCCTTTAAAACCAAACCCTCCCAAATAATCACGTAACTGTTGTTCAGTCTCTTGTGGCGCAATTCGAGCTAGGTGCTGTAAAGGGGATTCATCCGCATGCAAGTACTCAAGCTGATGCTGCGCGAAATAGCCGAGTTTAATCCCTTTCGCTAGCGATACTACGCCTTGCAGAGGCTGCAAATCACCTGCAAGTAGTTTAATCAGTGTCGATTTACCTGCGCCATTACGGCCCAATAAACCAATACGAGAGCCTGGTACTAAATTCAATTTGATTGAGTTTAGGATGACTTTATCACCATAACCCGCGCTGACTTTCTCCATTTTTAATAATGGATTTGGCAAACTCTCTGGCTGGCGGAATGAAAAATGAAACGGATTATCCACATGTGCAGGTGCCACCATTTCCATACGCTCTAACATCTTAATACGGCTTTGTGCTTGTTTCGCTTTGGTGGCTTTTGCTCTAAATCGGTCGATATAACTTTGTAAGTGAGCCGCTTTAGCCTGCTGACTCTCATAGAGAGATTGTTGCTGAGCGAGTTTCGTGGCGCGTTGACGTTCAAATGAGGAGTAGTTGCCCGTATATTCGAACATTGTTTCTTGTTCAATATGCAGCACTTTATCGATAATAGGATCGAGGAAGTCTCGGTCATGAGAAATTAATATTAATGTGCCGGGATAGCTTTTGAGCCATTTTTCTAGCCAAATAACAGCATCTAAATCAAGGTGGTTGGTCGGTTCGTCCAACAGCAAGAGGTCTGAGCGACATAGCAGCGCTTGAGCAAGGTTAAGGCGCATACGCCATCCACCTGAAAAAGATTTTACAGGCTCTTGTAACTGGTTTTGGCTAAAACCTAGGCCATGTAATAGGCTAGAGGCGCGAGAGCGGATGCTCCAAGCATTAATTGCATCAAGTTGACCATGCAAGGCCGCGATTGCATTACCATCATTTTTTTCGTTGGCGAATTGTAGCTGTTGTTCAAGCGCACGAAATTCGCGATCACCATCAATGACATATTCTAGAGCAGGAACATCCAGCGCAGGTGTTTCTTGATTAACCCATGCCAGTGACCATGTGCTGGGAAAGCTAGCTGAGCCTGCTTCTGCTTGTAATTCACCTTTGAGTAACGCAAGCAGTGTGGATTTGCCACAGCCATTTTTCCCCACTAGCCCAACTTTTTGACCGGGGTTAACTGTAGCGGTGGCATTGTCCAGAAGAACACGTACGCCACGGCGAATTTGTAAGGAAGAGAAAACAATCATAGCAGCCGTCAGTTGAAAATATGTTAAATTAAATAATGAATACCCTCAGATTTTCAACAAGCGTATGGCCATATGAAAATGACGGGGCGTAAAAATAAAAGCGCTTTACCAAAAGCTGCATGGTAACGGAAAATTATCCGTCTGACACGCCTTTGAGGAGGGAAAGATGTCAAATAAATTGAAAATACTGGTGCTCTATGCACACCCAGATCCTGATGAATCCGTCGCCAATAAAGCTTTACTCAAAGCCGTTGAGGATTTAGAACATGTCACAATTCATGATCTGTATGCGACGTATCCTGACTATTTTATTGATGTGACGGCAGAGCAAAAATTGTTATGCCAGCACGACATTATTGTATTTCAACACCCACTTTATACCTATAGCTGTCCGGCCTTATTAAAAGAGTGGTTTGATAGGGTATTAACTCGCCGTTTCGCAACGGATATGGGATATCAAAAGCTAAAAGGGAAATATTGGCGTTCCATTATTACTACAGGGGAACCTCAAGAGGCCTATCAATACGGAGGGTATAACCATTACCCTTTGAGCGATATTTTACGGCCTTTTGAATTAACGGCAGCGATGTGTGATATGCAATGGTTAGAGCCAAGTGTGATTTATGCAGCACGTCGGCAAGATAAAAAACAGTTACAACAGATTATTGCGGGATATCGCGAGTGGATTCAACAGCCGCTACAAATTGGGGGGCTATCCTAATGGGGCAACTCGATATCTTTGAATCTGTGATTATTTTCTTGTGTGCTGGTGTAGTGATGGTGCCCATCGCACAAAAAATTCGTTTAGGGGCGGTACTGGGTTACCTTCTCGCTGGGATTGTGATCGGGCCATTTGTATTTGGCTTTATCCATAACGTTGACGATATTCTCCATTTCTCAGAAATGGGCGTTGTCTTTTTGATGTTTCTGATTGGATTGGAACTGAAACCATCCAAACTGTGGGAGCTACGCCGCTCAATTTTTGGGGTAGGAACGGCTCAAGTCGTTGTGACGGCTGCTTTAATGGCAGGTTTACTCTTTTTAGCTAAGTTCTCTTGGCAAGCTGCCGTTGTGGGTGGTCTTGGTATGGCGATGTCATCAACCGCAATGGCATTGCAACTCATGAACGAAAAAGGGATGTCCAACAAAGAGAGCGGGCAGCTAGGGTTTTCGGTTTTGCTATTCCAAGATATGGCGGTGATCCCGATAATGGCGTTGATCCCACTGTTAGCCGGCGATACAGCAAGTAATGATTGGTATCGTATAGGGATAAAAGTGGTGGCATTCGCTGGCCTTTGGGTTGTAGGACGCTATCTGTTACGCCCAATGTTCCGTCTTGCTGCAAAATCTGGCGTACATGAAATCTTTACCGCAGCGGCATTGCTCGTGGTGCTTGGCTCTGCACTGATTATGGAAAGCCTTGGCTTCTCTATGGCATTAGGTACGTTTATGGCTGGTGTAATGCTGGCGGAAACGGAATTTCGTCATGAATTAGAGATCAATATAGAGCCATTTAAAGGGCTATTATTGGGGCTATTTTTTATCTCAGTAGGGATGTCGTTAAATTTACAAGTCCTTTGGTCATACCTACCGCAAGTTTTGCTTGGGGTGTTGGCTTTAGTCACGGTTAAAGCATTGGTTTTATATATCTTAAGTTGGATAGCAAGATTACGCGGTGGCGCGAGAGCTCAATTTTCAGGGGTATTAAGCCAAGGTGGTGAATTTGCTTTTGTTATTTTTGCGACCGCCTCTGGGGCAAGCGTGATTGATGAAAGGCAAATGGATTTACTGTTAGTCGTCGTCACCTTGTCTATGATGACGACGCCACTTGTGATGCAGTTGATAGATGCCTACCTCAACTACCGTTATAATCGCCAGCCAACGTCCACGGAGAAGCCCTTTGTGGAAGATAACGACCCACACGTTATTTTGGTTGGCTTTGGGCGGATGGGGCAAGTCGTCGGGCGTTTATTGATGGCGAACAAAGTTAAAATTACGGTACTTGAGCAGGATGTCACGGCAATTAGTACCATGCGCCGTTATGGTTATACGGTGTATTATGGGGATGCGCGCGAATTACAACTGCTACGCTCTGCTGGGGCAGATAAAGCGAAGGCGATTGTGATCACGAGCGATGTTCCCGAAGAGGTCATGGAAATTGTTCATTTATGCCAAGAAAATTTCCCTAACCTGCATATTATTGCTAGGGCGAAAGGGCGCGTTGAAGCCCATGAATTATTGCAAAGCGGCGTTAAAGATTTCAGCCGTGAAACGTTCTCCAGTGCGCTAGAGCTTGGCAGCAAGGCGTTAATCAGTACGGGAATGCACCCTCATAAAGCCTATCGTGCAAAACAGCATTTTAGGCGCTTAGATATGCGGGTATTAAGAGAGATTATCCCTGAAAATGAAGGGGATAGTGGTCAAATTTCCCGTGTGAAAGAGGCTCGTAGAGAATTAAATGAGCTGTTCGAAAAAGAGATGCTTAGAGAGCACCGCCAGCCTCATAGCTGGAATCATGATGAATAAAGGATAGGACAATGTCGTCAACACGTAAGCGATTTATTGCAGGGGCAACATGCCCTAAATGTCAGTCACAAGACACTCTTATGATGTGGCGTGAAGATAAAATTGATGTCGTCGAATGTGTGAATTGTGGGGATCAGCAGCGCCAAGTTGACGATAGTGCAACGCCTCATGTACGCAAGCAGGAACAAGTTATCGGAATTTTTACACCTGAGTAAGAGAATTTTGTCAATTCTCAATACAGCCGTCTTGTTTTCCGGTACAATTAGCAAAATTTTTTCCCCCTCTATGGGTAGTAGGAGATGTCATGAAAGTAGCAAACGATTTGGTAGTCAGCTTGGCTTATCAAGTAAGAACAGAAGACGGTGTTTTAGTTGATGAGTCCCCGGCAAATGCGCCACTCGACTATCTACATGGCCGTGGTTCTTTAATTTCAGGTTTGGAAAAAGCGCTAGAAGGCCGTGCGGTGGGTGATCACTTTGACGTTGAAGTGGCATCAGACGACGCATATGGTCAATACGATGAAAATTTAGTTCAGCGTGTTCCAAAAGATGTGTTTATGGGCGTTGAAGAACTACAAGTTGGTATGCGCTTCTTGGCTGATACAGATATGGGACCAGTGCCAGTTGAAATTACCGGTATTGAAGGTGATGAAGTGATCGTTGATGGTAACCACATGTTGGCTGGTCAAAACCTAAAATTCAATGTTGAGATCATCGCAATTCGTGAAGCAACAGAAGAAGAATTAGCTCATGGTCACGCACATGGCGCTCACGGTCATGATCATGACCATGAAGGGGGTTGCTGTGGCGGTGGTCACGGTCATAGCCATGGCGAAGAAGGTGGTTGCTGTGGTGGTGGCGAAGGTCACGGACATGGTCACAAACACGGCGGTTGTGGCTGCCACTAATTAATCAATATTAAAAAAGGAAAGCATTGAAATCGCTTTCCTTTTTTGTTTTTATAATGGGTGAAAACTTAATAGTGTGGCGGTGGTGTTTCTTCTTCAGGCCTCGCAAGGTGCGAGGATTGTGATGATTTTAGTCTTTCAGCCACAATACGGATATGCTCTTGTAATTTAGACAGTTGCATTTGTTGGTCCGTAATGACTTGGTTGAGCTGTTCTATCGTTACCTCTTGAAAAGCAACTTTGCTTTCCAAAAGCTCAAGGCGTTGTTCAAAAGCGTCCGATGAATCCATTTAGTGGCTCCTTATGGTTTTTCATCATAAAAAAATCATCATAATAACTGAACATTACAAATCAATAGATAAGTTTTAGTTAAAAGGATAGGCGTTGAAACCTCTTTTTGTTAATGTTGTCTAAGTAGTCAATTCTGTTGCTTACTATTCTATACTAAAGATTATGAAGTAAGTAACAACGCATACTTATAATAGATATCGGAGATTAGGATGAAATCACTGTTTAAGGCAAGTCTTCTGGCAACGACATTGGCGCTAGCTTTCGGAGCACCACAAGTTATGGCCGCTGAAACGACAACGAAAGCGCCAACAAGTAGCGCATTTAAATCAGCCGAAGAGCGTAATGCCTATGCGTTAGGGGCATCTTTAGGCCGCTATATGCAAAACTCACTGGATGAGCAGAAAAATATTGGTATCAATTTAGATAAAGCGCAACTGCTTGCAGGCGTTCAAGATGCGTTTAACAACAAAAGTAAAATGACGGATGCAGAAGTTGAAGAAACTTTGCGTCAGTTTGAAGGCCAAGTGAAAGAAGCAGCTGAAAAAAAAATGAAAGATGAGTCAGCGGCTAACGAAAAAGCAGGTGCTGAATATCGTGAAAAATACGCGAAAGAAAAAGGCGTAGTGAAAACGAAATCTGGTCTGTTATACAAAATTGAAAAAGAAGGTACTGGCGCTAAACCTAAAGCAGATGATACCGTTGTTGTTCATTATAAAGGTACATTAGTTGACGGTACTGAGTTCGATAGCTCATATTCACGCAATGAACCTCTGACAATCCCACTGAATTCAGTGATTAAAGGTTGGACCGAAGGTCTAGTTAACGTGAAAAAAGGCGGGAAAATCCAGTTAGTGATCCCTGCAGAACTGGCGTACGGTGAAAATGGTGTTCCAGGTATTCCTGCTAACTCCACACTGGTGTTTGATGTTGAATTGTTAGATATCAAGCCAACAGGCAAATAACTTTTAAGCAGTAGTTTAAAAAACCCAGCATTGTCTGGGTTTTTTACGTTAAGGCGGGATCAACTTATTTTTTGCGAAGAAAAAGTTAAACAAGATATAATAAATAATTAGTTGATTATGCTGACATATTTAAGAAAAGCCATCTGGAATTTGATTTCGAATAAGTTTATTGATTATTTGCTAAAAATAATGCTTATTTTGTTTAAAACTTGTGATAAAACAAACTGTCTTGCATGCAATCGCTTGACGGCAGCGCCCCGTAGTTTTAACTTCACTATATAACGTTTTATTATTTCTTCGCCTTATTTACTGACGCTTTATAATGAAATGCAGGCAAAAGCCTCTAACAATTAACGCCTCATTAGTCAGATTGGTGAATTTTCGTACACTTGAAGGATGGTGTTTAAAAATGTCTAACTCAGTACTTTCAAATGATCACAGTGATATTAATTTACTTAATAATGAGCCTTTCACCCAAACCGATCATGAAATTCTAAAATCGTATGAAGCGGCCGTTGATGGCTTAGCTATGTTGATAGGTGCACATTGTGAAATTGTCCTTCATTCTCTGGAAGATTTAAAATGTTCAGCCGTCAGAATAGCCAACGGGCAACATACAGGGCGTAAAATTGGTTCACCAATCACGGATCTTGCATTGCGTATGCTGCATGACATGGCTGATGAAGAATCTAATGTATCAAAAGCCTATTTCACCAAGGCTAAAAGCGGTGATTTAATGAAATCGGTTACGATTGCCATTCGTAACCGCAATCAGCGTGTCATTGGCTTACTGTGTATTAACATGAATCTTGATGTGCCATTCTCAGAAATCATCAAAAGTTTTGTCCCTGAAGAGAAGCAAGATGTGACTTCAGACGTTAACTTTGCCTCCTCAGTCGATGATTTGGTTGCACAAACATTAGAATATACAATTGAAGAAGTTAGCTCTGATCGTAATGTGTCAAATAATGCGAAAAATAAACAGGTTGTCCTGAATCTTTATGAAAAAGGGATTTTTGATATCAAAGATGCGATAAACCAAGTTGCAGATCGCCTAAATATCTCTAAACATACTGTTTATCTCTATATTCGCCAGTTTAAGAGTGGGGAATGAACACACAACCTCTAACATACTGTTTGCTGGTGACCGGGCCTGCTTATGGTACTCAGCAAGCCGCGAGTGCTTACCAATTTGCTCATGCCCTTCTTGAAGAAGGGCATTGTTTAAAAACACTGTTTTTTTACAGTGAAGGTGTTACAAATGCGAATGCGCTCACTTCACCTGCCAATGATGAATTTAATTTAGTGAAAGCATGGCAACAGCTTGCTCAAAAGTCGGGTTGTGAAATGCATATCTGTGTGTCTGCTGCATTGCGCCGTGGTGTGGTCGATAAAGAACAAGCTGAGCTACTCTCCCTTGCTGTCAGTAACCTCGGTGATGGCTTTATCATGAGCGGATTAGGCAGTTTGGCAGAAGCAATGATGACGGCAGATCGTACTATCCGTTTTTAGGGCTTCCTCGTTATACTGCAAAACTAGCATGATATTGCAGTAGAAATGGTGACGTTCGTGGGGGATCCGTGCGAATGATGCCGTTACCTCAATTCCTAGCCGCATTTCGAATTATTTAGAGCAGATATGAAAAAATTCGCTTTTGTTTTTACATCAATGCCTCATGGAAATGCCAGTGGCCGAGAAGGGTTAGATGCCTTATTGGCGACATCAGCACTGACGGAGGATATTTCAGTGTTTTTCTTGTCGGATGGTGTGTGCCAGTTACTGGCAAATCAAAATCCCACTGAAATTTTAGCGCGGGACTATATTTCTACCTTTAAAATTTTGCCGCTTTACGATATCGACAATATTTACATTTGCTCTGATTCTTTAAAGGAAAGAGGAATTTGCGAAGAGAGTCGATGGATTGTGGACGCGAGTGTCATCAATTCGACACAAATTCGCGATAAATTATCCAAATGTGATGTTGTGCTTAAATTTTGATCTGTTGTAGGATCTTTTCTATGCTTTATACTATAGCAACTTCACCTTTTCATTGTGATTTCACGGCCATTTTGCGGCTGATTGCGCCAGATGATGCGGTATTACTGATACAAGACGGTGTGATTGCCGCGGTAAGTCAATCGACTCATTTACGTGAACTGCAACAAAAAGGTGCGCGAGTCTACGCATTAGATGCAGATGTTAATGCCCGCGGCTTGCAGAATATGATTTCAGAGCAGGTGTCTTTAGCCTCATATCGAGATTTTGTACAGCTCACAGTGAGTCATAAACAACATTTTGCCCTATAAAAGGGTTAAAAGTTGTATATTTCTTGACACCTGAGTCAGTCAGCAATAAAATTTCGCGTCCTCGTGTATCGTCATGTTGGCGAACGAGGTCGAAAATCCGTGTTTACGAAGCAAAAAAACCAGGAGCTTTTTTAATAATGGCAACTATTAATCAGCTGGTACGCAAATCACGTAGCTCGAAAGTTGTTAAAAGCAACGTTCCAGCACTGGAAGCTTGCCCGCAAAAACGTGGCGTATGTACTCGTGTATATACCACCACTCCTAAAAAACCAAACTCAGCACTACGTAAAGTATGCCGTGTTCGTTTAACTAATGGTTATGAAGTTTCTTCCTACATCGGTGGTGAAGGCCACAACTTGCAGGAACACTCTGTAATCCTGATCCGTGGCGGTCGTGTTAAAGACTTGCCAGGTGTGCGTTATCACACCGTTCGCGGTGCACTGGACTGCTCTGGTGTTAAAGACCGCAAACAAGCCCGTTCTAAATACGGTGCTAAGAAACCTAAGGCTTAATGGTTCTCCGTTAAGTAAGGCCAAACATTTTTAAACTTAATGTCAAAATACTCGAATCGAGTTTTGGGCAAACCTGAATTAAAAACGGAGTAATATCCATGCCACGTCGTCGCGTAATTGGTCAACGTAAAATTCTTCCAGATCCTAAGTTCGGATCAGAATTACTGGCCAAATTTGTGAACATCCTGATGGTAGACGGGAAAAAATCTACTGCTGAAGCAATCGTATATAACGCGCTTGAGACCCTGGCTCAGCGTTCTGGTAAGAGTGAACTTGATGCATTCGAACTTGCACTAGACAACGTGCGTCCGACTGTGGAAGTTAAATCCCGCCGTGTTGGTGGTTCAACTTACCAAGTTCCTGTAGAAGTTCGTCCGGTTCGTCGTAATGCACTGGCAATGCGTTGGATCGTTGATGCTGCTCGTAAACGCGGTGATAAGTCAATGGCTCTGCGCCTGGCAAACGAATTATCGGATGCAGCTGAAAACAAAGGTTCTGCTGTTAAGAAACGTGAAGACGTTCACCGTATGGCAGAAGCTAACAAGGCGTTCGCTCACTACCGTTGGTAATTTCACCACGTTAGTGTTTCTGAGGGTAGCTTTCTGCTACCCTTTAAATGATGAATTGAACGCCCACGAGAGAGGAAAAAATGGCTCGTCAAACGCCCATATCACGCTATCGTAACATCGGTATCAGTGCACACATCGACGCCGGTAAAACAACAACTTCTGAACGTATTCTGTTTTATACAGGTGTAAACCATAAAATTGGTGAAACTCACGAAGGTTCTGCAACAATGGACTGGATGGAGCAGGAGCAAGAACGTGGTATTACTATCACGTCTGCAGCGACTACTGCATTCTGGTCTGGTATGGCAAAACAATTCGAACCACACCGTATTAACATTATCGACACCCCAGGACACGTTGACTTCACAATCGAAGTAGAACGTTCTATGCGTGTTCTTGATGGTGCGGTCATGGTTTACTGTGCAGTTGGTGGTGTTCAGCCACAGTCTGAAACAGTATGGCGTCAGGCTAACAAATATAAAGTTCCACGTATCGCGTTCGTTAACAAAATGGACCGTATGGGTGCAAACTTCCTGCGTGTTGTTGATCAATTAAAAACACGTTTGGCTGCAAACCCAGTTCCACTTCAACTGCCAGTTGGTGCTGAAGAAGGCTTCACCGGCGTTGTTGACTTGATCAAAATGAAAGCGATCAAGTGGAGCGATGAAGATCAGGGCGTTACCTTCGAATACGAAGATATCCCTGCAAACATGCAAGAACAAGCTGAAGAATGGCATAACTTCCTCGTTGAATCTGCTGCTGAAGCATCAGAAGAACTGATGGAAAAATATTTGGGCGGTGATGAACTGTCTGAAGAAGAGATCAAAGCGGCTCTTCGCCAACGCGTTCTTGCAAGCGAAATTATCCTGGTTACCTGTGGTTCTGCATTTAAGAACAAAGGTGTTCAGGCAATGCTGGATGCAGTTATTGAGTACTTACCATCTCCGACAGATGTACCTGCAATCAACGGTATTCTGGATGACGGTAAAGATACTCCAGCGGAACGTCACGCAAGTGACGATGAGCCGTTCTCATCTTTAGCATTTAAAATTGCAACTGACCCGTTCGTTGGTAACCTGACGTTCTTCCGTGTTTACTCTGGTTTTGTTAACTCAGGTGACACTGTACTGAACCCAGTTAAAGCTAAAAAAGAACGTTTTGGTCGTATCGTTCAGATGCACGCTAACAAGCGTGAAGAGATTAAAGAAGTTCGCGCTGGTGACATCGCGGCTGCTATCGGTCTGAAAGACGTTACTACAGGTGATACTCTGTGTGCGGTTGATGCACCAATCATCCTAGAACGTATGGAATTCCCAGAGCCAGTAATCTCTGTTGCAATTGAACCAAAAACTAAAGCTGACCAAGAAAAAATGGGTATTGCATTGGGCCGTCTGGCTCAGGAAGACCCATCATTCCGCGTATCAAGTGATGAAGAAACAGGTCAAACTATCATCGCTGGTATGGGTGAATTGCACTTGGACGTTCTGGTTGACCGTATGCGTCGTGAATTTAAAGTTGAAGCGAACGTTGGTAAACCACAAGTTGCTTACCGTGAAGCTATCACTGCGAAAGTTACTGATATCGAAGGTAAACACGCGAAACAGTCTGGTGGTCGTGGTCAGTACGGTCACGTGGTTATCGATATGTACCCACTTGACAAAAATGATAAAGACGGCGTTCCAATGGATTACGAATTTATCAACGAAATCAAAGGTGGTGTTATCCCTGGTGAATACATCCCTGCCGTTGATAAAGGTATCCAAGAGCAGTTGAAATCTGGCCCACTGGCTGGTTACCCTGTTGTTAACATGGGTATTCGTCTGCACTTTGGTTCTTACCATGATGTTGACTCATCTGAACTGGCATTTAAACTGGCGGCATCAATCGCGTTTAAAGATGGCTTCAAAAAAGCGAAACCTGTTCTGCTTGAGCCAATCATGAAAGTTGAGGTGGAAACACCAGAAGACTACATGGGTGACGTAATTGGTGACTTGAACCGTCGCCGTGGTCTGATTGAAGGTATGGATGACATGGCAACTGGTAAAATTGTCCGTGCACAAGTACCATTGTCAGAAATGTTTGGCTACGCGACTGACCTGCGTTCACAAACGCAAGGTCGTGCTTCATACTCAATGGAGTTCTTGAAGTACAATGAAGCACCAAACAACGTTGCACAAGCTGTTATCGAAGCTCGTAACGCTAAATAATCGGTTTTAATCGATTTAACTACTTTAATTAAGTTCCTTCTTCACAGTGAAGAAGGAACTCCATAAGGAATAGAGTCG
>NZ_JAMPLW010000017.1:0-4054 GCF_028477805.1 Providencia sp. PROV268
TAAGCATTGACCATGTCATAGTCTGGGGTGTGGTTGAGAATTAGCGACCAGGCTCTAAATGGACAGACTTCTATCACATGACGTTGATTAAAATCTTCGCCCATGAATTTCAATCCGTTGAATTCATCTTCTTTGGGAAAATGATAATGGGGTAGTCCAAAACGAGCGGATTCCCATTTATCGATATCCGGGGCTTTATCGCATAATTCCCCGATAACCGCATACCGATAGGAATAGCCTTGTAATAGTGCATCCGGTTTGACGGTCGAGTGAGCCTCCCCTCGAAGTGTTCTCAGTGGGCGTTTTTCCATTTCATCGGTGAGTTTTTGAGACTCAATGGTCAATGTTGCCACCGTACGAGGTAAGTCTTCTTGCCTCAAATACCCTTGTGCATCAGTAACACCTTTTCTAATAACCCCATTACGAACTTTTAAGGTGTAAGACAAACCTGCCAAGGGCTGATTCTGCTCATCAACCAGCACACATTCTATCCATGCCTTGCGCTTAGAACAATCTGCACAATAAGGGTCATTATACTGATACGGCATTGGCACTCCTTGTCATGTCGGGTAAATAGCCTTTTTCATCAAGGTAACGCAAAAATAAATCATCAAAGAGATACGCGGTGTCTAAGCGCTTTTGTTGACACTCGTCCATCCATTCACGGATAAGCGCAATTAAACGCCCTTCTGGCTCATCTAACGAGTCAGCTAAGGTCGGATGGTTTTCCCAAAATTGAATATAAAAATTATCAATCACATTCAGATAGGCTTGTTCTGAATTTCGCCAGACCTTAATCAACGCTTCACTGAGAATATAATCAGCAGGGCTAATGAACGGCTCTGCATATGGAGGGCGTGAATAAATCACCTTCGTTTCACTCTCTTCAATAAAGCAGTCCTCAACGGGCATCATCAGTAATGCCCAGTTGCCTCGGCCTAATTTAGGTAACAACGTACGCGCAATGCGAGCATCAAAGAAGCGAAAAACGATTTTCTCCTCCCCCATCCAAGCAAATTGGTATTTTTGCCAGTGGGTGATTTGGGTACGCCAATCCAATTGACTTTGATATGCCCAGCCCCAACTGGGGTCGCTAAACGGCTCACTGTCTAACATTTTACCGAGGTGAAATAATTGTGACCGTTTGACTTTCACGAGCCACGGGCTCACTTCCGCTAAATGTGCTAATGCCGTTCCGTGGTAAATCGGGAAGGCTTCCTCAATCCAATCATGAGCATAAAACCGTTTAACCGGATTGGGGTCTGATAGGGTATTAATCAAAAAATACACATCATTTTGTGGGGTAGCCGTTAACCAGGATAACCAGGTTGAACCTGGGGTCGAAATTGATGTTTGTGTGAGCATCTGCTGTTGTATCACTGTCTGTGGCATTACTCGTCCTCATTCGGCTTCACGGTTAATCCCCCCGCTTGCTGCGCGGCCAAGGCACAGTATTTTTTGACGGGGTACGGTGGCTGTTCAAACGGCGCGACGCCTTCTGGCAATTCCAAAGCAACTGAGGCGCCACTGCCGGCACTGCCACCACCGACCACCATATCGCTAGAGGTAAATATCGTGCCGGGCGTAATACGAATAAAACTGCCCCCCACTTTCAACGTGATTTCCGTATTCGCTTCCAGAACGATTTTCCCGCCGCTGACTAAATGGGTTTGCTGGCTGCTTTCATGCACCGTTTTCCCGTCAACTTGTGTCTGTTGGTCACCTTCGATATGCAAAGAGGCGTTGCCTGTAATATTTTCCTTTTGGCTGCCTTTGAGGATGAAATGCTCATTGCCTGCAATTTCTGTAAAACGGTCGTTATCTATACGATGTTTAGCGTCATGCTGAATATGCCAATGCGTATCGTGTTCAATGTGCACATTCATGTCGCGTTGGGCATGGAAATAAATTTCCTCTTGGCCTGCTCTGTCTTCAAAACGCAATTCGTTAAAACCGTCCCCTTTGTGGGTTTGGGTTTTAAACGTAGTGCGGGTCATCTCATTGGGGAGATTTAACGGCGGTGCATTGCGCCCATTATAAGTACATCCCGTGATAATTGGCCTATCAATATCCCCATTCAGATAGCTGACAAGCACTTCCTGACCGATTCTGGGTATCGCCATAAATCCATATCCATCCCCATTCCAACCTTGTGCGACACGTACCCAACAAGAGCTGCTTAAATCAGGTTCACGATATCGGTCCCAGTGAAAATAGATTTTCACTGCCCCGTCTTTGTTCGTGTAGATTTCTTCCCCATCCGGCCCAACCACAGTCGCCAATTCATCCCCATCGGCGGTGGGTTTATGAATAAACGGCGGGCGCCAATCTAGTTCACTCGGAATAAAAGTCAGTTGATTGGATAAAGTCGTACCTTCGCCACCACTATTATCTGCTAAAGGTTGAACTCCGTGATGAGAAACCGACACCACTTGCCAATGGCGGTTCATGTCAAGATTCGGGTGGGATGACAATGAGAAAATTTTACCCGGCATCAAAGCAAAGCAGTTAGTGGTCGCACTACCGACACAACGGTATTGCTGACTCCCTTCATGGCGAAGCGCTGTAAAGCGGTCTGCATCCTCTTGGGTTTGAAAACGTCCATAACTTTCGTAAAAGGGGTGCTGACCATGCACATCCCCTTTTATTTCATGTTCTAATGGGTAAGAGGGGCGCTCAGGATTGTAATCCTTATAGAGGGTTTTGCCAGATAGCAACGACTCGCGATAGCGCCAGTGATACGCAGTATGGTCTTGGGTATCGGTATCGTATTGGGGGTTATACACCAAATCAATTCCCGCCGTCATTCCCAAATGAGAATCGCTATAAAACAGCCGAGGTTCTTGCCCTGCATCTTCAAACCAAAAGCTAATGCCTTCTTCAGCAGCTAAACGACAAAAAAATTGGTAATTGGATTCGCGTTTCTGCGTGATGTAATCGCGTTTCGGGTAAGGTGCTTTTGCGTAAAACTTGCAATCCGCTTTAATGTGGGATTCTGACAACAGCTGTTGAAGTAAATCAGGCACAGTCATCTGACGAAAAATACGGCTATTTTGCCCTAATGACATTACCCAGATTTCAGGGCGAATAATAAAATGATACCACGTTCGGTTACCGTCTGTATTTTGTTGCTCTGCGCTGGCTAATAACCCGCGTACAGTACGTATCGGTTTACCATTCCGCATCACGGTTAATGAGCAGGCGAATCCCAACATGTCATCAAATGGAATGGAAGGAAGCGCGCTGACGACCGTTAGCGATAAGGTAAACAACTCAGACAAGTGCTCTGTCAGTTGAAATTCAGTCACCGCAAACGTATCTGGTGGTACACCTTTAAATTGACAGGTAAAAACCAATCCATCCATACTGATATACCCTTATAAATTCAAAAGAAAAGCTCAACACACCAAGCGATTTACCCCGTAGACACACCCACATTGCACAACCGAACCTTCAACGGCAACGTAGCGTCCGTGCAATATCATGCCTTCCTCTCCTGTCACCAGCGTGCCCTCTTTTTTACATTGTGGGCAACGTGTGGCTTTGTCACCGACCCGTAATACACGAGTGCCGTCATTGGTGACTGTTGAGATACTGGCTAGGCAAGTTGCCCCTGTGGTAGTTTTGTCTTGATGTAATCCGACTTTTTTCCCTTGCACTGTGGTTCTTGCCATGCAATGCCTCCCACGTAAAATGCGCGAACTACACAAAAATAATCGCTCACGCATTGGAACAGTATCTTATAAATTACGCTTCGAGCGGTGCGCGCCAGTCATCGGCACCTGATGTGCCTGCAACCGTGTGTTCCCAGTCCACTTTACGGTAAGACAGAGACACTTCGATAAGCTGCGTGAAATCGGCTTTCGCTGGGTCTTGGCAATGCGGCATCTGGCAATCGATGTTAACGATAGTCGCATCCGTCAGTGTGGTGGTGAAGAAATGCTCTTGTTTCCCTTCAACAGACGTGCGATACCATTTCAGTTCCACTTTTGGCAGCATTTCGCCGGACGCCAGTGCGTTATACAGCAGTGGTACCGCTTTGTTTAATGCCACA
>NZ_JAMPLW010000018.1:0-163337 GCF_028477805.1 Providencia sp. PROV268
GCGATATCCTTTATCCAAAATGACAAGTTGAGTTAGGTAAATGTAATTATCTATTAATTTCCGTCATCTCAGCCAGTGCGCACGGTAAGATTTACATTAAGGATAATAAAATCTTATGAATGGACTGTAAACCTGTCGACCTTTTTGTATCTCTCTAGGATAAGTGACTTAGCGTAAACTGGTTGAAATTTCGCTATATAATGCTAATAAAGATGTCAAATTAAAGCAGTATCAGAATAAACCTCGAACAAAAAACACACTAATTCACGACAAGCCCAGTAAGTTCTAATGTACATAGAAATAAACTATGTTACTAAATATTTCATACAGAAAAAATGAGATAACTCATTGATTAATAAAAATAAAAAAACACTCTTAGATTAACATTTAATTCCACAGGGATTAACCGTCTTAACAACATAGTGTAATGCTCTTAAAATCCACGCTTAAAATGTATTTTATTCCAACACTTAGTGATTTATCGAATTAACATATAAAAAAACATTTTTTTATGTCCATTTTCCATTTTTTCAGAATATTTGTCACGATATTACATCGTACACTCTCTATCCTTTCCTATTGAGAAAAAGACGTCAGCTTCAATTAATCTAACTTATTGAATATAGATATTCATCGTAAGCCAATCGTTTACAAATCATCACCCTTGTAATTTGTTATAATTTATTTCTGGATTAAATAACTTTTGTTGATATCATTCGTCTACCCATTTGAAATTTGGGTATTCATAGAACAAATAATCAATATTCCAAGTATTTGCCTCGGCTTACAGAGGCGCTTTTTTACTTTACTAAAGCCCTGTCATTCATCAACTCATTTTATGTTTATTCACCTTATATGCACAATTGGTTGTCGTTAAAGCTCGGTGAGTGTTCTTTGAAAACCGTGCCACCATTCGTATCATTACAAATAATCTCAGATATATATTATCTCTTTGAATAATTGTTATTTTCTTTTATTTCAAGGAGCAATATGTCCCAAAGGAATCCATTTAAAACAGCACTATCCACCTTACCGCATTCATTTCAAACGCTCTTTTCCACCCAACTCAACCACTTAATCAACTACTCACCCACCATTGGAATCATGGGTAAGACAGGTGCAGGAAAATCCAGCCTTATCAACGCGCTATTTCAGTCCTCTCTATCCCATGTCAGTAATGTCTCTGGCTGCACACGACAGGTTCAGCGCTTCAGTATGACGATGAACAACCACACACTCACCTTTGTGGATTTACCCGGCGTAGGAGAAAGCCTTGAGCGAGATAAAGAGTACCACTCGCTATACCGTAACTTATTGCCAGAACTGGATTTTATCATCTGGGTACTCAAAGCCGATGACAGAGCATGGTCATCGGATGAACAGTGCTACCACTTTCTGACTGAACAATGTGGTTATCATCCAAACCGTTTTCTATTTGTGCTGAACCAAGCTGACAAAATAGAGCCCTGTCGCCAATGGAATGAGCTGTACCACCAGCCATCCCCTGAGCAATCGGCTAACTTAGAATTAAAGCAAAAAGCCGTAGTAACCGCCTTTAAGCCACATAACCCTGTGATGATTGTATCTGCAATCGAAAACTATCAACTGACTGAATTAGCAGAGCAATTAATACAGACGTTACCAGCACAAGCCAGCAGCGGGGTAGCTAGGCAACTGCACCGCCCTTATCGGACGCAATCTGTGGAAAATTCTGCACGTAACGATTTTGGGTAATGTGTCAGTGATGTCGTCGATACGCTGATAGACATCCTTCCTCTACCTGTCTTGATAAAAAGCACGATTAGTATAGCCAAAAACAGCATCGTCTCCGTCGCTAAATCCCTGTGGAGCCTGTTCTTTTAGCTTCTTAACTTAACTCATTACTTATCACTCTCAGCGCCAGTCCTTAACGGGATTGGCGCTTTTTTATTTCTTTTTCCTGGAGTATCAACTGATGAATAATAAAATTGAATCTGCTATTGCAATGACACTCGTTCCCGATGAACAACGCCTTGATTTTTGGTTCAACCATTTTGGTGCAGTAAAAGGTTGGGCCACATTTGAAGTGGTGATCTTCACCACAATGGGACAATTCTGCGATGAATACCGTGGCGGTTATTGGGAGTACGGCACGCTCAGTAATGGTGGTGTTTTTCTACCCCGATATCAACGCGGACACCTTAACCCTATTCAACATGCACAACGGCAATGAAGCCACCGTGCGCCAAGAGGCGGCAGGCATTGCGGTATGCCTTATCCTGTATAGCATCTGGTCATTCCAAACAGAAAGCGAAGTGATGTGCGACCGCTTTTATCAGTTGCGTGACTACGCTTCACAACATTCCGAATCAGCTGCCATTTTCCACTTAATTGATTGATCAGGAGTCTATCATGAGTTTATTAGCTCCGCGTTTTGGTTCTGCTAACAGTATTCGTCGTGACCGTCCACTCACCATTGAAGAATTATTCCGTACTGTACCGAGCGTTTTCTCCGAAGATAAGCATGGGTCACGTAGTGAACGCTATACTTACATTCCCACCATCACCTTGTTAGACAGTCTACAAAAAGAAGGTTTTTACCCGTTCTTTGCCTGTCAAACTCGCGTGCGTGATGTCAGCCGCCGAGAATACACCAAGCATATGCTTCGATTACGTCGCCATGACCAAATTACGGGGAGCCAAGTCCCTGAAATTATCTTGCTCAATAGCCATGATGGCACCAGCAGCTACCAAATGTTGCCGGGATTATTTCGCCAAGTCTGTGCGAATGGGCTGATTTACGGCGATGTATTGGGGGAAGTGCGTGTGCCTCATAAAGGGGATGTGGTGGGCAAAGTAATTGAAGGCGCTTATGAGGTACTCGATACGTTCGAACAGGTCACTGAAAAATGCGAAAGTATGCAGTCGCTATTGTTACCGCCACCCGCCCAGCAAGCCTTTGCTGAAGCGGCTTTGACCTACCGCTTTGGTGAAGAGTTCCAGCCTGTCACACGAGAATAAGTTCTACAGCCTCGCCGTTTTGAAGATA
Organism: Providencia sp. PROV268; assembly: GCF_028477805.1. Taxonomy (NCBI): domain Bacteria; kingdom Pseudomonadati; phylum Pseudomonadota; class Gammaproteobacteria; order Enterobacterales; family Morganellaceae; genus Providencia; species Providencia sp. PROV268. Next base: position 3,029 of record NZ_JAMPLW010000018.1, read on the forward strand.
AAAAAGAAGACTTATGGACAGTGTACCAACGCCTACAAGAAAATCTGATTAAAGGGGGATTATCAGGTCGTACCGCAAAAGGTAAGCGCGCTCGCACTCGTTCAGTGAATGGGATTGATGGCGATATCAAACTTAATAAAGCCCTGTGGGTGATGGCGGATACCTTATTTAACCAACTCGCTTCTCGCCAACCCAACTAATTTTCCCTCCCTGACAGGTTTTGTCGTCATCCCTCATTTTTCTCATTGTCTAAATAAACAACATAACCTTATTTATCAATTCATTAGAATTCACTTTTTATCACTAAATAGCTCAATGAGAATTTTTCCCAACAGACATAACCTGTCCTCTCCCTCCGTTACACTTTTCCTTTTTATAACAACATGATGTTTGTACACAAGAGCACGCGTTTATGCTTCCAACAAATCGAAAATATGACCGTATGGCTATGCGTTTATCGGCACTGATTACCCGATTAATGGCAGGAGAAAGCCTTGTGCTCTCATGTTTAGCCCAAGAGTTCAATGTTTCTGAACGCACGTTACAACGGGATTTACGTGAACGCTTGGCTTATCTGGGGGTAGAAGGTCGGCAAGGTTGTTATCGCTTACCCATCAATACGCTAAAAGCTTATCGAGACAAAGATGTTCTTACCTTTGTGAAACAGATTGGAATGACTCGATTGTTTCCGGGGCTAGACAGTCGCTTACTGGGATTACTGTTAACTCAGCAGCCCCATGCACCTTATTTGATTTGGCATCACGCCCACCAAACTTCAGCGGAGCATGCCGAGCATTTTTATCAATTAGTCTATGCCATCATAGGCTATCAGCACATTACCTTACTGACCGCTGAACGCCGTTTTCACCCGTTATGCCTTATCAATTAATTTACCGAGAAGGGCAATGGTATTTATTGGCGGAATACCACCAGAAAGTCCATGTGTTTCTTTTGGAAGATATTCAGTCCGTTAAACCACTATCCAGTACATTTATTCCCCAAAAAAATATCAACCAACTTTCGCAACAAAACAGTTTTATCGCTGCGTTACCGCATTTTCGATTGATATCGCAATTGCTGATGCCCCTCATTTCAACAACAGAAGGATAATCCCATGCTACATCATTCAATTTTGTCTACTCCTCCGTCACTCCCGACCGATTGCCCACATTGCCATTCTGATAAAGACATTATTCTGTGGGGAACTGGCTGGATGTGCCGTGATTGCGGTCATGATTGGCACATTCCGTCACAAGAGCAAACTCAAGCATTTCAGCAAGCTTAAATTAATAGGAGATATCTAATGAATACCCTTGCACACATTCGCCTAGGTCTTGAACGCATCGCATTCATTATCACCCTCATTCTGTGTTTCATACTCACCATAATACTCGTCACACATTTCAGCCTCGAGGGGCTAGTCCTAAGCCCCTTTGCCATTCCGCTGTTCTACCTCATACTTTATGTACTTGCACTGATTATCCCTCAATGTCTCGCCCAATTGCTGCTGTGGGTGATATGTGCATTTCGCAGTATCCACTACACCTTTCGCCTTAGCCCTAACCTAGTCAGCACAACACTCTCAGTTATTATCGGCCTAATTATCGTCTGTGCGCTATTAATTGCGATTGGCTGTGGATTTTTTAGCCACAAAAAAATTCACCATTACTTTTTAACGACTCAAGGTGAGCAGCCATGAGAAACGTTGCCATTCGTCAAAAAATATTGGCTAAACATATTGAGATCATTGTCTAATGTTTCCACGCAATATCGATAAAATGCTGCCGATTGGGCTCTCACTGTTAGGGATCATCAGCATTGACCTTAAGATTTCTTCTGTATTCAGTGATCGTGAATGTGTTTCTTTTCTCAACGAGCCTAAAAACCCGATCATCGTTTATGAGTATCCAAATAGCCCTTCCTTTACTTCTTTACTTCCTACCCAAAGCCTGGAACACTGAAGTATTTTTGGGTCGCTAAACGTACTGCCGATAACACATGGGTGCAGCTTTATCAGGCTGCCACTCCGTATGGCAATTTAGTAGAGTCGGATAAAATAGGCTGGATAAAAGCAGAACAGATTGAATGGCAAGAACAATTTCACTGTTTTCCTAAAGGTATAGGCTAGGTATGTCATTTTGAATAAAATGAAAATAACATTATAGACTATGTTTTCTCTGTGCAGTCAATTGTGTAGTCGTTTTAAGGGGTAGGCGCAATAGTTGTTCACTATTGCGCCTTTAAAAACAAAGCATTAACCGACTAGGATTAGTTCATGCCGTATTTTTTCAGCTTCTTACGCAGAGTACCGCGGTTGATACCCATCATCAGGGCTGCACGGGTCTGGTTTCCACGGGTATATTGCATAACCATGTCCAACAAAGGCTGCTCTACCTCAGCCAATACCAGCTCATATAAATCATTAACATCTTGATTGTTTAATTGAGCAAAATAGTTCTTCAGTGCTTGCTTAACTGAATCACGCAATGGTTTTTGAGTTACTTGATCTTGTGAATTTACAGTAGCAACGGTTAGTACGTCAGAATTTACGCGTTGTTCGAACATAGTTCTGTCAGCTCTTATCTTTATTTACGCAAAATATTCAAAAAATGCTTCCAACACCTCCAGCTGTTCGCTGGCGTCCTCAATGGCGTTGAATGAGCGCCGGAACTGGTCATCAGGTGCATGCTCTTTTAAATACCAAGAGACATGTTTGCGCGCTATACGGGCTCCTTTGCCTTGACCATAAAAGTCGTGCAACTCCTGTACGTGCGCAATCATAATGCGCTTCACCTCTGCCATAGGCATGGGGGGCAACATTTCACCTGTGTCCAGATAATGCTGGATTTCCCGAAAGATCCAGGGTCTTCCCTGAGCTGCTCGTCCTACCATTAGGGCATCAGCCCCCGTGTAATCTAAGACAGCTCTGGCTTTAAGCGGGTCAGTAATGTCACCATTGGCGATAACCGGTATGGCAACAGTCTGCTTAACTGCCCGTATGTTGTCGTACTCAGCTTCACCATTAAACAAACAGGCACGAGTCCTGCCGTGAATGGTCAGCGCTTGAATACCACAATCTTCGGCCAATTTGGCAATTTCTATGCAGTTTCGTTCTTCAGGTGACCAACCTGTGCGGATCTTCAGTGTAACAGGCACATCTACTGCTTTTACGACTGCCGACAGGATAGACTTCACCAAATCGGGATAGCGCAAGAGTGCAGAGCCTGCCAACTTACGATTCACTTTCTTAGCTGGACAGCCCATATTGATATCAATGATCTGGGCACCACTCTCAACATTAATCTGAGCCGCAGCAGCCATTTCATCGGGATCATTGCCAGCTATTTGAACGGAACGCACCCCCGGTTCATCGCGATGGATCATTCTTAGTCTCGATTTGTCAGTCTTCCAAACCTGTGGGTTAGAAGAAAGCATTTCTGATACCGTCATCCCCGCACCCATGTCATAACAGAGGGACCTAAATGGTCTATCCGTAATGCCTGCCATGGGGGCAGCAATAAGACAGTTTCTCAACTGATATTGTCCGATTCGCATAACTAAAGGGGGCCATACTGTGACTGCAAGGGCGCGTATATTACGCATTTTTTTCGAGATATGAAAGGACAAACTTTGAGCAAACCGTTATTTATCACTAACTTTTTTATCTTGATTTTTTCAAAATACAACTATTAGTCTTTTATAACAATGGGTTAGGTATGTTTGTAAAAAAGCACACGAAAACCGCTGTTAGTCCGTTCAAATCTCAAGCAGGATAGAATATCACCAGCAGTTGAACAATATTTGAGCTATAAGATAATCTATTCCTGCCCTAATTTCAAAGAAATTATTCACTGATTTTTATTATAAATTTGTCAAAAACGCTTGACACCAGTGATACGACACCATTCATCTTTTTCAGCGATAGGGTCTATCTCAAACAGTTGACGATAAGCATCGGCCACCCCTTCTGCTTGGGTAGCAAGGACACCTGAAAGCCCTAATAAACCTCCTGTACGAGGCAATACGCTTATCATAGGCGCTAACTCACGTAATGGGCCAGCTAAGATATTGGCGACCACGACATCGGCTTGTAGCTCTTTTGGCTGGTCTTTAGGCAAGTAGAGTGATAGGCGTTCTGAGACACCGTTGCGCTCCGCATTATCACGACTTGCGATAATCGCCTGTGGATCAATGTCGATCCCGATAGCTTGTGCTGCACCTAATTTTAATGCGGCGATCGCAAGAATACCGGATCCACAACCAAAATCGATGACGGTTTTACCTTCAAGATCAAGTCCATCCAGCCACTCTAGACATAACGACGTTGTTGGATGAGTACCTGTACCAAAGGCAAGGCCAGGGTCTAACATGACATTGACTGCGTTAGGATCTGGAACATCACGCCAGCTTGGGCAGATCCACAGGCGTTGCCCAAAGCGCATAGGATGAAAATTGCCCATCCACTCTCTTTCCCAGTCTTTATCTTCCAGTTGCTCGATTTTGTGAACAAAACCTTTTTCGAGCAGAGGGCTGTTTTCAAGTTGTGCCACAACCATGTTCATGTCAGTTTCAGCATCATAAAGGCCGATAACATCCGTATCGCCCCATAGTCGTGTTTCTCCCGGTAACGGTTCGAAAACAGGGGTATCATGACTATCTTGAAAGGTGACTGACACTGCGCCACTTTCAATAAGTTCATCGCCGAGAGCTTCGGCTTGTTGGCCTGTTGAGTTGAGTCTGAGTTGTATCCAAGGCATAGTTATTCTCTTTTAACTTAATTTTTTGCGGGCGTAGCCTGCTCATTGGGCGCCAATTGTACTGGATTTTTACCGAAAAGATTACCAATTATAAAAGCAATCAAGCTAAATAGTAGTGAAGGCACGATGGCGTGGAACCCCATGATTTCGATTTTAAATGATGCCAGTAGAGCATAAGAGACGCCGCCTACAATCATACTGCTAATCGCTCCCTTGCTGTTGGCTTTTTGCCAATATAGGCCTAAAACCAGTGGCCATAAAAACACTGCCTCCAGTCCACCAAAGGCCAGCAAGTTGAGCCAAATGATCATTTTGGGGGGATCCCATGCCGCGAACAGCAGCAAGATACCGAGTATTAAGGTTGAAAAACTCGAAATGCGGGAGAGCTTTTTCTCATTCTTAATTTGTTCGGGGGCGGCGCTTAAATAGATATCTTTTACAATCGTAGCTGATGACTGCAATAGCTGTGCGTTGATGGTTGACATGATTGCTGCCATTGGTGCGGCTAAGAAAATACCCGCCGCAAAAGGTGGTAGCACTTGCACCATCAATGTTGGAATAACCTGATCTGGAATAGTGAGATCAGGTAAGACGGCGCGGCCTAAGGCTCCGGCAAAGTGCATACCAAACATGAGTATTGCCATCACGATTGTGCCTATTACGATACCACGGTGAACGGCTTTACTGTCTTTGTAGGAAATACAGCGTACAGCCGTGTGTGGCAAACCAATCACCCCAAAACAGACTAAAATCCAAAAAGAGGCAAGGAAAGGGCCACTAAGAATATCATCGGCACCTTCTACGGAAACCAGTTTAGGGTCAATGGCCTGAATTTTTTCGACTGCCGCGCCAAGCCCACCTGCATGGTAAATGATCGCAACAAGCAAAATAACCGTACCTAACAACATAACGAGGCCTTGTAAGGCATCATTGAGCACACTAGCTCGAAAACCACCGATAGCGGTATAGAGTGCGATAGAGATACCAAAAATCATTAAGCCATAGGTATAAGGGATACCCGCAGCGGTTTCGAGTAGTCGTGCACCGCCAATAAATTGCACGGTCATTGCGCCGAAAAAGGCGACGAGCAAACTGATACTTGCAAACCCAACTAAAAAGCGGCTTTGGTAACGTGCATAAAGCATATCATTGAGTGTTACTGCATTGTATCGGCGAGCTAAGATGGCAAATTTTTTCCCTAGTACACCCAGTGATAGCCAGATAGCAGGAAGCTGGATCATGGCAAGTAGTACCCAACCTAGCCCATATTTATAGGCTGCTCCTGGTCCACCGATAAATGAACTGGCGCTGACATAGGTTGCTGTGATCGTCATAGCGAGCACAAAACCCCCCATAGAGCGATTCCCTAAAAAATACTCATTGAGGAATTCTCCCTTTGTGCGTTTGCGATAAGCGTACACAGATAGCAAGAATACGAGTGCAAGATAACCAATTAGAGGTAGTAGAACTTCAGTCTGCATCCCTATCCTCCAGCGGAATATCTTTAAAAATAATTTTGACCATCATAATACACAGTAAAATGAAAATGACCGGTAGGATGAGACATGACCATTCAAACCATAAAGGTAAACCTGTCAAGCCAATCGCATTACTCGGAAGATAGGCACAAATAACCCAACCAACTAAATAGGCGAGCGTCAGATAGAGTGACCAGCGAGCTTCCCTGTTTGATTGAAGAAAACGTTTATCCATACGTATTTCCCCCTCATAGAAATAAAAATAATCAGGGATTGTACGATAAACCTAGGAATGTGTGTAAAAAAACAGACCAAGGAAAGCCAAGGTGCTTAGTTTACAACCAAAGATAATTTTGAGTATGTAGGATAGTAAGTATTATTTATCTACCAGCAGGTGCACAATCAATAGGATGGACATAGTAAAAATAGCAAAAGCCGTAATATAAAGAAAAAGTGAGCTATCTATCTTAAGTCCACTATTTTGATACGCTGTTGAAATACTCCTTTTGAAGCTAATTAAGCACAGTAGGGCGATCGCAATGACAGCTCCTAATAACGCTAGCCATGACGACTGTATTAGCCCTAGTCGTAAGAATAATAACCCATTGATTGCTAACAGGAGCAAAGTACGGCTCCAGGCTTGTTGTGTTCTTTCCGGCTGTAAACCAGGATCACGCATGATAGTGCCTATAGCAGAACGTAGAAGAGTGAAATGACGGCAATGACGGTAATGAATAGCGTCATCATAGTAAGAAAGGAGGTGTATTGTAACGGCTCCTCTTTACGCATAGCGATTTCGTTTTGTCGCCAGCGATAAAGAGCCATAATGGCGGTAATCCCCCCCGCAGATGCAAGAAAAACCGCTAATAAGGTTCTTAGCCAAGGGGCGGCAGCCTCATGTAGGAGCTGTTCAATGGCAATAGCACCCGCTAATAGTGCTAACGCGGTTCTGATCCATGCTAGAAATGTTCTTTCATTCGCCAATGAGAATCGATAGTCTGGCGTTTTTCCAATGTTTTTCCACTTATTACGTTTAAAAGACATGGTTTTTTCACTATGTTGATTGTCGTGGTGGTGTTTGGGGTATGTGACTCATGATAGCTTGATTATGAGATAAAAAAATACCGGAAAGGTGACTTTCCGGTATTTGATGAATGAGAGGTGAATCTCAGTGTTTCAGTCATTACTCCTGAATACCGAGTTTTTTCTCCAAATAGTGGATGTTAGTGCCACCTTTTTGGAAGTTTTCATCATTCATGATCATTTGGTGCAGTTCAATATTGGTTTTGATGCCATCGATGATCAGCTCATTAAGCGCATTCTTCATACGCATAATGGCGATTTCACGTGTTTCACCGTAGGTGATCAATTTACCAATCATTGAGTCATAGTATGGCGGTACGCTATAGCCTGCATAAATGTGAGATTCCCAACGAACACCAAAGCCACCTGGCGAATGGAAACGGGTGATCTTACCTGGGCTAGGCATAAAGGTATTCGGATCTTCAGCATTGATACGACATTCAATCGCATGACCACGAACGATAACATCTTCCTGTTTTACTGATAATGGTAAACCAGATGCGATGCGTAACTGTTCTTTGATCAAGTCAACGCCAGTGACCATCTCTGTTACTGGATGCTCAACCTGAATACGGGTGTTCATCTCAATAAAGTAGAATTCACCATTCTCATAGAGGAATTCGAAAGTACCTGCACCACGATAGCCAATTTCGATACAAGCATTAGCACAACGCTCACCGATATTGCGGCGAACTTCAGGAGTAATACCTGGTGCTGGGGCTTCTTCAACGACTTTTTGGTGGCGACGTTGCATTGAGCAGTCACGCTCTGCCAAGTAAATGGCATTGCCTTGACCATCAGCCATAACTTGAATTTCAACATGACGAGGGTTTTCAAGGTATTTTTCCATGTAAACCATATCATTATTGAAGGCCGCTTTAGCTTCTGCACGCGTCAGATTGATGGAAGATTCCAAATCTTTTTCGTTACGCACAACACGCATACCACGACCACCGCCGCCGCCAGAGGCTTTGATGATAACAGGATAGCCGATACGTTGTGCGATAGCTTTGTTTTTATCAGTATCGCTGCCTAGTGGACCATCAGAACCTGGTACACAAGGAACACCGGCAATTTTCATCGCTTCGATAGCGGAAACTTTATCGCCCATTAGGCGGATGGTTTCAGCTTTTGGTCCGATAAAAATAAAGCCTGAACGTTCAACTTGTTCAGCAAAATCAGCATTTTCAGACAGGAAACCATATCCTGGGTGAATAGCTTGAGCCCCTGAAATCTCTGCCGCTGAAATGATAGCGGGAATGTTCAAGTAGCTTTTTGCGGAGGCTGCTGGGCCGATACAAATAGTCTCGTCTGCCAACAGCACATGTTTTAAATCACTATCTGCCGCGGAGTGCACAGCTACGGTCTTAATGCCTAACTCTTTACAGGCACGAAGAATACGCAGTGCGATTTCGCCACGGTTAGCAATGACAATTTTTTCCAGCATGGAAACGCCTCGTTATTCGATAACCACCAACGGCTGGTCATATTCAATTGGCTCGCCGTTCTCTGCCAGGATTGCTTTCACAACACCTGCTTTTTCTGCTTCGATTTGGTTCATCATTTTCATTGCTTCGATGATGAAAAGTGGATCACCGACGTTGACAGTTTGGCCAACTTCAATAAATGGTTTTGCTTCAGGGCTTGGTGAACGGTAGAAAGTTCCCACCATAGGTGAGCGAACTTGGTGGCCCGCAACAGCAGCCGCTGCTGGAGCTGGGGCTGCCGCCGCCGCTTCTTGAGCAGGTGCAACAGCGGTAGCTAATGCTGGCTGAGCTGCTGGCGCTGAATAAAATTGTTGAGGAGCCGTCATGACCTGAGAAGTAGCTGAAACGCGACTGATGCGTACTGATTCTTCACCTTCAGAAATTTCCAGTTCAGAAATACCAGACTCTTCGACCAGTTCGATCAGCTTTTTAATTTTACGAATATCCATGGATATGATTCCGTACTCTTATATTTGGATTTAATTGATTTATGACAGACGGTTAACCGCTGCCTGTAACGCGAAACTGTAACCGTCAGCACCAAGACCACAAATCACACCGACAGCTTTATCGGAAAGATAGGAGTGATGGCGAAACGGTTCTCTGGCATGCACATTAGACAGATGGATCTCGATAAACGGGAGTGCAACTGCTAATAATGCATCACGTAGGGCAACACTTGTATGTGTGAATGCCGCCGGGTTAATCAGAATAAAATCTACGTTATCTTTTGCAGCATGAATCTTTTCAATCAACTCATGTTCTGCATTAGACTGAAAATGACTCAATTTTACACCTAGCTGTTCCGCTTCTGCGGTTAACTTGGAGACAATATCTACCAGAGTTTGATTACCATATTTCTCTGGCTCCCTTGTGCCAAGTAGGTTTAGATTCGGTCCATTGAGGAGTAAAATGTGAATATCTTCTGTCATTGTGGTGCTAACTCCGACGATATGTCAATAACCTGACAACATAACCTGATGTTGGCGGTTTGTCATCTTTTATCATAAAAATAAATGAAATCTTTATCGATAAAAAACGCTATTATAATTATTTCGTGGCATATGACAGCAAAATACTGGTCTTATCAGAGAAATTACCCGAATTTATTTTTTGAATTGTGCGGTAATCCAAATTTCTGAATATCTCCGCACAAATTCAAATTATGAACGCGAAATGTTCACCAGTGTACGCCCTGTTATCTGATTTTTTAAGATCTTTTGTGCGTACTCAATGGACTGCGTTAAGGTAATTTCTGAGGTAACCTGTGTATAAAATGACTCAGGAAGTAATTGCGTGAGGCGTTGCCAAACGGCGGAGCGCTTCGCGGCAGGGTAGTAAACAGAATCGACGCCTTGCAGGCGAATATTGCGCAAAATAAATGGCATGACAGTCGTCGGTAATGAAAATCCTCCGGCTAGGCCACAAGCCGCGACAGCGCCATTATATTGTGTTTGGGCTAATATATTCGCGAGTACCTCTGCGCCTACCGTATCAATTGCACCAGCCCAATGTTGCTTATCAAGTGGTTTGGCCGGGGAGGTAAATTGGCTTCGTGGTAGCACTCTTTTCGCCCCTATTTGCTGCAAATAGTCACTGTTTTCGGCGCGTCCTGAGATGGCAACGACATCATAGCCTAACGATGATAAAAGCTGTATTGCGGTAGAGCCGACACCGCCGCTAGCGCCACTGACAATAATTTCCCCTCTCTCTGGCGTGATCCCAGCATCTTCTAATGCGTTGACACAGAGCATAGCGGTGAAGCCTGCCGTACCGATAATCATCGCTTGGCGTAATGATAAATCTTCAGGAAGCGGGGTGAGGTAATCTGCGGGAACACGAGCTTGTGTCGCCAGTCCACCCCAGTGCGTTTCGCCTACACCCCAGCCTGTGAGTAAAACATGTTGGCCGACACTAAAGCGAGGATCTTCGCTGTGGTGTACGACACCCGAGAAATCAATGCCAGGCACCATGGGGTATTGACGTACAATCCCTGCCTTACCACTGATAGCGAGGGCATCTTTATAATTTAATGTGGACCAATAAATATCCACGATAACATCTCCAGCAGGAAGTTGTTCAGTGGGAATGGATTGGATATCGGATGTGAGTTGGTCATCGTGTTTCTGTAGGACGAGGGCTTTCATACTTCGCTCCTAATTTTGAGGGGATTTTTTAGTCAATTTAAGAATAATGAATGATATCTATCATGGCAACTTTATCGCAACCGAGTGAGTTGTGACGCTCGTATCATTACTATTGTAATTAATTTGTAAAAATGTAATTTTTTCTGGCATAAACACTGTTTTATCGTGCAAAATATCACGTTACGAAGATTTCTGTTTGTGAATAAGTACCATTACCTAGTTTCTTTAGTGAGTAATGGAACTAACATACAGAAAATGCACGTGTTTAGCTGTGAAGCTAGTCGATGTGCAACAATAAAAAAAATAACAAAATATTATTTGAACTTGTAGCTATAAAAACTTGTCAACACAGGGTGGAAGAGAAGACGGCGTATATAACAACCAAAGTGCTATTGTCTGTTGATAAATTTATGCATAAATAAGTTAAATTTACTCACCAATAAATGGCCCTTTTTAAAGGTTGTTATCTGCTTCGTTTTCTAAAGAGGCATGTACAGTCATTTGTGCTGTAACAACAGATGGATTAACCATATTTTTCGAAGCGGCTCATTAACGCCTTGAGACAGCTTCAAGTGGTTGGTAGAGTAGACGGGTTTTTATTCGTCCCCAGCTTGCAGGATAACCCTTTCGTTATGTTTAAAAAATTTCGTGGCATGTTTTCTAATGACTTGTCAATTGACTTGGGTACGGCCAATACCCTTATTTATGTCAAAGGACAAGGCGTAAAATTAAATGAACCTTCTGTTGTCGCTATTCGCCAAGACCGCTCAGGTACGCCAAAAAGCGTCGCGGCTGTTGGTGGTGAAGCTAAGCAAATGCTGGGGCGTACACCAGGTAACATTTCAGCGATAAGACCAATGAAAGATGGTGTTATTGCAGACTTTTTCTTAACTGAAAAAATGCTTCAGCATTTTATCAAACAGGTTCATAGCAATAGTTTCCTTCGCCCAAGCCCTCGTGTGCTGGTCTGCGTTCCTGTTGGCGCAACTCAAGTTGAACGTAAAGCAATTCGTGAATCTGCGTTAAGTGCGGGTGCACGTGAAGTCTTTTTAATTGAAGAACCTATGGCTGCGGCAATTGGTGCTGGGTTGCCGGTTTCTGAAGCGACAGGTTCAATGGTTGTTGATATCGGTGGTGGTACTACCGAGGTAGCGGTTATTTCGTTGAATGGTGTTGTCTATTCTTCTTCTGTTCGCATTGGGGGTGACCGTTTTGATGAGGCGATCATTAACTATGTTCGTCGCAACTATGGCTCTTTAATTGGTGAGGCAACCGCTGAGCGTATTAAGCATGGTATCGGTTCTGCTTACCCAACTGATGAAGTTTATGAAATAGAAGTTCGTGGTCGTAACCTCGCTGAAGGTGTGCCGCGCGGCTTCAAAATGAATTCAAATGAAATTTTAGAGGCATTGCAAGAGCCACTAACCGGTATAGTTAGTGCTGTCATGTTAGCATTAGAACAGTGCCCTCCTGAATTAGCTTCTGATATTTCAGAACGCGGTATGGTATTAACTGGTGGCGGTGCTCTGCTACGTAACCTCGATCGCTTACTAATGGAAGAGACAGGTATACCTGTTATCGTTGCTGAAGATCCTTTGACCTGTGTTGCTCGTGGTGGCGGTAAAGCACTAGAGATGATTGATATGCACGGTGGCGATCTGTTTAGCGATGACTAAATAACGCTATAGGCAAGCTGGGGCTTTGGCCCCGGCTGCTGATTTGCCTATTTTTGTTCCTCTGAACTTAGTGAAACACAGCCATACATGAAGCCGATTTTTAGGCGAGGTCCATCGCTCCAGCTGCGTATTTTTATTGCTGTTATTGCCGCAATCGCACTGGTCGTGATCGATCACCGCTTTGAGCCTTTCAATAAAATCCGTAACTATCTAGACACGGCGGTTAGCCCATTTTACTTTTTGGCTAATGGCCCACGTCAATTTCTTGATAATATTTCGGAAAATTTCTCCTCGCGTGAACAACTCCAGTTTGAAAATAAGGCATTGCGTCAGGAATTGTTGTTGAAAAAAGCAGATAGTCTTTTGCTCGAACAATTAAAGCAAGAGAATGCTCGCCTGAGAGAATTACTTGGCTCACCGCTCCGTCAAGATGAACACATGATGGTCACACAAGTGATCTCGGGAGCGAACACGCCTTATCGAGACCAAGTCGTTATCGATAAAGGTGAAAATGATAATGTGTACGAAGGGCAGCCCGTCATTAGTGATAAAGGGGTTGTAGGGCAAGTCGTTGGTGTTAGCCAATTTAATAGTCGCGTCTTGCTGATTTGCGACACGACCCATGCGCTACCGGTACAGGTATTACGTAATGATATCCGAGTGATCGCCGCGGGGTCGGGGTGTGCCGATGACTTACAGTTAGAGCCACTGCCTGAAAATACGGATATTCGCGTTGGGGATGTTTTGGTCACATCCGGTTTAGGTGGTCGTTTCCCTGAAGGCTACCCTGTGGCCGTTGTCTCTAATGTTAAGCACGATACTCAGCGGGCTTATACGATTATTAGCGCAAGGCCAAGTGCTGAGTTGCAGCGCTTACGCTATTTGTTACTATTATGGGGTAATGATAACGATGCCGTTACACCATTACAGCCTTCAGAGGTCTATCGCGCTGCCAATGAGCGTCTGATGAAGGTGCTCCCACAAGTATTACCAAACCCGAGTGAAATTCAGGGTCCACCGTTACCTCCATCAATGTCTCAAGAAGCCCAACCATAAAGGAAGGTATAATGGCTATGGGTAAAGAGGGTTAGTTAAATGGATGAATATCGCGGTAATGGTCGCAGTATTATTTGGATTTCTTTTTTCATTGCATTGATTTTGCAATTGGTCCCATGGCCGGAACAATTTACGTTTTATCGGCCATCATGGTTACTTTTGATCCTTATCTACTGGGTTATGGCGTTACCGCACCGTGTAAGTGTGGGAACGAGCTTTATTCTTGGCATTATTGTTGACTCTATTCAAGGTTCGGCATTGGGGGTTCACGCCCTTTCATACAGTATTATTTGTTATCTTGTCTCCTATAAATACCAATTACTGAGAAATATGGCGCTGTGGCAGCAAGCCTTAATCATTGTGTTGCTGACAATCATACTGGATATGACTGTTTTTTGGGCTGAATTTGTCTCTTCTCAGGTATTATTCCACCCTCAAGTATTCTGGAATAGTCTCGTAAATGGTATTCTGTGGCCATGGCTGTTTTTGCTATTACGGAAAATTCGTCGTCAGTTTTCAGTGTGTTAAGATTTTTACCGGCTGGCAATTATCTCTGGAATATCATTTTATGAGTTATATTTATTTGGCTTCTGGTTCGCCGAGAAGAAGAGAGCTTGTGCAACTATTAGGATATCATTTTGATATCTTGCTTCCCAACGTTGAGGAACAATGGCAACCGGGTGAAACTCCTGAAGCGTATGTTCAACGTTTGGCGCGGGAGAAATCACAGGCGGGGGTTAAAATAGCGCCTAAAAAATACCCGGTAATTGGGGCTGACACCATTGTTGTTCTTAATAATCAAATCCTAGAGAAACCTCGCCATGAACAGCATGCTCAAGAAATGCTGTCAGCCCTTTCGGGAAATACGCACCAAGTGATGACGGCTGTCGCAATCTCGGATATGGATCGCACACTCAGCGCATTGATTGTGACAGATGTGACGTTCCGCGAGTTATCTTTAACTGAAATACAGGATTATATAAAGTCAGGGGAGCCTATGGATAAAGCTGGAGCCTATGGGATCCAAGGTAAGGGTGGCTGTTATGTAAGGCGTATAAATGGCAGCTATCATGCAGTTGTTGGTTTACCGTTAGTAGAAACAGATGAATTAATACAACGATTTTTAGCGTTAAGTGATGGTAAGGGGATGTCATGACGGCTGAGTTACTAGTAAATGTTACACCATCTGAAACGCGCGTTGCTTATATTGATGGTGGGATTTTGCAAGAAATCCACGTAGAGCGAGAAGCAAAAAGAGGAATTGTAGGGAATATCTACAAAGGTCGTGTGAGCCGTGTGTTGCCCGGTATGCAGGCGGCCTTTGTTGATATTGGTCTGGATAAAGCTGCCTTCTTACATGCCTCCGATATTATGCCTCATACCGAGTGCATTGCTGGGGATGAGCAAAAGAATTTCCATGTTAGAGATATCGCTGAACTTGTTAAACAAGGGCAAGACTTGATTGTTCAAGTCGTGAAGGATCCCTTAGGCACGAAAGGTGCAAGGCTCACGACAGATATTACATTGCCTTCTCGCTATCTGGTATTTATGCCGGGAGCTTCACATGTTGGTGTGTCACAGCGCATTGAAAGTGAAAGTGAACGCGAGCGTTTAAAAGAGTGCGTGTCTCAATATTGCGATGAAAATGGTGGCTTTATCATACGCACCGCTGCTGAAGGGGTGGGTGAAGATGAAGTGAAGCAAGATGCGGCATTTCTCAAACGTTTGTGGGCTAAAGTCATTGAACGGAAGAAACGTAATGTCACTCGCACCAAAATTTATGGCGAATTATCACTCGCTTACCGGATAATTCGTGATTTTGCGGGGGCTTCATTAGATAGAATTCGTGTGGATTCTCGTCTAACCTATAAGGAGTTACAGGAGTTTATTGAAGAATATGTTCCTGAAATGACAGCTAAGCTTGAATTGTATCAAGGTAACCAGCCGATTTTTGATTTGTTTGACGTAGAGAACGAGATCCAACGCGCGATGGATCGGAAAGTTGAATTGAAATCAGGTGGTTATTTGATTATCGATCAAACTGAAGCGATGACGACAATCGATATCAATACAGGGGCGTTTGTAGGGCATCGCAATCTTGAGGAGACCATCTTTAACACCAATATAGAGGCGACCCAAGCGATTGCTCGTCAGTTACGGCTGAGAAATTTGGGCGGTATTATTATTATCGATTTTATTGATATGAGTGATATCGAGCACCGTCGCCGTGTTTTAGCCTCTTTGGAGCAGGCGCTTAGTAAAGATAAAGTAAAAACCACGATCAATGGCTTTTCTCAGCTAGGGCTAGTGGAAATGACGCGTAAGCGTACCCGAGAGAGCCTTGAACATGTTTTGTGTGATGTGTGCCCAACTTGCCAAGGGCGTGGCACAGTAAAATCGGTTGAAACCGTGTGTTATGAAATTTTACGAGAAATTGTTCGTGTTCATCGCACAATCGATGCAGATAGGTTCTTAGTTTATGCTTCCCAATCAGTGGTTGATGCACTGACTGGTGACGAGTCTCATGCCCTTGCGGAAGTGGAAATTTTTGTCGGTAAGCAGGTTAAAGTTCAGACTGAATCGTTATACAGTCAGGAACAGTTTGATGTCATCATGATGTAGTTTTTACGTGAAGGAGAAACGGGTGAAACGACTGCCACGGGTAGTATGGATGACGACGGCTATCGTGCTGCTGCTTGGTGCATTGCTGCTCACTGGGCTACGTTTCTTCTTACCGAATATCAACTATTACCGGCAAGATATCATTGGCTATATTGAAAAAAACACGGATATCACCTTACAAATAGGTGAAATTGAGGGGGCATGGCAATCGTTTGGGCCGGTTCTGACCTTAACCGATGTGGTTGTTCGCAATGAAGAAGTCGATGCAAAAGCCAGCAAAATCGCCGTTGAACTCGATATTTGGAGCTCGTTACTTTCCTTAACATGGCGTTTTCGTGACATCACTTTCTACCAGCTCAATGTCGATTATAAAGTGCCTTTTAGTTTTGAAGGCCGTGCACAACCGATTGATAGTGATAGTATTGAAGGGCTATTTCTAAAGCAATTTAACCATTTTACTCTCAAAAATAGCCAACTGACCTTTCTGACGCCATCAGAGCAAAAAACAACCCTGATTTTACCTGAATTAACTTGGTTGAATGAGCAACGCCGCCACCGTGCCCAAGGGTTTGTTAGCTTAGAAACGATCAACAAGCAGCATGGTTTTTTGCAAGTCAAAATTGATATTAAAGATAAAAACGGCATCTTGAGCGACGGCACCATTTATCTACAAGCTGACAATATAGATATGCAGCCATGGTTAAGTCGCTGGTTACGTGAAAATACTGGGCTGCGCGATGCCAATTTTAGCTTATCCTCTTGGGTTACCATCAAAAATAATCGTATTGATAGCGGCCTCTTGCAGTTACGACAAGGCGAAGCGAATTGGGGGGAAGCCCCTTTAGCGCAAAACCTACAAGTTAATGACTTACTCATCCGCATGAGAAGGCAAGGGGAAGGCTGGTTATTTAATATTCCTGAGTTAGATACATTAAAAACCAATGAATATATTTGGCCGAATGGGAGTGTTTCGGTACTTTATCTGCCTTCATCGATGAAATACCACCAAAAAGATCACTGGCGGATCCGAGCTAAAAATATTGAGTTAGAGCGCCTTAGTGAAATCTTACCTACTTTTTCATTTGTGACGCCAGAAACGGTGCAAGAATGGCAGCATCGCCAACCGAAAGGTTTATTATCCGTTTTTGCTCTAGATATTACTCCCGATCAACTTGAGCACACGCAAATTGATATGGACTGGCAGGATGTCAGTTGGAAAAAATGGAAACAACTCCCTTCGGTTGATCACTTCACGGGTGTCTTGGTCGGGAATGCGCAGCGAGGGGTTCTCTCTGCGACATTAGATAAGAGTTATGTTGACTATGAGCCTCAATTTAAAGCCCCTTTTCAAATTGATAAAGCACGCGGACAACTGTATTGGCAAAATGATGACAATCAATTCAAGTTGTGGAGCGACCAACTGGATATACAGGCCTCTTCATTATGGGCGAATGGGCAGTTTAGTTTTTATCAGTCGAAAAAAAGTGATGATACTGACCTGAGCATCTTAGCGGGCGTCAATATTGATAATGCGGGAGAAGCGTGGCGCTATTTCCCGCAACAGTTGATGGGGGAAAGCCTAGCGGACTACCTATCAAACGCTATCATCGCAGGGCAAGCGAAAGATGCGACAGTCGTCTTCAAGGGTGACCCTAAACATTTCCCATTTAATCAGAACGATGGTCAGTTCCAAGTCTTTGTGCCCTTACGCAAAGCGACCTTTGAGTATGATAAAGGTTGGCCTGCTTTATCTAATTTAGACATTAACCTTGATTTTAAACGTTCAGGTCTGGCAATGCGTGCAGACAGTGTCAAATTAGGTGAAGCAACAGCCACACAGCTAACCGCTGATATTCCGAATTATCAAAATGAAATGCTATTTATTAAGGCTGATTTAGCGGGTACAGGCTCACAAATACAGCAGTATTTTAGTATGACACCACTGAAAAGCTCGATTGGCAATACGTTAGATGAGTTGCAAATTGGAGGCATGGTAACAGGTGATCTCGCTTTATCTATTCCGTTAGCACACGGCAAGGAAGTTAACGCGAAAGGGAATATCAATCTGAATAAAAATGATTTATTGATTAAGCCTATCGACAGTAAGCTCACGGAGTTGACGGGGCAGTTTAAATTTAACAACGGCGATTTGGTCGGTGATAAATTAAAAGCACAATGGCTGGGGCAACCTGTCGACGTCAATTTTTCAACGGTTGATAACCCTAAAGATTACCAAGTGAAGGTGGATCTAGGGGGAAATTGGGATATAGCAAAAATTGCTCAATTGCCTGATTCATTAAAGCAAAAAGTGGCGGGAACCAGCGATTGGAACAGTCATATTGAAATTACACTTCCACATTCGCCGTCCGATGATATGGCTCTTGCCGTGGAATTCTCTGCTGGTTTAAAAAAACTGAAAAGCCGCCTCCCTGCATTGGACGATCGCTTACTTAAAGAGTTAGGGACGGTCAATGCAACAGCTAAAGGCTCATCGACGCATTTAAATATAGGCGGTGATATTGGTCGGCGTATTGGTTTCAACACGCGTTGGGATCTGAGAGCACCACAATTACGTTTAGAAAAAGGCACTCTGGCAAAATGGAATGGCAAGCCACCAGAGTTACCGCAGTCATCAATGCTACTTGCTGATTTGCCAGTGATTACTAACCCACAATGGTTAAAAACAGTCGATACATTTTTTTCAGCAGATCAAGGTGGTAAATCGATAAATATTGGCTTACCTGAAACAGTGAGAGTGAAGACACCATCCCTGTCTTTAGGTGGACAAGCATGGCAAAATTTAGACCTCTCATTTAACTTGTTGGCTAAAGAGCAGCAAATTAAGGTATCAAGCGAAAATCTTAAAGGGGAATTACAGATTTTTGCTCAACAGCCTTGGGTGCTGAATATCGATTACCTGTATTACAACCCAATGGCATTCCCTGGGGAACAAACAACCAGTAGCAATGACTCTTCCTCATTCAACTTTAGCCATTGGCCTGAAATGACGGTTAATTGCCAAGATTGCTGGGCAGGTGGACAAAAATTAGGGAAATTGAGTGCCCACTTGAAGCCGCAAGGAAATACATTGCAACTAAGTGGTGGAACATTAAGTAATAGCGCCACTCAATTAAAATTAGATGCTTTATGGCAAAGCGGTAAACAAAACCGTACACAAATTGCAGGCTCCTTAAGTGGGGAGCAATTTGATGAAACAGCCGCTTACTATGGTATTTTAGTTCCTATCATCGGTTCACCTTATACGCTTGATTTCGAACTCAATTGGCAAGATGTACCTTGGTCGCCAGATATTGCAACCCTTAATGGCGCGTTATCAAGTAAGCTTGGTAAAGGCGCGATCGCTAAAATGGGCGGAGGGCGAGCGGGCCAACTGTTACGGCTAGTGAGTTTTGATGCACTATTACGCAAACTTCAATTTGATTTTCGCGATACCTTTAGTAATGACTTTGACTTTGACTCAATTAAAGGTAATGCCAAGATCCGTAATGGTATTCTATCAGCAAAAGATGTGTACATTGATGGGTTAGTTGCCGATATTACGTTAAGTGGGGAAATTGATTTGGTGAAACGCCAAATTAACGGTGAAGCGGTCGTGACGCCCGAAATATCTGCTACAGTAGGAGTAGCAACGGCATTTGCAGTTAACCCGATTGCGGGTGCAGCGGTTTTTGCTGCATCAAAAGTATTAGGTCCGCTATGGAGCAAAATTTCTGTGATACGTTACCGTGTGACAGGAAGCTTGGATGAACCCAAAATTGATGAAGTATTGCGTCAGCTAAAGGAGACTCAAGAGTAATGAAAAATGGCAATGTTGCACTTTTGCAGTTATGCAGCGGTAAAAATACGAAACATAATTTGGCACAGATTGAGCAGCAAATTAAGCAGTTGCCAGAGACTGTTGAGTTAGTATTGACACCTGAAAATGCCTTGTTGTTCGCAGATGCGGCGACTTACCGTAAACAGGCCGAAAAAGAAGGGCAAGGCCCTTTACAAGAAGCTATTGCCAATATGGCGAAGCGCTACAATGTCTGGATTTTAATTGGCTCAATGCCATTGATCAGCCGTGAGGATCCTGAACGCATTACGAGCAGCAGTATTTTAATTGATTCCCAAGGGCAGATTCAGGCGCGCTATGACAAGATCCACATGTTTGATGTGAATATTGAAGATGAGCAGGGAACCTATAATGAATCGGTTATTTATCAGCGTGGTGAACATATCACGGTGGTTGATACGCCTGTAGGTCGATTAGGTATGACAATCTGTTATGATCTCCGCTTCCCTGGTTTATTCCAAGCCTTGCGTGAGCAGGGGGCTGAGATTATCTCTGTACCTGCCGCTTTCACGCGTTATACCGGTAAAGCACATTGGGAGCCACTGCTGCGTGCAAGGGCGATAGAGAACCAATGTTTTATATTAGCGCCCGCTCAAGTTGGTGTACATGGTACGCGCAGAACGTGGGGCCACACCTTAGCCGTCGATGGTTGGGGTAAAGTTATGAAAAAGAACGTTGATGCTGTAGCATCGACGGTTTTAAATATTCAAACTGAAAATTTAAGTGGGATGCGGGAACAAATCCGAGTGGTGAAACATAACCGCTTTAGGCCGCAACTGACTTCATTGATTAAAAAAGACACAATAAAAGAGTAACCAATATGAGTTTAGCTTCTGTCAGCGAACATTTGCTGGCCGCCAATGGTCTTGACCATCAAAAACTGTACGACACACTAGGCTTGTTATCTGAGCGTAAAATTGATTATGCGGATCTCTATTTTCAATCAAGCTACCACGAAGCGTGGGTATTAGAAGATCGCATCATCAAGGACGGCTCTTATAACATTGACCAAGGCGTCGGTGTTAGAGCGATAAGTGGCGAAAAAACGGGATTTGCCTATGCCGATCAGGTTTCGTTGATGGCGTTACAGCAAAGCGCGACTGCGGCACGTAGCATCGTCAGCGAGCAAGGTAACGGTAAATCACAAATTTTGACTGAAGTGGGCTACAAGAAGCTATACTCAGAAACGGATCCACTGCAAAGCTTGTCACGAGAGGACAAAATTGCGTTATTGCACCGTATTGATCAGGTTGCAAGAGCAGAAGATCCGCGAGTGATCGAAGTCAATGCAAGCCTAACGGGTGTTTATGAGCAAGTATTAGTAGCAGCAACGGACGGTACGTTAGCGGCCGATATTCGCCCATTAGTTCGTTTATCTGTCAGTGTGCTGGTGGAGCATGAAGGTAAGCGTGAGCGCGGTGCTAGCGGTGGCGGCGGGCGCTATGGCTACGAATATTTTCTTGAAATTCATCAAGGACAAGTGCTTGCAGAGCAGTATGCGAAAGAAGCGGTACGTATGGCACTGGTTAATCTGTCAGCGATTGCAGCGCCAGCTGGTATGATGCCTGTTGTATTGGGGGCAGGCTGGCCGGGCGTATTGCTTCACGAAGCGGTAGGACATGGCTTAGAAGGTGATTTTAACCGTCGCGGCACGTCTGTTTTCTCAGGGCAAATTGGTGAGCTGGTCGCATCTCCTCTTTGTACTGTCGTTGATGATGGCACAATTGCAGGCCGTCGAGGCTCTTTAGCCATCGATGATGAAGGTGTACCGGGTCAGTATAATGTCTTGATTGAAAATGGTATTTTGAAAAATTACATGCAGGATAAATTGAATGCACGTTTAATGGGGGTCGCACCAACCGGAAATGCGCGTCGTGAATCTTATGCGCACCTACCAATGCCTCGTATGACCAATACCTATATGTTGCCGGGTACGTCAACGCCTGAAGAGATTATCTCTAGCGTGGATAAAGGCATCTACGCACCTAATTTTGGTGGTGGTCAGGTTGATATTACTTCCGGTAAGTTTGTTTTTTCAACTTCTGAAGCTTATCTAATTGAAAATGGCAAAATTACCTCTCCGGTTAAAGGCGCAACGCTCATTGGTTCTGGCGTTGAAGCAATGCAGCAAATCTCCATGGTAGGTAACGATCTTGCGCTCGACAAGGGAGTGGGTGTGTGCGGAAAAGAAGGGCAAAGTGTGCCTGTTGGTGTTGGGCAACCGACACTGAAATTGGATAAAATGACTGTTGGCGGCACCGCATAAATTGGAATTAAGCAATGAATAAACGGATTATTTCAATGCTGTTGATGGCGGTCTTGATCGCGCTTAGCTTATATTTTAATGCGGGTGAACAACAAGACAAAAAACAGGCCGAAAGGCCTGTTTCAGTGCCAGCGCAAACAACAGAACAACAGGCGCATCCCCAGAAAATTGATGAACTAACCAAACAGGCAAATGTGGTGAGCTATATGCAAAAACATCAGCAATTGCCGAGTTTTTACATCACGAAAAAAGCGGCTCGTCAGGCTGGTTGGGAGCCGAAACAGGGGAACCTGTGTGATGTACTACCTGGGAAAGCGATTGGGGGAGATAGGTTCTCTAATCGAGAGAAGCGGTTACCCATCGCTCCGAATCGTCAATGGTATGAGGCTGATATCAATTACAACTGTGGGCACCGCGGTGCAGACCGTTTGCTATACTCCTCCGATGGCATGATTTATGTCACCACAGATCACTATAAAAGCTTCCAGCAGGTAAACTAAGAGATAGCAGCGATGAACCAAAAAATAGTTTTTGACTTTCGGCAGATCAAAACAGTTGAAGACTTTTATTTGCAATTTTCACAACGGTTCTCGCTGCCAAATTGGTTTGGTCACAATCTTGATGCCCTTTGGGATATGGTCTCTGCGGGGCTAGAGCTGCCTATTACCATTGTTTTTAGCCACATGACATCAACTCAGCGGATAGAATTCTCGGATATTATTGATGTAATGAATGATGCACAAGATATGTGGGAAGATGAGTTTATTTTCGCCCTAGATATAACGAAAAATTCTAAATAACCATTAAATGATGCGTGGTATAGTATATGCCAACTGATTAAGGTTATGGAGAAATAAAAATGGCAAATGACGTTTCTCAAAATGAGTCATTGAAAGGTAAGAAGTTTGTCATTGTGCATGGTTATACCGCTTCACCAGAAAAAAACTGGTTTCCATGGTTAAAGGCTGAGTTAGCGTCGTTAGGCGCGTTAGTGTATGTACCTGAAATGCCTGAACCGCTATCACCCGAGCCATTAAAGTGGCAACAACATCTCAAAAACTTAGCAATTGAGATTGATGAAAATACCCTATTTATTGGGCATAGCCTAGGGTGTGTGACCGTATTGCGCTTTTTAGAGCAGCAGGTTGCAAAAGGCAATAAAGTCGGTGGCTATATTTTAGTAGCGGGTTTTGATCAGGAGCAAAGCACACTACCTGAATTAAAGCCTCACACGTTGAGCCGATTAGATTACCCATATTTAATTGATATAGCAGATAAAAGGATTTCAATTATCTCTACCAATGATTGGGTCGTTTCACCACAATCATCACAAACACTCGCCAAGGCATTACAAACCGAAGTGATTATTGAGGAAGAAGCTGGGCATTTCCTTGATAGAGAAGGGTATACAGAATTCCCAACATTACTTCACTCAATAAAAACTCAATTTAACTGAATATAAAATAAGGCTGATTGAAGTCAACCAGCCTGATTTTATTAATCTTCAAGTGGCTCGCCCCGTAAGAGGGCTGCAAATCTTGCCTTGGCTTCGTTATCCGGCTCAATGGCATGACATTGAGTCAGCAATGGCTCTAAGTCTTGAGGCCAATCTTCTCTTTTCCAATTCGCTAATGCCCTAAGAGCCATATTACGGTTACGCACTACAGGGCTTTGCAACCCACAGAGGATCATAGATAAACCGACACCAGGAAAACGCGGTAATTCTTGTAAAATAAAATCAAGTTTTCCATGTTGTACATAGCCAGCACCAAGACCAAGGCTATCACTCGGCCCTGTCGATATTGCTTCTAATGGGAGCTGCTGCTCTGCTAAGGCTATCACTTGTTTGACTTGGTCTATATCGTTCGTTTTCATTAACTCAAACCACAAATCATTCTCAGGGTGATTTAACTGTTTTTCGTATAGATAAGGGAAGATATCTTGACCACGGGCTCTGGCTATACTGGTGCTATTACGGAATAAGATATCATCATCACTATTTAAACCTTGAGCGATTAATTTATCCCATATAGGGTTATCCAATATAGTTTGTGCTAATGAAGTGATGGCTGTGCTATTTTCAAATTTCTCGCTATTTTCTTGAAAATAATCATTAATGCCGAGTACAGTAAAATAATAGTCTAATAAATAATCTTGTTCTAAAATGCGGCTCAAGTAATTGAAGCAACAACGAAAAGCATCATCATAGTCATTGATATCACGTGCCGGTCCACCGCCTAGCAACGCTTGAATAATATCGGATGAGGCTACTAATAATTGGCTATCATTTTGTGTTTCTAATGCATCTGCCAAGTGGCAATAGGTTGCACAGTGCCAAGCGGTATATTCAACCATAACACTATTTTGATAGCCTGTAGTCAGTATCCATTGCTTGGTTTCCTCACTTATTTCATCGGGTAGATGTTCAATAAGATGTACGCGCCCCCAGCCTTCAACACGTTTTGCTAACTTTAGCCACATTGCATCATAGTCAGATGTGGATGTGAGCATCGCATGGATTGGGATAATAGTGTAAAGCGTGAATTCATCATGGCAAGCAAGACAATAAAGTGTCTTAAGGCGTTCATCACTTGGAAAAAACACAGTAAAGGAAATGGCCAATTTAACCACATTAGTATCGGGGCTATTGTGGAGTAACCAGTCGGTAAAGGCTTCCAATTTTGGCGCATGGATCTCTTGTTTATCGACGATTAAATGGATTAGATCGTCGATATAAGATAACGGGCTTTGTTCGGCGACTTGCTGATAGAAATGATAAACCGATTCTTTGTCGTTTTTCTCCAGCGCTCTTTTTAGTGAAGTGTAAATTTCGCTAGCAGTGATTTCAGAAGCCCCCATTCCGTGGTGGCTGAATACACCATCTTCAGCGCCATTAGCCCAACGAATTGTATTTTCATCGACTTCAGTTGTATCTGGGAGCTCAGACAGTGATTCAGGGAGTGGGGATAATTCGTTTATCCAAGGCAATAAATGCTGATAGATTGGCGTGATATTCGTATTCCAAACGACAGGATAATTTTCTTGTCCTTTTTTAAAAAGAGAGGCTAACCATTTTTTCATTTTTGATAACATCCTATTGTGTTTGAATTATGGGTTTTTATATTGAATAAGCCAATAAAATGTTTTTTTAATCATAAAATAGATAACACGGTAGGTTCGATGTTGGCTCAATCAATTTTGTGATAAAACCTTCTTTATGGGTAATTAAAAAAGGTTTCACTTATCGTCATTTCTTACGGGATAAACTCGCTGAGATAACTTGGAACAATATCTTTAAGTATCTCAATTAATTGCGGGTCCATGTATTGATACTCATCAGGAATATCGAGTACATAAAGTGATTTGTGTTCGAGTAGGCGAGTAAAATTGGCTTTTAGCCGATCTTTATGTTTTTGTTCCATGACAAAAATAACATCAGCCCAACGGAGCAAATCTGCGGTAATTCGGCGTCTTGCATTGCTACTGGTGCCAGCAGAGCGTACCGACCAGCTTGGATGGTGGCGCCAAATTTGCTCTGCGGTTGGGCTACGCCATTGGTTACGACTACAAATAAATAAAATATTCATTTACTGTTATGTATTTCCTCCAAACCTTTCAGAGCAAGCTGTCTGTTACTGATTTGGGGGTATGCCATACCTAGCTGTGTCGCGCGAATAATTTTTTCCTACGCCCATACATCTGTTTCCAATTTTTCTCAGCGGGAAAGCGATCTCGTTTTTTTCGCGGCGAGTGGATTCTATTTTTGGCTCTACGCCATGCTCGATTTCTTGAATTATCCATATCTTCCACATAAGGTTATCGGGGATAGCAGCCGCGATAATACGGGTAAGAATATGATTAACGTCAGTATCATACGGAGACATTGTATGACTATCAAGCAAATGCAAGATAGTTAACGTTTTTTAGGATTATTACGTTATTTATATCCTAATAATGATTATTCTACTGTTATTGGGTTTAATCATTTTACATTTATCGCAAAGTTAATGATAATTGAATATTTATGACTAAAGCTAGATTTATTATAATAAAATAATGCTAAATAAGGTAAGGGAAATGAATTTTTTTGAAAGAATAAACATCAGTTTTTCCGATTGTGTTAAAAAATACCATCTCGAGTTTCTACCTAGTTATCTTGAGGATTATTATAACGGTCGACTTTTACGGGTCAAAGAAAGTGTCACATTGGACTCTTTAGAAATTGATGATATAGACGAGATGGGAGGGACTATTATTCTTTTTGAAAAAGACCTTATTATCGAAAATGCGTTAACTCAAAGTAATGTAGATTATGGTCCAACTGTTATTGTAAAAGGGAATGTATCAGCTAAGAACATAGCATTTGGGGGAGCTTGTATTATCATCAAGGGGGATGTGACCGTTGAGCAAACCATGATAGGAATTTATAATCATGGAGTGATAAATATAACAGGTAAAGTCACAGCGGAATATATTATTTCGGATGACCACTGTTTTTCAATCTATGATAAGGGGAGTAAAGGTATCTTTTTAGGTTTCCAAGATTTAAGGTATCATGCAAAAGACGTATTATCTGGAAAGTATTATGATGACGCCGAAGAAAATATCAAAATAGATAAAATAATTGAGGCGATAAAAAAAGGTAATTCGATTAAGAAAAATGGTAATATAGTAAGTCAAGTTCAGAAGGCAATAGATAAGTTTAAAGCATCAAAAAATGCTAAACTTAATTTGTCTAACCTAAATCTTACAGAAATGCCCGAAGAAATATTTCAGCTTGAAAATATTAAAGAGCTAGATTTATCAAATAATCCGCTAAAAGAATTATCGTTGAAGGGCATGCAGACTGACCATTTAAAATCCATTAATTTAGCGTGCTGCTCGTTGACTGAATTTCCAATAGATATATTAAATATCAATCAGATAGAATCCATTGATTTAAGTTTTAACACTATTTCAAGTTTACCCGAAGAACTACCTGTACTCAATCAATTGAAAAAACTATTGTTAAGCCATTGTAATTTTACCGAGTTCCCTTGTATTTTATATCAGGTAGTCAATTTAGAATATTTAGATCTTGGTTTTCAAGATGAAGAAACCTTATTTCTTATCGATAAAGCACTTCAAAGTTTAAAGGTGTTACTGCTATCGGGTAATGCAAATATCAATATTACTGCACCACAACCCAAATTATATGAACTGAATATCAGCCATTGTCTAATGGATACTTTTCCAATTGCATTAACCAAGTCAACACATCTTACACACTTGGATATGAGTTATAATCATAAAATGAGATGGCTACCTGATGAGTTTTCTGAGTTAAAAAAATTAAAAAAACTCTCTTTTTCAATTCTCTATATGGAAGAAAGTCATATCAATATTTTACAAAAACTTCCTAAGCTACAATATATCGCTAATTTTCTAAAGAGTGATAATCCGTTCTATGGTAATCAGGTGGTTCAAGCACTATTAGCCGTCAAAAATTGGAATACATTGGTTATTGATAGTGTCTTAGAAGATCAAACAATTATTGATGCAATCGTACTCAGAGAGAACCTTAAAAAATTCATTATGGGTGAATATGAAGTTGATATAAAAGAAGCAAGGCAATGTTTAGGGGTTAGTTTTTAATCTATTTTTGACATCATCCCCTATAGCATATTGTGAGTGGTATAGGGGATGGTGATTTAAGCGCTTTCGGACAGCTCTTTTAAATATTGAAAAACTTGGCGGAAGGCTTTTGGTGGCTTATTGCCTTCACGCTCTTTTTTAGCGTTACGTACCAATGCTCTAAGTTGTTGTCTATCTGTATGGGGAAACAGAGCAACGACTTCTTCGATAACATCATCACCATTTTCAATAAGGCGTGTACGCAGGTCTTCAAGCTTATGCAGAATGACAACTTGCTGATTATGGCGATTTTTCAGTTTATCTAAAGCCTCTGTGATGGGGTCAACGTCTCGAGAGCGTAGCAACTTACCAATATATTGTAGTTGGCGACGACGACCTTCACGCTTGATTTTTTGTGCCAGTTCAATGGCATCTAGTAACTGAGCATCAAGTGGAATGCGCTCAAGTTCATTTTTGCTTAATTCAACAAGTTCGGCCCCCAGTTTTTTGAGAACTTCAGCATCGCGTTTAATTTCGCTTTTACTGACCCAAATGATCTCATCATCGTCTTCATCTTGCGGCGCTGGGACATCATCCAGCCAGTCTTCAGGCTGTTTGGCCATATATCGATTTCCTTTTTACAGAACGCAGCGTGTAATTGCATGACCTGCCGCGTTGTGGATGTTAACATTCATATATTATGTATTGTAACTGGGAAAAAGCCCTGATGACACCCGACATTTGTGAGTTGGTGTAAAAAAAGCCGGGTTTCCCCCATTTTATGTGGATTGAATCGATGAATTTAACTGAACAAGTCAGCGAACAACGTAAAAATTTAGAAGAGGCGGTTGCACGGGCGCTTCATTTTGCAAAAAGTCGTTGTGATGCCGCTGAAGTTGCTGTGAACAAAAGCACTGGAATTAGTGTCAGTACCCGTCAAGGAGAAGTCGAAAATGTTGAATTCAATAGTGATGGCGCACTTGGGATCACCGTTTATCACAACCAACGTAAAGGGAGCGCCTCTTCAACAGATTTAAGCCCCGAAGCGATTGAGCGTACAGTGCAAGCTGCGGTAGACATTGCCCGTTACACATCGGAAGACCCATGTGCAGGCCCTGCTGAGAAGTCACTATTAGCCTTTGATGCCCCTGATTTACAACTATTCCAAGCCAGTAATATCACTCCTGAAGAAGCAATTAAATTGGCGTCACAAGCGGAAATGTCGGCACTTAAGGTTGACCCGCGTATTGTGAATACGGAAGGGGGAAGCTTTAATGGTCATTATGGCGTGCGGGTTTTTGGTAACTCTCACGGTATGCTACAAAGCTATTGCTCAAGCCGTTATTCGATGTCGAGTTGTGTGATCGCAGAGCAAAATGGTGAAATGGAACGTGATTATGCTTATACCATCGGGCGCAGCTTAAGTGCTTTGAAATCGCCTGAATGGGTGGGGCAAGAGTGCGCTCGTCGTACATTGGCACGCCTCTCACCGAGAAAGCTGCCAACGATGAAGGCACCTGTTATTTTTGCTGCTGAAGTGGCGACAGGGTTGTTTGGTCATCTTGTTGGGGCAATTAGTGGAAGTAGTATTTACCGCAAATCTTCTTTTCTACTCGATAGCTTAGGTAAGCAAATTTTACCTGATTGGTTAACCATCACTGAACAGCCGCATTTAATCGGTGGATTAGCGTCATCGCCATTCGACAGTGAAGGGGTTCGCACCACTGAGCGCAATATTATTGAAAATGGTGTGTTGCAAACGTGGCTAATGACCTCTTATTCAGCCAGAAAGTTAGGCTTGCAAAGTACAGGGCATGCTGGAGGGATCCATAACTGGCGTATTGCTGGTCAGGGGCTGTCATTCGAAGCATTGCTAAAACAAATGGGAACAGGACTGGTTGTTACTGAACTGATGGGGCAAGGGGTCAGTGGGATCACCGGAGATTATTCACGTGGTGCTTCCGGTTTTTGGGTGGAGAATGGTGAAATCCAATATCCTGTCAGCGAGATCACAATAGCGGGTAATTTAAAAGATATGTGGGCAAATATCGTCACGATTGCTGATGATATTGAAACTCGCAGTAATATTCAGTGTGGCTCTGTATTGTTACCTGAAATGAGTATTGCGGGAGAGTAATTTGCTCAAATGAATAAGGCACTCCTTTTGAAGTGCCTTATCAATAAACAGAATAGATTTATTTTTTGCCTGATAAAGTGGCTTCAAGCGCTTTGCCTGCAAAGCCTATCGTGGGAAACCCATTTTTTATTCTGTTAACGTCAGCCTGCTTATTTAATACATTGATGTTATTGCTAAGTTAGGCGATTTTATACCATTAACGATGGTATTCACCCGCGGCTTCTGGCTGATAAATAATTTCGAGTACTCTTACGCGTGTTTCAACACCATTAGGCAATGCCCAACTGATCTCATCATTAACATGCAGACCAAGCAAAGCCGCACCGATTGGCGCCATAACAGAGAGCTGCTCAGCACTATCTTTTAAAGAGGCTGGGTAAACTAAAGTGCGTGTGCGTTCTTCATTGCTAATCAAATCAAGAAAACGCACCGTACTGTTCATTGTGACGACGTCAGCAGGAATTTCCTGTGGTGACAGGATGTCTGCACGATCAAGTTCATCATTCAGTGCGTCAGCAACTGGGGTACCCGCATAAGCTGCTTGTTCCAACAGTGCATCTAGGCGTTCTGCATCTAAATCATTGATAATAATTGTTGGCTTTGTCATACCACACTCCAATAGAGACGTACAAAGCAAACACCCCCCACCCAATAAGGTAGGGGGTGTCGCTGTGATAAAATTGTATAAAATATTAGGCTCTTCAAGCTCCAAAAGGAAGAGATCATGATCACGATCTTTGAGCCAATACTTGTAAAATTATTGATATTTAGTTCATAAATAAATGGTGGATTATACTAGCTTTCATCAAATCCACTTTCGAACAGGTTAATAATCGCGGATAAAGCCTGATCCTCATCAGGGCCGCTAACCTCAATATCAATGGTACTTCCTTGCTCTGAGTCTAACATCAACATCGCAATAACGCTATCGGCCTCAGCCTCAATCTGATTATTATTGCGTAAAATAACCTTAGAGTTAAATTTTTTAACTAATTCATAAAGTAACATTGCCGGCCTAGCATGCATACCAAGCCGGTTTTTTAATGTGATTGTCGCTTTTAAGGTCATTACTTGCGTTTTTCTAGGGTTCTGTGGCGAGATTGTACATTCTTACCACGAGAACGGAAGTAATCAGCTAATTGCTCAGCGACATAGACCGAACGGTGTTTCCCTCCGGTACAGCCGATTGCCACCGTGAGGTAACTACGGTTATTGGTCTCAAGCATAGGCAGCCATAATTCAAGGTAGCTACGTGTTTGATAAATAAAGTTGTGTACCTCTGTGTGCCTATCGAGGAATGCGGCAACAGGGCGATCGAGGCCTGTCATTGGGCGCAATTTCGGATCCCAATGTGGGTTCGGTAAAAAGCGCACATCGAAAACATAGTCTGCATCGATAGGAATACCATGTTTGAAACCAAAAGATTCGAATACCATGGTTAGCTCTCGTTCACGTTTACCCATCAAACGCGTTCTGAGCATCTCGGCTAATTCATGGACTGACATTTCTGAGGTATCAATCACTAAATCAGCGCGTGACCGTAAAGGCTCTAAAAGCTCATTTTCTTCATCGATAGCACTTTCAAGTGACAAGTTTTTGCTCGAAAGTGGATGTAATCTACGAGTATCACTATAGCGGCGAATTAATGTGTTGCGATCGGCATCCAGAAATAGCAATTGCGGCGAAAAGCTAGAAGGTAATCTACCTAAAGCCTCTTCAAAGATTTCTGGGTTGTCAGGCATATTACGCACATCAATGCTCACAGCAGCTGAAATATTACGATCTGCGAGTGAATTGGCCAGTTCTGGAAGCAGCACAACCGGCAGGTTATCCACACAATAGAAACCCATATCTTCCAGCGCACGTAAGGCAACGGATTTTCCCGAACCGGAACGGCCGCTGACAATCATCAGCACCATGAGCTAACTCCCTTTTGTTTCTTTTCGGTGATCATAGGACCCCGATAGTTGAATAGATCGTTTGCTTACTTATCAGAACATCACAGTCTATGTCAGTACAGCTATATAGAAAATATCAAAATTTCATAGACATGTAACCCTGTGATGACGAAGTTATTTAATTATAGGCTACTCAGTAATAATACTATATAACTCTGCATCGCTTTGTGCCGATCTCAGACGCTTACAAAGAGATTTGTCGGCTAATTTTTTCGCGATTAATGATAAAGTGTGTAGATGCGTTTTACACTGATCTGCGGGCACTAATAGCGCAAAAAGCAGATCAACAGGTTGGTTATCAATGGCATCGAAGGCGATTGGCTCTTCCAGATGCAAAAAAACACCAACAGCTTGTGTATGTTCACCTTCTGCTAGCTTGCCGTGAGGGATGGCGATTCCTCCGCCAATACCTGTTGTTCCTACTTTTTCTCTGGTGAGTAAAGCTTCAAATACCGTGTTTTCCGGTAATCCCAACTCTGCGGCAGCCAGTTCACTAATAATCTCAAGTGCTCTTTTTTTACTAGTACAAGTAAGGTTATTGCGTGTACAAGCTGAAGATAATACGGCGCTTAATTGGATTTCTATATCACTGTTCATTTTATTGTTCACTTAGGACTACAAAACCAGATGGTGTATGCCACCATCTGGTTTAAGCCATTTATTAGTTATACACCACAGTATGATTTGGGATTGTTGTTAACAAACTGAGAACGCATACTGTTGTTCGCATTGTTTCATACGTTGAAAACCAACCGTTTGGCTTTCGACGCTTATTTTTACAATCCCTAATGACCGCCACTAAACATTGAAGGTCTGGTGAAGGCCTGAAATCAACCTGTGATTTCACCATAAATGTATTAGTGTTGTCTCAGTTTTTCTTTATGTTTAGTTAATTGGCGTGACAGTTTGTCTACCAGTTGGTCAATTGCAGCGTACATATCACTTTCTTCCGCTGACGCATGGAGTTCAGCACCATTAACCTGCACAGTTGCTTCAGCAATTTGCTGAACTTTTTCAACTTTCAGAATGACTTGAATACCGTTAATGCGATCAAACAATTGTTCCAATTTTCTGATCTTTTTCTCAACAGTTTCACGTAATGCAGGGGTGACTTCAATATTGTGTCCAGTAATCTGAAATTCCATACAACCTTCCTTATTTTATCAATTAAACCAACTGTTTGCGTTGGTTTGAGGGCGGAATAGATAACGATTCACGGTACTTAGCGACAGTTCGACGTGCAACCTGAATGCCCTGTTCGGCTAGCATGCTTGTCAATTTACTGTCACTTAATGGTTTTGCTGGGTTTTCAGCAGCAACCAGTTTTTTCACTAACGCACGTATTGCCGTTGAAGAGGCTTCACCTCCTGTATCGGTACTGACGTGGCTAGAGAAAAAATACTTCAACTCGAAAATTCCTCGCGGGCTATGGAGAAACTTTTGAGTTGTCACTCTCGAAATCGTTGATTCGTGCATATCCACTTGATAAGCAATATCTGCCAATATCATGGGTTTCATGTACTCTTCACCGAACTCAAAGAATTCTTGTTGTTGCTCTACAATACAAGTCGCCACTTTTAACAAAGTTTCATTACGGCTTTCTAAGCTTTTTATCAGCCATTTGGCATCTTGTAAGTGACTACGAATATATTGTGAATCACTTTCGTTCACTGAATCTTTTATCAAAGAAGCATAGTGATTATTGATACCTAATTTAGGGATGCTATCTGTATTTAATTCAACTTGCCAGTGCCCGTTGATTTTTTTCACCAAAACATCGGGAATAACATATTCCGACTCTCCGGTATTGATAGATTGGCCCGGTTTAGGGTTCAACGTCAATATCAGGTCAATAGCGGTTTTTAAAGCATCCTCTTTTAGACGGGTGAGTTTACTGAGCTGGCGAAAATCACGATTAGCCAGTAAATCAATATGTTGACTAATAATCAACCGAGCCTCATCTAGCCCGTCAGTACCTTTTGGGTAAAGGGATAGCTGGATCAATAAGCACTCTTTTAGATCTTGTGCTGCCACACCAAGCGGATCAAAATGCTGAATGCGTTTTAAAACAGCGACCACTTCTTCAAGTGTGATATCTGGGTTATTGATACCTTCGTGGATCTCTTTTATTGGCGTTGTCAGATAGCCAGAATCATCAATTGAGTCAATAATCGCGGTAGCAATCGCTCTGTCTGTGTCTGTAAAAGGCGTTAATTCAGATTGCCATAACAAATAGTCTTGCAGCGTTTGTGTGGTTTCCCCTTGATAGACGGGTAACTCATCAAAGCTATAGTCATTATTTGTACCCGATGGCGTACCCGCAGTATAAATTTCATCCCAATTCGCATCCAAAGGAAGCTCATCTGGCATATCACTTTTTTCAAGGGCATCTTTAGTATCGATTTCACTGCTGTCAGTATGAATATCGAGACTATCAAGGGAGTCTAAGTCAGAGGTGTTTTCTTCTTGTTCCAGAAGCGGGTTAGTTTCTAGGGCGAGTTGGATCTCTTGTTGTAGCTCAAGCGTAGAAAGTTGCAACAGACGGATAGCCTGTTGCAATTGAGGAGTCATTGCAAGTTGTTGACTGATTCTGAGCTGCAAACTTTGCTTCATGAATGTGCTTTTATCTCCACCTCAATTGAATGCTTAACCAATGACTTACAACCGGAAACCTTCCCCTAAATATACCCGTTTTACTTGTTCGTTTTCTAGGATCATTTCAGGTGTGCCATGAGCAATTAAGTGCCCTTGACTGACAATATAGGCTCTTTCACAAACATCGAGCGTTTCACGTACGTTATGGTCAGTGATGAGTACTCCTAAGCCATAATCACGTAAATGTTGGATAATTTTTTTAATATCTAATACCGAAATCGGGTCAACACCTGCAAACGGTTCATCTAATAGAATAAATTTCGGGTTTGCTGCTAATGCACGAGCAATCTCTACGCGGCGACGTTCCCCACCAGACAACGATTGGCCAATGCTATCACGCAAATGGGTAATGCTAAATTCTTCCATTAACTCTTCTGCACGCTCTTTGCGTTGCTCAGTGTTGAGGTCATGGCGTATTTCTAGCACTGCCATTAGATTATCATAAACACTCAAGCGACGGAAAATCGACGCCTCTTGAGGAAGATAGCCAATACCACGGCGCGCACGTTCATGAAGCGGAAGGAGACTAATATCTTCACCATCAATGGTAATTTTGCCTGCATCCCGCTGGACGATGCCGACGACCATATAAAAGGTGGTCGTTTTTCCCGCACCATTAGGGCCTAAAAGACCAACAATTTCGCCAGATTTCACCTCAAGGCTAACATCTTCAACGACCTTGCGTTTTTTATAGGCTTTTGCCAGATTCTCTGCGGTTAATGTCGCCATAACGATTATTTACTCTTTCCGTTGTTTGCCGCTGGGCCTTTTTCTTGTAGCTGTGATGGCAATAATACTGTCGTGACACGTTTCCCTTTATCACTAAACGCTTCCATTTGCTGCGTTGGCACGATATAGGTGATCTTATCACCTTTAATATTACTGTCTAACTGCTCAAGATAAGCATTGCCAGTTAATGTGAGGAGCTCTTTATCCACCTCATAGCGTGCTTTTGACGCTCGGCCTTTAATTGGCTTACCATCATCTTGTAATTGATAGAAGGTCACTGGGTTACCAAACGCTTCTATCGTAATTTTATCTGAATTACTGCTAGGGCGCGTCACAACCACCTTATTTGCTCGGATATCAATAGAGCCTTGCTTAATAACGACATCATCAGTAAATGTGGTGACATTTTTTTCTAAATCAAGGGATTGCTTGACTGAATTAATCGTCATTGGCTGTTGCGTGTCAGTTTTTAATGCAGAAGCTGGTACGCTAAGAGCAAAAATTGCGCTGGCAACGGCTCCTTGAATAAAACGCTTTTTATTTACTTGATTCATTTTTTTGCTCTTCTTTTTGTAGCACGTAATGTGTTTTTACATCTTCAATTAACTCTGCGGTTCTTGAGCGCAGGTTACCGCGCATTTTTAGACCGGTAGAATTAAGGCCTTGCCCGATAATAGTGACTTTGTCATCTGATGAAACATCTTGTGTTATCAGGTTAACGACGGCACTTTGGGTTGAAATCCGTTGGATTTGGGAATCCGGGCTTAAACTATCGGCCTGTACATCGTTATACAGATAGAGCACTCTATCATTTGTTAACTTGGCTTTTAGCGCCCGTACAGTCCAAGTGGGTACACCGACTTCGTTGTATGTTGTTAAAACAGGGTTAGCAAACCAAGTGATTTTTTCAGCCGTATAATTATCAATTTTATCTGATACTAATTTATAGGCCAAATCACCCGCTGGATTATAGACAAATGTCACTGAATCATCGGTTTGATAATTAGGTTGGCTGTTATCAAGGACACTGTTTGTGGGCGTGTCTGTGTCAAGACCGGCAAGGTTCCAGCCGATCAGACCAAGTGCTATCAATGATAACAGGATAATTAACCACTTTTTAGCGTTACTCATGGGTGTCTTTATTCTTTAAATCGATAAGCCTTTAGCTTCTTCCAGTTTATTTTGCGCTAGAAGGATGAGGTCGCAAAGTTCACGTACCGCCCCTTTACCCCCACCAAGACGTGTGACGTAATCTGCCTTTGGTAGTAATAATGGATGTGCATCAGCAACCGCTGCCGATAGCCCAACTTTTGCCATAACAGGCCAATCAATAAGGTCATCCCCAATATAGGCCGCTTCTTCTTCTGTTATCTTCAGTGTATCTAACAGTTCATGATACGCCAAAAGCTTATCGCTTTGACCTTGGTAAAGATATGTAATCCCTAATGTCTTCGCGCGATCTTCAAGCAATTTGGCTTTTCGACCGGTGATAATCGCCACTTCGATACCAGAGGTGAGTAAGCAGCGAATACCGTATCCATCACGGACATTGAAGGCTTTGAGTTCTTCGCCGTTATTACCCATATAAATCAGTCCGTCAGACATAACGCCATCGACATCACAGATTAATAATTTAACTTTAGCGGCTTTCTGCAATACTGTCTCGGCGACTGGGCCATAACAGGTATCCTGATAGTGCGGATCCATAATCATTCCTTTTTATACCACGCCTGCTTGTAAGAGGTCGTGCATATGCAAGACACCCACTAATTTATTACCTTCAGCAACCATTAACGAAGTAATATGTTTAGACTGCATTAGGTTGAGTGCTTCTACTGCTAGCATATTCTGTGACACTCTAATTCCACCACGGGTCATTACATCGGCGATTTTGGCATTATTAAGATCGATGCCCATGTCGAAAATACGACGCAAATCACCGTCGGTAAAAATACCAGCAATATTCATTTCGTCATCACAAATAACCGTCATACCCAATTTTTTGCGAGTAATCTCAATTAAAGCTTCACGTAACGTTGCTGTTTGAGGAATATGCGGAATATCATCGCCAACGTTCATTAAATCACGAACTAGTAGTAAAAGTTTGCGCCCTAGTGCGCCACCTGGGTGGGAAAGGGCGAAATCTTCTGGCGTAAAGCCTCTTGCCGTCAGTAGCGCAATAGCTAAAGCATCCCCCATTACCAGCGTTGCTGTTGTACTGGTGGTTGGTGCAAGTCCCAGTGGGCAAGCTTCTTTTGGTACTTTGATGCATAGATGGATATCTGCATATTTGCCCATACTGCTATTGGGATTATTGGTCATACAGATCAGCGGAACTTTAATTCGCTTTAAAACAGGCAGCAGCGCAAGGATCTCACTTGACTCTCCTGAATTAGAAATCGCCAATACAATATCTTTATTGGTGATCATCCCTAAGTCACCATGGCTGGCTTCTCCGGGGTGAACAAAGAAAGAAGGGGTACCTGTGCTGGCTAATGTTGCTGCAATTTTTCGCCCAATATGTCCCGATTTCCCCATGCCCATCACAACAACCTTCCCTTGGCAGGCAAAAATGCGCTGGCAAGCGTGAGTAAAGTCATCGTTGATATATTGTTCTAAGTTTTTTAGGCCTTCACTTTCGATATGGAGAACTTCTTTGCCTACTTGCTGAAAATCGATGTTTGACATTTTCTGTTCCATGCGTAGCTTTTCAGTTAATCGGATTAGCGAGCGCGAATTGTATAACGAATACTTACTATCAGTAAGTGCTTTGTCAAATTAGTCGAATATTCATTGTACTTTAATGAATACTAACGGTGTTGTGATTAACAAAAACTTAAGTCAAAGAGCGCTTTGCATTTATTAGCATCATAAACCAAATAAAAGATGATAAACTTTAGTATTCTCAAACGATAACAAATTTTTAAAGTCTAAGAGCTATCTGCTTTAATTGCGTAAAAATCTGGTTAATTATAAGTCGTTGAACTGTTTTATGTTCCCTTTAGTTATATAAATACACATTTTGAACATCAACAGACATATTTCGAACGTTATAATACTATAAATACAATCAGATGCGATATTAGACGATTTTCGGTTTATCTTTCTGTAAGATCGTGCTCTTGGTGCGTCTAAAAGACAAAATTCATGGTGTAATGAGCTATCAAACAAATGCAAGCACAGACAGACAACTTAATTGAAGTACGTAACATGTCTTTTACCCGTGGTAGTCGGAAAATATTCGAGGATATTAACCTAACCGTACCACGCGGTAAGATAACGGCAATTATGGGGCCTTCAGGGATTGGTAAAACCACCTTATTACGTCTCATTGGTGGTCAGTTACGCCCAGAACAAGGTGAAATTTGGTTTGATGGTGATAATATTCCAGCGTTATCACGTTCAAAATTGTACCAGTCGCGTAAAAAGATGAGCATGCTTTTCCAGTCTGGTGCGCTGTTTACGGATATGAATGTGTTCAATAACGTCGCATTTCCGCTGCGTGAACATACCAACTTACCTGAGTCATTGATCCACACAACGGTGATGATGAAACTAGAGGCGGTTGGTTTGCGTGGTGCTGCGAAATTGATGCCTTCAGAGTTATCAGGCGGGATGGCAAGACGAGCTGCATTAGCTCGAGCGATTGCACTTGATCCTGAACTGATCATGTTTGATGAGCCTTTCGTTGGGCAAGACCCCATTACGATGGGAGTTTTGGTCAAATTGATTGATGAGCTTAATCAGGCGTTAGGCGTGACTTGTGTTGTGGTTTCTCATGATGTTCCTGAAGTACTGAGCATTGCGGATAAAGCCTATATTGTGGCTCAGCAGCATGTGATTGCGAAAGGAACGGGGGATGAACTACGTAACAACCAAGACCCGCGTGTTAGGCAGTTTTTAGATGGTATTGCTGACGGGCCTGTACCGTTCCGTTTCCCCGCCAATGATTATCTGGCTGATTTATTAGGGTAAAATAAGATGATAGTAGAGGCAATTGCTGCCCTCGGACGTCGGTGGATTGAAATTTTTTCGGCCTTTGGGCGAGCGGGTTATATGCTATTTCGCTCATTAATTGGGAAACCTGAGTTTTCCAAGCAGTGGCCATTATTAATTAAGCAGTTATATGCTGTTGGTGTGCAATCACTCTTGATTGTCGCTGTCTCAGGGCTATTTATTGGTATGGTGCTTGGGTTACAGGGCTATTTAGTTCTGACAACGTTTAGCGCAGAAGCCAGCCTTGGTATGATGGTGGCACTATCTTTGTTGCGTGAACTTGGTCCGGTTGTGACAGCCCTTTTGTTTGCAGGGCGGGCAGGCTCTGCATTGACGGCTGAAATTGGCTTAATGAAAGCAACAGAACAAATTTCTAGCCTTGAAATGATGGCGGTGGATCCTCTTCGTCGAGTGATAGCACCGCGTTTTTGGGCTGGTTTTATTAGCATGCCATTGCTATCACTGATATTTGTTGCAGTAGGTATCCTAGGTGGTGCATTGGTTGGCGTTGATTGGAAAGGGATTGATGAAGGGTTCTTTTGGGCCTCAATGCAATCCTCCGTTGATTGGCGGATGGACATTGTAAATTGCTTTATCAAGAGCTTAGTGTTTGCCATAACGGTGACTTGGATTGCGTTGTTCAACGGCTATGACGCTATCCCAACATCGGAAGGGATTAGCCAAGCGACAACACGAACCGTGGTCCATGCATCGTTAGCGGTTCTTGGTCTAGATTTTGTACTTACAGCACTGATGTTTGGGAACTAAGTCATGCAAAGTAAAAAAAGTGAAGTATGGGTAGGTTGTTTTATATTGCTAGCGATTGCGGCAATTATTTTTCTGTGCCTAAAAGTGGCGGATATAAAATCGCTCGGTAGCCAATCGACTTATCAGATTTCGGCCTCTTTTGAAAATATTGGTGGCTTAAAAGAAGGTTCCCCAGTGAAAGTGGGGGGCGTTGTGATTGGGCGCGTTGCTAGCATTACGCTTAACAAAGAGACCTATGTGCCTGATGTTAAAATTGACCTACTAAGTGAATATAATAATATTCCTGATACCAGCTCATTATCTATTCGTACTTCCGGCTTACTCGGTGAGCAATATATTGCGATGAATATCGGGCCCTATGGTGAAGGTCTCGATGCAGAATTATTGAAAGATGGTGGACGTATTGAAGATACCAAACCTGCGATGGTTTTAGAGGATTTGATAGGTCAATTCTTGTATAAGAGCGGCGATAGCCAAGGCGCTGAATCTCAACCTGCTCCTGCTGCTAATTGATTCGATATTAAGACGAATTTAGAAGGAATAACTTATGTTTAAGCGCTTAATGATGATAGCAATGTTAGCGATTGCACCATTTGCAATGGCGATAGATCAAACCAACCCGTATAAGCTGATGGATGAAGCGGCTGAAAAAACCTTTACCCGTTTAAAGAATGAGCAGCCGCAAATTCGTAAAGACCCTAACTACCTGAGAACTATTGTTCGTGAAGAATTATTGCCATATGTACAAATTAAATATGCAGGGGCTTTAGTCTTAGGCACTTACTACAAGAACGCGACGCCTGCGCAGCGTGACGCTTACTTTACTGCTTTCGAAGCGTATCTTGAGCAAGTTTATGGTCAAGCACTCGCGATGTACCATGGTCAAACTTATCAGATAGCACCAGAGCAACCTATTGGGAATAAAAACATTGTTGCTATTCGAGTCACCATCATAGATCCAAATGGCCGTCCACCAGTACGCCTTGATTTCCAATGGCGCAAAAACAGTAAAACAGGTAACTGGCAGGCCTATGATATGATTGCAGAGGGCGTCAGTATGATCACGACTAAACAAAACGAATGGGGTGATATCCTGCGTAAACAAGGCATTGATGGCTTAACAAAACAGTTAGAAATCAGTGCGAAAGCACCTATTACGCTGGAAGAGAAATAGTCAAATGAGTCATGATCTTACGTGGGAAAAGTCATCATCGGCATTGTTACTGTCCGGCACATTAGGCCGAGACTCTTTGCTGGTGTTCTGGGAAAAGCGAAAATCATTACTTGCTGAGGTTGAGCAAATCGATGTTTCGGGCTTGGAACACGTTGATTCAACAGGGCTAGCAATGCTAGTGCGCCTAAAAGGCGAATTGGCAACAGAAAAACGCTCACTGAAGATAGTCGGTATGAGTGATAATCTCACAACCTTGATGGAGCTTTATGGTGTTAAGTCATTATTGCTAAGTTAAGGTCAGTTTGTGTAAAGAAAGGCGCCTCTGCGTGTTTTTGTGCACCAGAGGCGTTTTCTTTGGTTTAAGAATTGTGACGGATCCTTTAGGATAGACGTCTATTTATACCCGTAACCAATGATTATAAAATTGAGTCATATATGGAACCCAACGAAATAAAACAAGTATTGATGGATAAGCTATCTCTGGATGAGGTAATTGTTAATGGTGATGGCAGCCACTTTCAGGTTATTGCCGTCGGTGCCATGTTTGAAAATATGAGCAGAGTCAAACAGCAACAAGCTGTTTATGCCCCTTTAATGGAGTATATCGCGGATAACCGTATTCATGCGCTTTCAATAAAAGCATATACCCCAGCAGAGTGGGCTCGCGACCGCAAGCTAAACGGTTTTTGATAAAAAATCCGCGAACAGTATTTAAAATCTATACTCCAAATATTTCACGTTGCCTGTCGTCGCTCAATAAAAGGAAGTTCTAGCAAGCCACTGGACTAAGGAAGTCGATTACATCCGCAACTTGAAGTATGGCGAGTGTGAATACGAGAGTAACCGAATGGATAAATTTTTAGTTAAAGGGCCTACCCGCTTAGAAGGTGAGGTAACAATTTCTGGTGCGAAAAATGCCGCATTACCAATTCTGTTCGCTGCGCTGTTGGCTGAAGAGCCGGTAGAGATCCAAAATGTACCTAAGCTTAGGGATATCGATACAACGATTAAGTTGCTGAATCAACTCGGAACGAAAGTTGAACGTAATGGTTCCATTTATGTTGATGCCAGAAATGTCACTGAATACTGTGCACCTTATGATCTGGTCAAAACCATG
The DNA here is from genome assembly GCF_028477805.1 of Providencia sp. PROV268. NCBI lineage: Bacteria > Pseudomonadati > Pseudomonadota > Gammaproteobacteria > Enterobacterales > Morganellaceae > Providencia > Providencia sp. PROV268. The sequence goes on from NZ_JAMPLW010000018.1 coordinate 45,604, forward strand.
CGTGCTTCCATTTGGGCTCTCGCACCGCTAGTCGCTCGTTTTGGTCACGGGGAAGTTTCTTTACCGGGAGGCTGCGCGATTGGCGCTCGTCCTGTTGACCTACATATCTCAGGCTTAGAGCAGCTCGGCGCGCACATTATCCTAGAAGACGGCTATGTGAAAGCGACGGTTGATGGGCGTTTAAAAGGCGCTTGTATTGTCATGGATAAAGTGAGTGTTGGCGCTACGGTGACTATTATGACCGCGGCAACATTAGCTGAGGGCACGACAACTATTGAGAATGCCGCTCGCGAGCCAGAAATTGAAGATACGGCTAATTTCTTAAATACATTAGGTGCCAAAATTACCGGTGCTGGTACTGACCGCATTGTTATTGAAGGGGTTGAGCGCCTAGGTGGTGGTACCTATCGTGTACTGCCTGATCGTATTGAAACAGGTACTTTCCTTATTGCAGCAGCAGTTTCAAAAGGGAAAGTGGTTTGCCGTAACGCTCGTCCAGATACACTAGATGCCGTTTTGGCGAAGCTGCGCGAAGCAGGTGCTAAAATTGAGGTAGGCGAAGATTGGATCAGTCTTGATATGCAAGGCAAACGCCCTAAAGCGGTTACTTTGCGTACTGCACCGCATCCTGGCTTCCCAACAGATATGCAGGCTCAATTTAGCCTATTGAATTTAGTGGCTGAGGGTGCAGGGATGATCACAGAAACAATTTTTGAAAATCGTTTCATGCATATTCCTGAATTAATTCGTATGGGCGCGCATGCTGAAATCGAAAGTAATACTGTGTTATGCCATGGTGTGGAAAAGCTAACTGGAGCACAAGTCATGGCGACAGATTTGCGTGCATCAGCAAGCTTAGTCATTGCAGGTTGTATCGCGGAAGGTACTACAACGGTTGATCGTATCTATCATATCGACCGCGGATATGAGCATATTGAAGATAAGCTGCGTGGTTTAGGCGCGAATATCGAACGGATCAAATCTGACGATTAATTCGTGGATGAGAGCGATAAGATAAACATAAAAAGTTGTTCAAATTGAACAACTTTTTTTTGTATTGCTGTGGGGGAGACTCTCAGAAAATAGCCTAGCCCGCTTGCCCTTCAGGTATCTCTTCGATGATCACATCGACATCTTTTACTTCACCATCACGTAAGATTTTTACTGGTACTTTGCTACCGGGGCGGATCTCTGCCACTAAGTCCATCGTTTCAGCGGCTGATATTGCAGGCTTATTATCGACGGATAAAATAATATCCCCTTGGAGAATGCCGGATTTAGCCGCTGGGCCATTGGGAGCAACTTGGAAAACGCGCAAACCTTTAATCTGATCGATATTGTTGTTGTTGGTTCTAATTTGCGGTAATTCACGTGCGGTGATCCCAATATAACCTCGGATCACTCGTCCATCACGGATCAGTTTTTCCATAATTTTTGTAGCCAGTGCTGTTGGGATAGCAAAACTTAGGCCTTCTGAACTAACCCCTTGGCCTGCACTGAACGAAAGCGTGTTAATACCGACAAGCTCTCCTTCGCTATTAATCAAAGCTCCCCCTGAATTACCTGAATTAATCGATGCATCGGTTTGTAAAAAATTTTGCCTCCGAGTGGAGCTTAACCCTACACGACCTGTTGCACTGATAATCCCTTGGGTGACGGTTTGACCAATATTATATGGGTTGCCGATAGCGAGCACGACATCGCCTACATGGGTGACGCGGAATTTATTAATTGGGATAACGGGAAGATTTTCTGCATCAATTTTTAGTACAGCTAAATCAGTCAGAGCATCTGAGCCAACTAATAGCGCATCAAAAATAGAGCCATCCTGTAAGGCGACTAAGATTTGATCAGGGTTATCAACCACATGCTTATTGGTGATGATATAGCCATTTGAACTCATGATCACACCCGAGCCAAGTGATTTCAATTCGCGGCCTGATTGAGAAAAACTGCCTTTTGAGCTGCTATAAACATAAACAACGGCTGGAGCGGCTTTACGCACAGCCTTATTATAACTGACAGGTTCGCTATCTATTTTACCATAAAGCAAATCTGCTAAGCCTTGAGGACGTAGGGAAGGAACCGCAACGATAATAATCATAGCGATTAATAGGCCTAGCATTGCTGCCCAGATAAGCTTTTTCACCATAAGATATCGAATTATTCAGGTTGTTGATGTTAATAAAGGGAACTTGAGCATAACATAAAAAAACAGGCACAGCAGTTTGTCCTGTACCTGTTTTGATCTTTTACAACAATTTTGTGTAACGCTCTAAATATTTCGAGTTAAAGGAAGCCATATGTAACCGACAGTCACTCGAAGTACAAAGGGCTAATTAGTTTTTCATCAACAGATATAAGGTTTCACCACCACGCAGAACCTTCATAGCAAGTACTGGTGGTTTAGCATCAATGACTTTACGGAACTGTTCGATGGTTTCGACACGAACATCGTTTACACCGTAAATGAGGTCACCTTTCACTAAACCGACAGCCGCTGCTGGTGATTTAGGTGTTACGTTATCGATCTGTACACCTTTGGTGTTATTAACTGTTGCGTTAGATAATGTTGCACCAAGTAATGATTCACTCAGTTTTTCCGCTTTAGTGGCTTCGCCTTCATTGTTTTCTAAAACCACTTTAACATCCATTGGTTTTCCTGAACGGATCAAACCAATCGTGATCTCTTTACCAATCTGGCTAGTACCAATTTTGGCTCTCAGCTCAGCAAAGCTGTTGATACGTTTACCATCAACAGACACGAGGACGTCGCCTGATTTAATGCCTGCTTTAGCGGCAGAAGATTTAGGCAGAACTTCACTGACGAATGCGCCGCGTTGAGCATCGATATTAAAGGCTTTAGCAATATCTGAATTCATTTCGGTGCCTTTAATACCCAAAATACCGCGTCTTACTTCACCGTGCTTAATTAACTGCTCACTGAGGTTTTTCGCCATATTACTTGGGATAGCGAAGCCGATACCGATGTTACCACCGCCCGGAGCTAAGATTGCGGTATTGATTCCAATCAATTCACCGTTTAAGTTAACCAGAGCACCACCGGAGTTACCGCGGTTGATAGAAGCATCGGTTTGGATAAAGTTTTCTAACCCTTCAAGGTTTAAACCACTACGACCCAGTGCCGAAATGATACCTGAAGTCGCTGTTTGCCCTAAACCAAATGGGTTACCAACGGCAACGGCAAAGTCACCAACACGGAGTTTATCTGAATCTGCCATGCTAACGGCGGTAAGGTTTTTGATATCTTTCGCATTGGTGATTTTCAGTAACGCAATATCGGTTTGCGCGTCTTTACCAATGAGTTTGACATCAATTTCACGCCCATCATTCAGTTGGATTTGGATCTTATCCGCGCCATCAATCACGTGATTATTCGTTAAAATGTAGCCTTGTTGTGCGTCAATAATAACGCCAGAGCCTAAGCCCTCAAATGGCCTAACACTTTGTTGTTGTGAAGGGATATTTGGGCCAAAGAAGAATTTTAATTCTTCTGGGATCTGCTGATTTTGAACGCGCGTACCAGAAACATGGATATTCACCACCGCTGGCAGTACTTTTTCAAGCATAGGTGCCAAGCTTGGCATATTTTGGCTTTGTGCCGTTGCTGGTAATGTCGCAGGCAAAGCAGCACTGCTAATTGAAGGTAAAATTGAAAGGGATAACCCTAGGCTCATTGCGACTGCAGTGAGAAAGAAATTTTTTCTTTTCATCATTCCGTAGATTCTCTCAAGAATAAAATTTATCAGGCTGTAGCCTTGCTACACCAATCAGGATATTTTTCTCATATCAGATTTGATTTTACTGATAACTATGACCATGGATTATGCGCAAAAGTTCATACAACGGGTAGCGGTTATCCATTATTTTACATCTATTTACATGTATTGTAGATGAGGACTTAATTTCTATACAGTTTTGAAATAAAAAGAAATATTTAATATGAAACGATATATTGTGAAATAGAGTTAACTGATTAATTTACAGCAGCAAACTCGTTGGTTTAGTGTAAATAGAAAATGATATTTGGTATCCACCAGCAAATTGCTTTGCTGGTGGTTCGACTCGTTATATTTTAAGTTGCAGCTTGCTGGATGAAGCTATTGTTCGCGCGCTGCCCCTCAAATACTTTAGAGCATAAATGAATAATTACTTCTCTTTTTCGTCAATAGGACGGAATAACCCAGATGCCCCATCGGAATAATCTCTTGGTGGCATTTTGACGGGTGCTTGGTCATTATCCGCTTCTGATTCTGTTAAGCGATAATTGAACGGGTTATCTTGCGCTGGCATATCTGGCATTAACTCAGATGAGCTTTGAGCCATATGCTGATATAGCTGACGATAATCACGAGCCATATTATCAAGTAATTCTGCACTGCGAGCAAAATGACCGACTAGCTCCTTACGGTACTCTTCTAGCTCAGTGTTTTTCTTGTCTAATTCAGCTTGTGCTGTTTTTTGTTGACGAAGTTTTGGGTTCCCATAACGGACAACTAATGCGCCGATGATGAAACCAATAACTAATCCAATTAGTGCATACTCCCAGGTCATGCTGACTCCTTCGTTTACTTCACTGTTCGCAGAAATTAAGCTTGGCTACTTATAACTATACCTGTTAATCACTAAAGAGTGGAATACTAAGGTGAAATTCCTTACTCTATTTAGCATTCGTTAACTAGACGTTAAATAATAAATGAATCTGGTTATAATAAGGGCAGTGTATACCATATAACGGTAAAAAAACCGAAAATTTTTTAAGGATTATTCAGTTAATGTCGCCGATGTCTCCTACTATGCGTTATCAGCAGGCTCTTGCTGAAGGTCACTACCAGCCTGATGACGTACAAAAACGTGCTGTAGAGCGTTTAGATGAAATTTATCAGCAACTGATCGCGTCATCCTCTTCAAATGAACAAAAGGAAAAGCCTTCTGGGTTGAAAATGCGCTTAGAACGTCTACTAGGCAAAAAGCATGCTGCTGTGACTGAACCTGTACAAGGGTTATACATGTGGGGGGGAGTTGGTCGAGGTAAAACTTGGCTTATGGATATGTTTTATGAAAGTTTACCGGGAAACCGGAAACTTCGTTTGCATTTTCATCGGTTTATGAAAAAAGTCCAAGAAGACTTGATGGCTCTGCAAGGTCAAGAAAACCCGCTAGATATTATTGCTGATGAGTTTAAAAAACAGACGGATGTCCTTTGTTTTGACGAGTTTTTTGTCTCTGATATCACGGATGCGATGATTTTAGGCACATTGCTTGAGGGGCTATTTGCCCGAGGCATCACGCTTATTGCGACATCCAATATTATCCCTGATGAGCTGTATCGTAATGGTCTGCAACGCGCTCGTTTTCTACCTGCAATTGAACAAATTAAAAAATATTGTGAAGTGATGAATGTTGATGCTGGGGTTGATTATCGGCTAAGAACATTAACTCAGGCTCATCTTTTCCTCTCTCCAATAAATGAAGAAAATCGCCAGCATCTCAATGAAATTTTCGTGAAGCTGGCAGGTAAGCAAGGCGAACAACAACCTGTATTAGAAGTGAATCATCGCAAAATGCAGGCTATCAGCAGCGCAGAAGGGGTACTTGCGATTGGTTTTAAAGCATTGTGTGATGAGCCTCGTAGCCAAAATGACTATATTTATCTAGCCAATTGTTATCACGCTGTCATTTTATATGATGTGCCAGCGTTAGATTCCAAACAAGAAAATGCAGCACGGCGATTTTTGGCGTTAGTGGATGAGTTTTATGAGCGTAAGGTTAAGTTGATCATTAACGCACAGGTGCCGATGGAATCGCTGTACCAAGGTAATTTATTAGCCTTTGAATATCAGCGCTGCCTTTCTCGTTTACAGGAAATGCAAAGCGAAGAGTATTTAAAGATCCCGCATTTGGCTTAAGTCGATTAAATGCCGGCATGCTATTCGCACAAAAAAGACGCAGTTCACCGCGTGGTGAAAAAAAATGTGTTTTGGGGTCGATTTTTATTGCTGACTTCTCTATAATCTTGCGACCCCACGTTACAGCGATATTTTCTTATTTCCCAAGAAATATCGCATAATGCCGGCTAGGCTGCTCGAAGGGGTAGGTTTGCTGGACAAGAGTCGTGTGAACCTCACAAAGCTTATGAACATGAGTGTTCACCAACGTGTAACTTCAATATTGGGTAAGTTTTAATGAAAACTTTTACAGCTAAACCAGAGACCGTAAAACGCGACTGGTACGTTGTTGATGCAGATGGCAAAACTTTAGGTCGTCTTGCAACTGAATTGGCTCGCCGTCTGCGCGGTAAGCATAAAGCGGAATATACTCCGCACGTGGATACTGGTGATTATATCATCGTTCTGAATGCAGAAAAAATTGCTGTTACCGGCAATAAGCGCGAAGACAAAATCTACTATCGCCACACAGGCCATGTAGGTGGAATTAAGCAAGCGACTTTCGAAGAAATGATTGCTCGCAGTCCTGAGCGTGTGATTGAAATCGCGGTTAAAGGCATGTTGCCAAAAGGGCCTCTGGGTCGTGCAATGTACCGTAAACTGAAAGTTTACGCAGGTAACGAGCACAACCACGCGGCACAACAACCGCAAGTTCTTGACATTTAATCGGGATTATAGGCAATGGCTGAAAATCAATACTACGGCACTGGTCGCCGCAAAAGCTCTTCCGCTCGTGTCTTCATTAAGCCAGGTAGCGGTAACATCACAATCAATCAGCGTACACTGGAACAGTACTTTGGCCGCGAAACTGCGCGCATGGTCGTTCGTCAGCCGCTAGAGTTGGTTGAAATGTTGGAAAAACTGGATCTGTACATCACTGTTAAAGGTGGTGGTATTTCAGGTCAGGCAGGCGCAATCCGTCACGGTATCACTCGTGCACTGATGGCTTATGATGAGACTCTTCGTTCTGATCTGCGTAAAGCTGGTTTCGTTACCCGTGATGCGCGTTCTGTTGAACGTAAAAAAGTTGGTCTACGCAAAGCACGTCGTCGTCCACAGTTCTCCAAACGTTAATTTGTTGCCCTTTGGGCATAAAATTGATAACAAAACCCGTCTTTATGGCGGGTTTTTTATTGTCTTGAATTTATCGTTGTGGGGGAGCGGATCTTTTAGGGGAATGGTATCCAATATGTTGTAACGCTTTATCTTTTAAGGCTGGAAGAGACCGAATATTATTTATTGTGGTGAAAAAGGGTAAGTGATTCGCTAATATAAATCTATTGCATATAAAAATTATGCAAACAGTATATTGTTAGTCTCAGTTACTGATCTTTAGGTAATTTACTCACTTTTGAGAAAAACCATTTTCTTTCTGAAAATGATAACTTTAGAGTTAACTTCAAGGTTTATATGCTAATAAGTTTTCATTAAGTATGTTAATGCTCTATTTTTTATGTTTTTATTTGTCTTAAAAGACATTTAGTTATGATTTTTTCATCAACATCCCCCTAAGTTGCACAAAATCTGCTAGAATATGCGACTGCTTTTTATTTTCTTATTTCTCGCAGCATTATTGCGAGAGGGTTGTGCTGGCTTTCAATATGGATAAATGAGAGTTTTAGCACAGGGGATTTTAAAATGAGCGGGCTCGTAATTATTAAAAAACTTATTACAGTTTAGTTCATTTTTATGCAACTTGGAGGTTTTAATGGCTGTCGCTCCTAACAAACGTTCGGTAATGACATTATTTTCAGGGCCAACCGACATCTTTAGTCATCAAGTCCGTATCGTTTTGGCTGAGAAAGGGGTTAGCGTTGAGATTGAACATGTCGAACAAGGTCATCTGCCTCAAGATCTGATTGATCTAAACCCATACCAGAGTGTTCCTACTCTTGTTGACCGTGATCTGACCCTATATGACCCACATATCATCATGGAATACCTTGATGAGCGTTTCCCTCATCCTCCATTAATGCCTGTTTATCCAGTTGCGCGTGGTACTAGCCGTCAACTGATGCATCGCATTGAAAAAGACTGGTATTCTCTGATGTACAAAATTGAGAAGGGAAGTGCACAGGAAGCCGATAACGCGCGTCGCCAATTAGCTGAAGAGCTGATTGCGGTGTCACCCGTTTTTGCTGAAATGCCTTTCTTTATGAGCGAAGAGTTCAGTCTCGTTGATTGCTATTTAGCACCGCTATTATGGCGTTTACCTGTATTGGGTATTGAACTGAAGCCTTCAAGCAGCAAGCACCTGCAAATGTATATGCAACGTGTTTTTGAACGTGACGCATTTTTGGCTTCACTGACTGAATTAGAGCGCGAAATGCGTCTTTCGGCACGAGGCTAAGTGTCATGATGGAAATGGCACCAATGACACCTCGACGCCCGTATCTGTTACGCGCGCATTACGAGTGGCTGCTCGATAACGATATGACGCCGCATTTGGTAGTTGATGTCTCCGTTCCTAATACCAACGTACCAATGGAATTTGTTCGTGATGGGCAAATTGTCTTGAACGTGGCGCCGCGTGCGGTTGGTAATTTTGAGATCACAAATGATGAAGTACGTTTTAACGCACGATTTGGTGGCGTACCTCGTCAGGTGTATGTTCCGATGGCTGCGATTATCGCTATCTACTCTCGTGAAAATGGGGCTGGCATGATGTTCGAACCTGAAACAGCCTATGAAGAGCAATTATCAGGTGAGCCAGAAGTGGTTGAAGATAACCCAGCGGATAACATCATGTTAGTTCACGAATCAGAGCCGACAAGTGATGAATCTACAGCATCGGATGATGAACCAACGCCACCCCCTAAAGGTAGGCCATCTCTCAGAGTTATCAAATAGTTGGTAAGTTATCTAGGTTAAAAAATAGAGGGAAGAGCATCTTCGACGCTGATCAATAAAGAAAAAATTGGCGAAATGGCAGATGACCCTTTGAATATATAAAATCCGATATTAAGGAATATAATATCGGATTTTTTTATGGTGTTGCTGATTGAGTCTACTTACTTCTAGCATCGGTGATGCTGTCCACTCCTTATTAATTGAGATACACCAATTTATATTAACCAGTTAATCAGTAAGCTGCTTGCTATCGCGTTCAAGAAGAACTACAGCATCAATTTTCCAGCCAGATAAACCTTTTAATAATTCAACTAGCGATGCTGGATGATACGTATAATTACTGAAAGCTACTTTTACTTTGGCTTTATCTAGCCTCTTCTACAGTTATATTTCTTAGTCAAAAATCACATATATCTTGGGCATCAATATAATAATCCCAACTGATATCACGAGAGTGGATCTGATCTTTTATTCGTTGAGTGAGATAAATATCAATAATATTGTCACTTATTTCAACATAATCGGTATAGATAGCGATTAAATCATGCCGATAAACACTCTCAGTGACCTATTTAGGCGATCACTTCGAGATAGCCATTTGTATATTGATATTATCTTTATACAAATGGTTTTATTCGTAATTACGCATAATTGAAAAATATTATCGAGAAAGAAAGCGTCTGATGAATTGTAGACTTTATTATCCCTTATCAGTGAGTGAGACGAGTTACCCTCTATAGTCATTTAACGAAGCTTAAGGCTTAGATAAAATAGTATCGTGCTGTAGCACTTTAGATGGGACAAACACATATAGCTAAAATTACTAATAAGTAGTCGAAGCCGCTCATCAATATTTGTTATGAACGTTATATAACCATTCCTAATATAATTAAATAGCGGCTCTCATGACTATTGATAAATCGAACCGCACTATTTTTTTATGGGTTTGTATTTGTGTGATGAGATTGATTCGCGAGATAGATGATCTTTAGGTTGAAAACGAAACAAACTAGAAAACGCGAAAATCGGTGTTTTGCAATACATGGATAAGCCATAAATCTAAATCCGATCAATATCCTGACAAGAAAATGCCAGTCAGTTTAGCTGACTGGCATTAGGAGGGGGTATCACTACGGCCTATCGGTCGCTTACTAAGGCGTTAGCAATTAGACTCCCATAAAACATAAAATACCATCGGCAGCTTTACGCCCTTCAGCGATTGCGGTGACAACCAAATCAGAGCCTCGGACAATATCCCCCCCTGCAAATATTTTGGGGTTTGAAGTCTGGTAGGCCAAAAGCGCATCATGACTCGCGATAATACGCCCTTGATTATCGAGTTGCACATCGTGATCTGCGAGCCAAGGCATAACATGTGGACGAAAACCAAAGGCGGTGATCACGGCATCTGCGGGGAGCAAATGCTCAGACCCTTCAATGATTTCAGCTTGAGCACGACCATTTTTAGATGTGCTCATACTGGTTTTCACCACCTTAACACCACATACTTTTCCTTGTTGATCGACTTCAATACTGACTGGCTGCACATTAAATAAAAATTCAGCGCCTTCTTCATGCGCATTTTTTACCTCTCTAGGCGACCCTGGCATACTCGCTTCATCTCGACGATAAGCGCAGCTAACTCTTTTTGCACCTTGCCGAATAGCAGTACGGACACAATCCATTGCAGTATCACCACCACCAAGCACGACAACATGCTTATTGTTGAGGTCGATATAAGGTGCATCCTGTAACTCCTCAAACCCCATTAAATGACGCGTATTGGCAATCAGATACGGCAAGGCATCATGGACGCCATGGGCATTTTCATTGGCTAGCTGCCCTTTCGTTGATTGATAAGTTCCTGTACCTATAAATACGGCGTCATATTCATTGAGCAAATCACTTAAAGGCAGATCTTTGCCAATTTCCGTATTCAGTTTGAACTCAATTCCCATAGCGGTGAAAATCTCTCTACGGCGAGACATAATCTCTTTTTCGAGCTTGAAGGCAGGGATACCAAAAGTGAGTAATCCCCCAATTTCAGGGTGGCGATCATACACGGTTGCTTGAACACCATTGCGCGCTAAAACATCGGCACAGGCGAGACCAGCAGGGCCAGCCCCGATAATTGCAACACGTTTATTGACTGGCACAACATGGGAAAGATCGGGACGCCAGCCCATTGCAAAGGCTGTGTCATTAATATAGCGCTCAATATTACCGATAGTGACAGCACCAAACTCATCGTTTAGGGTACATGCGCCTTCACATAGGCGATCTTGAGGACACACTCGACCACATACCTCAGGCAAGCTGTTGGTTTGATGAGAAAGCTCAGCGGCTTCAATAATACGCCCTTCATTCGCTAGTTTTAACCAATTAGGGATATAGTTGTGTACAGGGCATTTCCATTCACAGTATGGGTTGCCGCATGAAAGGCAGCGATCTGCCTGTGTTTGTGCTTGGATCGCGCTAAAAGGTTCATAGATTTCCACAAATTCAATCTTACGAACATTTAATGTTTTCTTCGGCGGGTCAACACGCTGTAAGTCGATAAATTGATAAACATTCTGGCTCATTTTTCTCTCCTTACTGTGCTTGGACGCGTAATTCGGCTGCTGAACGGCTACGATGGCCTAAGAGCGCATTGATGTCACTGGATTTGGGCTTCACCAATGCAAAACGGCTTACCCAGTACTCCCAATCAGCTAAGATAGCCTCGCCACGGGATGAATGTGTTAAGCGGACATGTTCAGTGATGAGCCCACGTAAATGCTCTGCGTGGATAGGCAACTCATTGACGGATAGCAACTCAACCATTTCATTGTTAACTCGACGTGAAAAGTTATCTTCTTCGTCAAGAACATAAGCGAATCCGCCTGTCATACCAGCCCCAAAATTGATCCCTGTATTACCAAGCACACAGACGATCCCACCTGTCATATATTCGCAACCATTATCACCAATCCCCTCAATGACGGCGGTTGCACCTGAATTACGTACCGCAAAACGTTCACCAGCTAGACCCGCTGCATAGAGTTTACCGCCTGTGGCGCCATATAAACAGGTGTTACCCGCGATGGTGGTTTTATGTGTTGCAAAGGAAGAGCCTACCGGTGGACGGATCGCGATAATCCCTCCCGTCATGCCTTTGCCAACATAATCATTAGCATCACCCGTTAAAATCAACTCGACACCACCTGCATTCCACACGCCAAAGCTCTGCCCCGCTGTTCCTGTAAAATAGAGTTGTAACGGTGTTGCTGCAAAGCCTTGGTCACCAAAACGACGAGCAATTTCACCAGAGAGTGCGGCACCAACGGAACGATCGGTATTCATGATATCGTAGAAAAAGGTTTTTGATTGTTTTTGGGCTAAATAAGGCTCTGCATCACGTAAAATACGTTGGTTTAATAAACCTTCATCAAAAGAAGGGTTCTTTTCAGTACAAAACACCGCTGTGCCAGCCTGTGGTACGCTCGTCGCTAATAGGCTTTGCAAGTTAATTTTGCTCTGTTTTGCCGTAGTACCTTCAATAATTTCAAGTAAATCTGTGCGACCAATTAAATCAGTCAGTTTAGTCACACCCAATGCCGCCATTAGCTCGCGGGTTTCCCTTGCAATAAATCGAAAGTAATTAATCACCCGCTCAGGTAACCCATGATAGTGATGTTGCCTCAGGGAATCATCTTGTGTTGCAACACCGGTTGCACAGTTATTGAGATGGCATATGCGTAAGTATTTGCAACCTAATGCAACCATGGGGCCTGTGCCGAAACCAAAGCTTTCGGCGCCTAATATAGCGGCTTTGATGATATCAAGGCCCGTTTTTAGGCCGCCATCTGTTTGTAGCCGAATTTTATGACGTAACCCATTGGCGACAAGAGCTTGCTGCGTTTCTACAAGGCCAAGCTCCCATGGGCACCCAGCGTATTTAACCGAGGTAATTGGACTCGCTCCAGTTCCGCCATCATAACCTGCGACGGTGATCAAATCAGCATATGCCTTTGCAACCCCTGTCGCTATAGTGCCAACACCCGGCTCAGATACCAGTTTGACGGAAATAAGAGCGTGAGGGTTGACTTGTTTGAGGTCAAAAATAAGCTGTGCCAAATCTTCAATTGAATAAATATCGTGATGTGGTGGTGGTGAAATTAAGGTGACACCGGGCACGGAATAACGTAAACGTGCAATATACGGGGTGACCTTGTCTCCCGGTAATTGCCCACCTTCACCCGGTTTCGCGCCTTGAGCCACCTTGATTTGAATGACATCAGCATTGACTAAATAAGCCGGAGTGACGCCGAAACGCCCAGAAGCGACTTGTTTGATACGTGAACGTTTTTGTGTACCGTAGCGTGCGGGGTCTTCTCCACCTTCGCCTGAATTGGAAAAACCACCGAGCGTGTTCATTGCGATGGCTAACGCTTCATGTGCTTCTGGGCTTAATGCCCCAATCGACATTGCAGCGGTATCGAAACGTGAAAATAGCGCTTCTTCAGGCTCTACATCGTCCAGCAAAATTCCATTATCTGAAAATTTTAAGGTGAGTAAATCACGGAACGTCGTGACTGGGCGATTATTCACCAGTTGCGCATATTTTAGATAATCATTGTAGTCACCACTGTGGACGGCTTGCTGTAAGGTTTTTACCACATCAGGGTTGTAGGCATGGTACTCACCATTGTGCATATATTTGAGTAAACCGCCTTGCTCTATAGGTAGACGCGGTAGCCATGCTTTACGGGATAAATTAAATAGGTCTAATTCAAAGTCACTAAAGTTAGCTCCACTAACTCGACTGACTACACCGTCAAAGCACAGTTGGGTGACTTCTTCATGTAAGCCAACGGCTTCAAACAATTTTGAACAGCGATATGAGGCCACTGTCGAAATCCCCATTTTCGACATGATCTTATATAGCCCCTTATTAATACCATTGCGGTAATTCAGCAAAACATTACCAAGAGGCTTATCAAACAGCTGTTTTTCCGCCATTGCTGCGAGTGATTCATAGGCTAAGTAAGGGTAGATAGCCGTTGCTCCAAAACCTAATAACACCGCAAAGTGGTGTGGGTCTCTGGCGCTGGCTGTTTCGACAATTAAGTTAGCATCGCAACGTAAATGGTTTTCAACTAAACAGTGCTGGACGGCACCTACGGCCATTGCGGCAGGAATAGGCAAGCGCTCTGGTGAAATATTACGGTCAGAAAGCACTAATAATACGGCGCCATCACGCACTTTTTGCTGCGCTTCTTGGCACAGATTTTCAATCGCTTGTTTTAATGAATAAACAGAAGGTGGATAGGTAATATCGACAGTGGCTGTTTGATAGTAGCGACTATCTTGTTGGCATAATTGCTGGAAATCAGAATAGAGCAAAATAGGGGATTTAAAACTGAGCCGATGCGCTTGCCCTTCCGCTTCACAAAACACATTCATTTCTCGCCCAATACAGGTGGCAAGTGACATCACATGTGCTTCCCTAAGTGGATCGATAGGGGGGTTAGTGACTTGTGCAAATGACTGGCGAAAGTAATCATAAAGAATGCGTGGACGCTGTGAAAGCACGGCAAATGGGGTGTCATCCCCCATTGACCCTGTGGCTTCTTGGCCATTTTCACCAAGGACTCGGATAACTTGCTCTAACTCTTCGCTGCTGTAAGCAAATTGCTTTTGATATGAGGCAAGGGTTTGGTTGTCCATGGAGCGTTGCCCTACTGCATCTTGCGCTTGCTCCATGGCTTCAAATGGCGTTAACCGAATAACGTTTTTTTCAAGCCACTCTTTGTACGGATGACGACTCTTTAGGTCATTATCCGTTTCCGCACTGTGTAAAATACGCCCCTCTTGGGTGTCGATTAGCATTAGCTCACCGGGGCCAACACGGCCTTTTTCGACCACCTCATCAGGTTGGTAATCCCAAATGCCAACTTCAGAAGCGCATGTAATGAGCTTATCTTTGGTAATCACATAACGGGCTGGGCGTAGACCATTTCTATCTAGGTTACAAGCAGCATAACGGCCATCAGACATGACTAAACCTGCTGGGCCATCCCAAGGCTCCATATGCATGGAGTTGAAGTCAAAAAAGGCTTTGAGATCTTCATCCATGTCGGGGTTATTTTGCCAAGCGGGGGGAACAAGTAAACGGATCGCTCGAATAAGATCCATCCCTCCATTGAGCAATAATTCGAGCATATTGTCGAGAGAGCTTGAATCTGATCCGGTTTCATTGACAAAAGGTGCCGCTGTTTGCAAATCGGGGATCAGGGGGGTACGAAACTTGTATGAGCGCGCCCGCGCCCATTGGCGGTTGCCTGTAATGGTATTAATTTCCCCGTTATGTGCTAAATAGCGAAATGGCTGGGCCAGTGGCCAACGTGGTACGGTATTGGTTGAAAAGCGCTGGTGGAAAAGGCAGATAGCAGATTCCATTCGTAAGTCGGCGAGATCAGGGTAAAAACGGGGCAGATCCGTTGCCATACATAACCCTTTATAAATGGTGACAAGGTTAGATAGGCTACAGATATAAAAATCATCGTCATGAATACGTTTTTCGATACGACGACGGGCAACGAATAAGCGTCTTTCAAGGTCTCGTGGTCGCCAGCCGGCAGGGGCATTGATAAATAGCTGCTCAATTTTCGGGAGGCTAGAAAGTGCAATGCTGCCAAGAATTTCACGGTTAATAGGAACTTCACGCCACCCAACAATCGCTAAGGTTTCATCTAAGATCTCTTCTTCAATAATACGTCGGCAATCTGCTGCAATGGTTTCATCTTGACTTAGAAAGATCATCCCAACGGCATAGTTACGTGCTAAACGCCACCCTTGCTCTTGTGCCACTAAATGGAAAAAGCGGTCAGGTTTCTGTAACAATAAGCCGCAACCATCGCCTGTTTTTCCATCAGCGAGGATTGCACCGCGATGCTGCATTCTGGCGAGTGCATGGATAGCGGTTCTGACGATTTTATGGCTAGGTTCACCTTCGATATGGGCAATCAGGCCAAAACCACAGTTGTCTTTCTCTAATCTTTTATCGTACAGCATAGATTCTCCGTCGTCTTTCGTACTACAACGTTATTGCTATGTTTTTTCCGCTGAATAGAGAGTGTTGCTCTACTTTCAGGGAACCGGTTCTTTATGCCTAGTTGTAGCGCGAAATATCTAGGAAATAGCTACCGTAGAGGTTTTAACTACAACTGTATTGGCGTACTTCTTTGCTCTTCACTGTAAATAAATTCAATGGGTTATCTTGGTTTCTTCTATTTATTGCTCTGGCTTATTGCTTTGGGTTAATTCATTCATTTACTCATCTTTTTTGCTGGTTATCTTTTGAGCACACCAAACAACAGCGCCAATGAGTCGCTGTTTCTATTCTTAATAAAAAATAAACAGTGTATGGGAGTAATTGTTATGTATACGTCATCAGCAGAGAGGGCGGTACACGGTCAGGTTTTAACTTAGCGAGATTCCTTTTCTAGGTCAAATAGTGCGTAATAAGCATTATTTGCAAGATAAAATAATGTTATTTATTTGATAAAGAAAGAAAAACTTATCAAAAATGCTTTTGTGATGCACGTCTTGTTTTTGTAAATACTGTGATATACATCACCAATAAATTGATTTTTTTTGCGCTAACTCTATCGAGTTTTACTTATTAAATAATTAAATGTTTTTAGTTTAAGAGTTAGGCTGGTTTTTTATTCTGTTTTTTGTTGTTTTATAAAATTAATAATGTAGTTGTTTGTTATTATAAATGCTTATATTTTTGAAAAATAAAGTGTATTTTAGATAAGGAACGTGCTTCAATTAAAGAATATCGCGTATTATTTTATTTTTGAATAATAAGGTATCGAGCATAAAGACCGTGAATAAAGAGGGGGGGTAATCGTATGAGTAACAAAAAATCCCTTTTATTGATGAGCAGGATCGACATTTCTTATCAACAATGACTCGGATTTGCCTTATTTGATATATGATTCAATGAGTATCATATTAAGGGGTGGTTATGAAAGTACTTCGCGGTCTTGCGCAATATTATGTCGATTTAATGATGAAGCTCGGACTCGTCCGGTTTTCGCTCTTACTCGCATCTGCATTGGTTGTTCTCGCAATGATAATGCAAATGGCGGTGACAATTGTATTGCGTGGTCAAGTTGATAGCCTTGATTTGGTTGGCTCTATTTTCTTTGGTTTAATTATTACACCATTAGCTGTCTATTTTTTATCTGTGGTGGTTGAACAACTTGAAGAGTCTCGGCAGCGCCTTTCTCGCATGGTCGATAAGCTGGAAGTGATGCGTAAGCGCGATGCTGAACTTAATACGCAATTGCAAGGCAACATAGAGCAGCTTAATCAGGAAATTATTGAGCGGGAAAAAGCGGAAAGCGCGCATCTTGAATTGCTTGAGCAATTAAAACAAGAAATGAAACACCGCGAGCAAACACAAATTGAGCTTGAGCAGCAGTCCACATTATTGCGTTCGTTTCTTGATGCATCGCCAGATTTGGTCTATTACCGTAATGAAAACAATGAGTTTTCAGGGTGTAACCGGGCAATGGAGCTGTTAACAGGTAAGAGTGAAAAACACCTTGTTGGGTTAACCCCGTTAGATATTTATGATGTTGAAATCGCCTCTAAAGTGATGGAAACCGACGAAAAGGTATTCCGCCACAATGTTTCTCTCACCTATGAACAGTGGCTCGTTTATCCGGATGGGCGAAAAGCGTGTTTTGAGCTACGTAAAGTGCCGTTTTATGATCGGGTTGGTAAGCGACATGGTCTAATGGGCTTTGGGCGTGATATTACAGAGCGTAAGCGCTATCAAGAGGCATTGGAGAACGCAAGCCGCGATAAAACGACATTTATTTCAACAATTAGCCACGAACTTCGCACGCCGCTCAATGGTATTGTCGGGCTAAGCCGTATTTTGTTAGACACCGACCTAACGGCGGAACAAATGAATTATCTGAAAACCATCCATGTTAGTGCGGTCACATTAGGGAACATTTTCAATGACGTGATCGAAATGGATAAGATAGAACGTCGTAAAGTTCAATTAGATAATCAACCTGTTGCTTTACCTCAATTTGTCAATGACTTAGAAAATCTCAGTGGTCTTTTAGTTCAACCGAAAGGGTTGAAGTTTGTCATGGATGTGGCGGCTGGACTGCCTGAAAAAGTGCTGACAGATGGCACCCGACTTCGTCAAATTCTCTGGAATCTCATTGGAAACGCCGTCAAGTTCACTCAGCAAGGTGAAGTTAAATTGAGTATCTGGCGAGAAGGGGAAGATAAGCTATTCTTCCGTGTTCAAGATAGCGGTATTGGTATTCCGAAAGATGAGCTAGATAAAATTTTTGCGATGTATTACCAAGTAACAGACAGTGCGGGTGGCAAACCCGCAACAGGCACTGGGATCGGGCTGTCGGTATCACGCCGCCTTGCACAAAATATGGGCGGGGATATTCAAGTTGAAAGTGAAATTGGGCAAGGTTCAATTTTTACGCTATCCATTGTAGCACCTGTTATTGAAGAAGAAGTGATTGATTCACAAGTCAATGACGATGAGTATCCACTACCTGCTTTACATATCTTGCTTGTGGAAGATATTGAGCTAAATGTCGTCGTAGCCTGCTCTGTGCTGGAGAAATTAGGAAATACCGTTGATGTTGCCATGAACGGTAAAGAGGCATTAACGATGTTCGCTCCTGGTGAATACGATTTAGTGCTACTAGATATTCAACTGCCAGATATGACGGGAATTGATATTGCTCGTGAATTGAATCAACGCTACCAGAAAGAGGATCTCCCTCCATTAATCGCACTGACGGCGAATGTTTTGAAAGATAAGAAAGAGTATTTCGATGCAGGCATGGATGGCGTATTAAGCAAGCCATTGGCCGTCTCAGCCCTTAAACAGGTCATTGAGCAGTTCTGGGGTGAGCATGCGAATGAAACGCCTCAGAAGGGCATACAAAGCGTTTGCGGCGATACTGATGAGTCCGTGCTAGATTGTGAGATGCTGGAACAGTATATGGAGTTGGTTGGCCCGCAAGTTATTTATGACGGCCTCGAAGTCTTTGAAAAAATGCTACCAAGCTATTTAGCGATTTTAGATTCCAATATGGTGGCAAAAGATCAGAAAGGTATCGTCGAAGAAGCGCATAAAATTAAAGGGGCCGCAGGCTCTGTAGGATTGAAAAATTTGCAAAAAATTGCACAACAAATTCAATCACCTGAACTACCTGCTTGGTGGGATAATGTACAAGAGTGGGTGGATGAGTTAAAACAGGATTGGAAGTCGGATATAGAAACTTTGAGAAACTACGTTGACGGGCGTGCAAAAAAATAACCCCAACCGAAGTTGGGGTGCGCGAATACTGCGCCAACACCAGGGAAATCGTTGATCTACCTATGGTTTTCTTTTTGGGCAGACCTTTAGAATCTGTTTACTGCTTAAGAGAATAATACCAAGATACCAAATATTAGCGAATTTGTTACAAGATTCATTAAAATCTGTGATGAAGATTGATGTTTATTCCCTTTTTGCGGTTCAGTGATAATTTACTACAAATGGAGCGAGATATGAAATCAATTGCGGTTATTTTAAGTGGATGTGGTGTTTTTGATGGAAGCGAGATCCATGAGTCAGTATTAACTATGCTAGCTTTAAGTAAAAAAAATGTCGAAGTCCACTTTTTTGCACCAGATGAAGATCAACCTACTGTTATAAATCATATTACTGGTGAAGTAAAAACAGAAAAACGCAATCAAATGGAGGAGGCTGCAAGAATTTCTCGTGGGAAAATAGCGCCTTTATCCTCTGCGGATGCAAATAAGCTAGATGCCCTCATAATTCCTGGTGGTTTTGGTGCAGCAAAGAATTTATGTGATTTCGCGGTTAAAGGAAGTGACTGTGAAATTAATAAAGAACTATTAAGTTTAGTCCAACAAATGCACCAACAGAAAAAGCCATTAGGCCTAATATGTATTGCGCCCGTTATGCTTCCTAAGCTTTTAAATACATCAGTTGAATTAACAATTGGTAACGATAAGGAAACGATTGCCCACATTGAAAAGATGGGAGGTAAGCACATTACCTGTACTGTCGATAATATTGTGGTCGATCATGCTAACAAAGTCGTTACAACACCTGCTTATATGCTGGCTCAATCGATCTCAGAGGCTGAAATCGGTATTAATAAGCTCGTTGAGAAAGTATTAGAAATGGCATGATCAACTAAATGAGAGTGAAAATTTCTCTATTATGGCGCTGGTTAAGGAAAGTTTTTCTTTCATTAGCCGCTTTTTGGTTTTTGACTGTGATTGCATTTAAGTTCTTACCAGTGCCATTTTCTGCCGTCATGATAGAAAAGCAAATATCCGCATGGATAAACTTAAACTTTTCTTATGTTTCTCATTCTGAGTGGGTTGATGAAAATCACATTTCTCCCTATCTGTATTTGGCGGTAATAGCCGCCGAAGATCAAAATTTTCCTCATCACTGGGGTTTTGATCTCGAAGCGATAGAGAGGGCTTATAAGCATAATATGAGTAAAAAAAAGACGATTCAAGGCGCGTCAACTATCTCTCAACAAACAGTAAAAAACCTTTGGTTATGGAATGGGAGAAGTTGGATAAGAAAAGGGCTTGAAGCAACGATGACTCCTATTATGGAAGTTATGTGGTCTAAAACACGAATCCTTACTGTTTATTTAAACATAGTTGAGTTTGGTGATGGGGTTTTTGGGGTTGAAGAGGCATCAAAAAAATTCTTTAAAAAGTCAGCAAATCAATTAACTATGGAGGAAGCTGCACTATTAGCAGCAGTTCTACCAAATCCTCATCGATTTAAGGTAGAATCACCTTCTTCTTATGTGTTAAAGCGGCAGGCTTGGATCTTGAATCAGATGTACCTTCTTGGAGGTAGGAATTATCTGAAAAGCAACGCTATTGGTCCGACCAAATAAAAAAGTCATGAATTTTTACTCATGACTTTTGTTTTTATAACAATATATTATTGTTTATGATTAATTGAGATAGGTAAAAGCGGTCGTGACACGACGGACGCCATCTGTTTCACTGGCAATTTTTGCAGCAGCATCACCTTCTTGCTTAGTTAAAACACCTAGCAAGAATACTTCACCATTTTCAGTAATCACTTTCACACTGGAGGACTTCACCGCATCGCTAGTGAGAATTTTGGATTTGATTTTGGTTGTGAGCCAAGTATCTTTTGACGCTGTTCCTAAAGTAACGGGCTCTCCTTGGCGGACCTCATTATAAACCGCATTGGTTCCCTCGACATTTGCTGCTATCTGCTTCGCTCGCTCAGCCCATGACATATCAGGACTTTGGCCGGTTAGCAGAACATTTCCCTTATATGCTGTCGCAATAATGCGCGCTTTGCCTGTAATGTCTTTATCTTTGTTGAGTTGACCACTGACACGAGCTTCTAACGTGCCATCATCAACTTGCTGACCGACCGTACGAGGATCTGTCGCACTTTTGGTGGCAACCGCCGCTGAACCAACAACGGCAGCGCCAATACAGCCTTGTAGCATTGTCATGCTGACAACAATGGCTACTATTGGGAGTAATCGCATTTTTGCTCCTTAATCATCCTGATGGGGGAAAAGTGTATTATCGATGAGATCACAAAGACAATTCACGGTAAGAAGGTGGACCTCTTGGATCCTGACACTACGTTGTGATGGAATGCGTATTTCCACATCTTGAGGGCCTAAGAGGCCAGCTAGCTCGCCACCATCATAACCCGTCAGTGCTACAATCGTCATATCCCGCGTCACAGCAGCTTCAACCGCTTTGATAATATCGCTACTATTTCCATGTGTTGAGATAGCCATTAAAACATCACCATGCTGACCCAGTGCTCTCACCTGTTTAGCATATATTTCAGTTGGTTGTTTGCTACCAGAAATCGCGGTTAAAACGGCATTGTCCGTATTTAGTGCGAGTGCGGGAAGACTCGGACGCTCAGTTTCAAACCGATGGATCATACTCGCGGCAAAACGTTGTGCTGTTGCCGCTGAAGCACCATTTCCACAGCACAAAATTTTATTACCATTTAGCAGTGATTGAACCATCATCATTGCTGCCCGTGATATTGCATCCGGCAATGCTTCTGCCGCTGCTATCTGAGTTTGAATACTTTCTGTAAAACAGACTTTAATTCTATCCAGCACTTGCTTATTTTCCTGTGAAATTAACCAACATGTTCACTATCGTTAAAGGCATTCTGTATCCATTCAAACTGACGACCAGTAATCGCACAGATATCAAAACGACATGCGGTAGTTTCGAAGCTTTCTTGTTTTTCGGCAAGCCAATATTTAGCGGTGGCAATCAGTTTTCTGCGTTTGCACCGATCAATTGATAACAGTGCTCCACCATATTGCTTATCTTGGCGAAAACGTACTTCAACAAATACCCAACCAGTGCTATCACGCATGATAAGATCAATTTCACCATGGCGATTTCTGGCATTTCGTTCAATAAATGTTAACCCCTGTTGTTGCAGGAAAGCCAGTACCCGATTTTCATAGTACCGGCCAGTTAACCATTTTAATGTTTTTTTGAGAGGTTGCATGACGTCCTTGTCTTAAAGTTTGGCAATTATCCTAATTGCGCGACAAAATTTATTTTGCCAATTTGATTTGCCCTTGATTGAATTGCAACCAAGGAAGATCGCGGTATACAACACAGTTTTTATCGACACTTAAGGCACCAGATGCACCTTGTAAGCGGAATTGAGCATTGTGTTGTAATTGATCATAGTTATTCGCGAGTGCCCAAGCATCGACCCCTAACGCATAAAGACGTAATAGGGAATAGTCATTGTTGAGCTTTTGTTGAGCTTGTTTGCGCAAATTATTATTTGCACCCGCTAACAATGGAATATCACTGAATTTAACCCCTTCCATTTCGAAACGGAAATCAGCGCCATTACCTGCTTGGTTACTGCGTGAGCTAGCATAGAGCGCAGGGCGTTGGCGGCTACTAATCGCCATTTCAATCATTGGTTTGATTAAAGTTAATTCATCACGAGTCGCCACAATATAGACCGCATCAACGGCACTCGCTGAACTTACTTGCGGCTCAGGCTGAGTAAGCTCAGGATAATTTTGTCCATCGATTGATTTTGCCGCCACTTGCTGATTAACAATAACAGGTATACCTGTCATGCGAATACCCGCGCCGCGGTTTATCGACTCTTTGAGCGATGCAGTAGATCCAAAGGACTGTTTGAGTACGGTTGCGCCACCTTTTGATTGCCACTCTTCAGCGAATGCTTTAGCAATACGCTCACCAAAGGCATTTGAAGGAACGAGAAGCAATGGAGCACGTTTCCCATCGGCCATCATATGTGCAGCAGCATTTTTGGCCTCATCTTCTGGCGACAAGGAAAAATAGCAAAGATTTGGGCGTGGCTGTAGCTTATCGGCATCTAATTCATTCAGTGCCAATACACTTAATGGCGATCCTGCTTGCGCAATCGCTTGTACTTCAGGTTTCAATAGTGGACCAACCACTAACGTGAAGCCTTCACTTTGTGCTTGTTGCAGTAACTGAGGCAGTGACTTCCCATTCGTATCAAAGACTTTGACACTTTGGGTATTGGTTGGCGCGGGCGCAATGTTCAACGAAGGATTGACCACTTCAGACTCACTGCTTGGGCTATTATTACCTGTGGTCGCTGCAACTTCCGCATAGATTTGCTCTAATACATCGTTACCGCTATTTGCCTCAGGTGTTGCTACTGGTGCACTATTACTGGTTGCCACAGGGGCTTGTGGTAAGCCTTTTTGTGCATCCATAAAGCCCCGCATAATAGCTTCACCAAAGACTTTCCCTTGACCGCTCATAGGAAGGAAAAGCGCAATTTTTGGTGAGGTTCCAACTGGTGGTTGCAATGACTGAGTAAGTTGATTTGGTGGGGTTTTTACCGCTGGGTGATCCGCATAACGGATTTTCCAGTCATTAATACCGGCACGTAGTGCATCAATATCGTCACGGTTATTGAGGTAGATATCCAACAAATCAACCCATCCAGCGAGGGTATTTTCTTCGACTCCAATTCCCTCCACCTGATTAGGTGTCATTTGTGTTAACATTTGCCACGTACCATCGATATTTGCCTGATGAGCAGCTTGTTCTGTTAGCAATGGCTCTTGGCTGATATAGGCACGTAAAGCCTCAACGGAAGGCTTACCTTGTGCAGAATCAATGATAGACTGATAACGACTGACTTCAGAGCTGATTTGCTCAGGTGTCGTTGGGGTGATCGGTGCTCTGTTATCCCCTGTGAGTTGACAGCCTGACAACACTAAAGCAGATAGCATTGCCGTGCAGATTAACCCTTTTTTTACATGCAAAAAAATTGAAGGACGCATACTGTATCCAGTGGTGTATTTTCAGTTGCTTAATTTTAAACCGGCTATTCGGATGAAACAATGAATCAACCTAATCAAGCAGTGGTTATGGCATCCACGCTGTATATTGTGCCTACCCCTATCGGTAATATGGGCGATATCACGCAACGTGCGCTGGATGTTCTTAAACATGTTGACCTTGTCGCTGCAGAAGACACACGGCATTCAGGAATGCTGTTGCAGAATTTTGCCATTAATGCACGCATGTTTGCCTTACATGATCATAATGAACAGCAGAAGGCAGATCAATTAATTAGCAGACTTCAACAGGGTGATAGTATCGCATTAGTTTCCGATGCAGGTACACCTTTAATTAACGATCCTGGTTATCATTTAGTCACTCGCTGCCGTGAAGCCGGGATCCGCGTTGTTCCATTACCGGGAGCATGCGCCGCTATCACTGCTCTCAGTGCTGCGGGGTTACCTTCTGACCGTTTTTGCTATGAAGGTTTTTTACCCGCCAAAAGTAAAGGTCGTAAAGACGCCCTTAAAGCACTTGAACGAGAAACTCGCACATTAATTTTTTATGAGTCAACACATCGCTTACTCGATAGTTTAGCAGACATGGTTGAAGTGTGGGGGCCAGAACGGCATGTTGTACTTGCTCGTGAAATAACCAAGACTTGGGAGTCAATCGAAGGGCGTCCTGTCGGTGAATTATTAGCGTGGGTTAAAGAAGATGAAAACCGTCATCGAGGCGAAATGGTGCTGGTTGTTGAAGGCTATAAAGCGAATCTAGATGAGGATGATATTTCACCGGAAGTGATCCGTACCTTAAACTTATTACAGCAAGAGTTGCCACCGAAAAAAGCGGCTGCGATTACCGCCGAAATATACGGGTTGAAAAAGAACCGCTTATATAAATTGATGCTTGAACAATCAAGTGACGAGGAATAACGGTACAAACCCCTATACATGAATAGATAAAGTGCCTATAATCCGCCTCGGAGTTGGCTAGACAACCGCTGCTTTATCGTTGTCCTTTGGGAGACGGGTAGAGGGGAGGAAAGTCCGGGCTCCACAGGGCAGGGTGCCAGATAACGTCTGGGAGGCGTAAGCCTACGACTAGTGCAACAGAGAGCAAACCGCCGATGGCCTGTTTACAGGCTCAGGTAAGGGTGAAAGGGTGCGGTAAGAGCGCACCGCGCGGCTGGTAACAGTCCGTGGCACGGTAAACTCCACCCGGAGCAAGACCAAATAGGGGTTCATATGATGCGGCCCGCATTGAACTCGGGTAGGTTGCTGGAGCCAGTGCGCAAGTGCTGGCCTAGATGAATGGTTGTCCACGACAGAACCCGGCTTATCGGCCGACTCCTCAAATAAACGCCCCAACGTGCATGAGTACGGTGGGGCATTTTTTATACTCATATGCGATAGTGCCTATCTTTTGGGGGCCTAAAGGCTGCATCTTTTTTCATTGGTACGTTTTTATAGGGTGTCATGCATACCAAATTTTTATAGTAAATTATCGTATTCGAATAATATTGGTAATACCATATAATGAAGTCCGATAAGAGAAATATCCCATTCTAAAAGAGAGTTTATACAATGAAATATCTCGCTTTATTTCTAAGTCTTATAGTGATAGACGCGAATGCTTATTTACTTGATTATAAGCCAATTGATATAGAATCAATAATAAATGAAAAAGCGACAACACAAAAAATTAATCTTTTTTCAATAATTGAAAGTTGCGATAATGTTAATTTATTAAAAGAACAAGTCACAGAATTAGAAAATACTAAATTTATTGACTGTTCAATGATTGATGGGCGAGATTTCCTTGTGCTTGAAACGTCGATTGATTTAGGGGGAGGTTCATCACCAAAGACATTATCACTTCATGCAAATGGTAACGATGAATTTGGATTAGACGTCAATGATGAATGGATGATGAAGCTCAATGAAATTGCTCATAACTATTTATTTCTAATTAAATTAAAAAATAATAGTGATAAGCATTATCAAAGTGTATCAAGTACATCTGCCCCCATATTCAATAATTATCCTTCTAATGTGAATCGTCATTGGCTAAAGCCTGACGAAGAAGTCAATGTTATCGTTCCGTTATTATCGCCTAATTATAAGCCATTAATGGAAGGGCAAAAATTAAGAGAACCCTCTAAGCTGTTTATTAAAACCAATAAACTGGCAGATACTGGGAATGCTGAGGCGCAGTATCAGCTAGGTAACATGTATGAAAAGGATACCGTTCATATTCAGCGTGATAGAGATATGGCATTTGAATGGCATAAAAAGGCGGCAGATCATGGGGATGCTATTGCGCAATATATCACCAGTGAAAACGATTATTGGATGGCTAATGTTAAAAATAAGGTCAATATGAAACGCCTCAGCATTGAATATTTAAACAAATCAGCCGCTCAAAATGACCCCGTTGCACAAAAACATCTTGCTGAACATTATCTAACTGGGAGCTATCTTAAAAAAGATCCGCAAAAAGCATTATTACTATTGAAAGCCTCGGCGGAACAAGGAAATGAGCGCGCTCAAACAGAATTGGGGCGACAAACTTTTAACATGGGAGATAAAGTTACAGGTTACGCATGGTATTCGATAGCTGCTTATTCCGTTAAATACGATGAGGATACGTTAAATAACATGGAAAAACAGATGACCATTGATGAACTAAGAAAAGCAACGATATTATCGAAAGAGCTTAAGCGCAAATACCCAGTGAAAAAAATTGCATATGAATAGCTAATTAAATAGCTCATATATAATAGCGTATTGTCCGTCAAATAAGCTATATTTTTGCTTTGTGTATTTCTTTTTTTGCCTTTTTATAATGTGTAAGTTGAGCGCTTTAAAAATAATAAAAACGTTATCACTATTAAAGATAAAGTAATGCTGGAAAAGTGATGAGTAGAAAATAGTATATTTAGTCATGAATGGAGATTAAGTCAGTTAGATGGAATTTAAAAGTGTCGTTTGTTTAAGAAGTAATAAATAGGTGAGCCAGTCATTATTAATGATACAGAAAGAAAAATACGCAACTATCGCGATGAAAAAACTTTAATTTAGATATAGCCTGTTGCAGTAAAAAATTAATAGAGTTTTTTGCGAATAAGGATATTCATT
Source organism: Providencia sp. PROV268 (assembly GCF_028477805.1). NCBI lineage: Bacteria > Pseudomonadati > Pseudomonadota > Gammaproteobacteria > Enterobacterales > Morganellaceae > Providencia > Providencia sp. PROV268. Next base: position 72,989 of record NZ_JAMPLW010000018.1, read on the forward strand.
ACTTTATTAGAAAAATATTTTTCAGTTTCCCCGTTGGTAATATGGGTTTACAAGAGAAATGAATGAGATAAAAAATTATCGGTCTGATTTTGGTTCCGGTGGAAAAGCGATATACCAGTCAACATAGTTATGGGCGATTAATAGGGGGAGCTATGGATATGAATTTTATTCTTTATGATAGACAAAATAATAGATGTTTATTGTAGAGGGGAAAATATCCCCCTCTACTCTTTGAGGCAAACTGATTAACGCTATTTTAGTGCTTGTTTAACCATTGTGAGCAGTTGGCGTACATCTTCTGGACGTGTATTTCCACTCTCTTTATCAATGATTGAACTATAGATATGAGGGATGATTTTTTTCACACCAGCATCTAATGCAATCTGTAAAATTTGGGAAAAGTTTTCCAAATCAATCCCCCCTGTAGGTTCAAGGGAAAAGTCAAATTTGGCACAGGCTTGTGCAACGACTTTATACTCTTCAATATAAGTTAACCCTTTCATATTAAAGAATTTGATTGAACTAGCTCCCATGTCTTTAAGCATCATAATCGCCGTTTCTACCGGCACGATACCATCAGGTGCTTGGGAGCTTAATGGCCCCGTTGATATTTTCACCATGCCTTTTGTTCCACTTGGTGAAACCAGCGCATTGACAAAGGTTTCATCCTGCCCAAGCAGGGCGCGGCTAATTGGAGCGCATGTGAAGACTTGGTTAACGTGTTGCGGTTGGATCGCTTTTGAAATCAACGAAACCATTGTGGATTGGTTAGGGTCACCGGCCCCTAAACCAATAGAAAGCGCATTATTGGTTTCTTTTGCATAGATGCGCATATCTGCAATGGCACTGGTTAAATCAGGGTAATTTTTAGAGAGCACGCCAACGACCACAAAGGTTTCCGCGGCTTCATAAATATCTTTGGCATTTTGATGGCTGCCTGCGAGTACATTTAAACATACCCGATCTTGATAAAAATTTGGTGATAATTTCATACTACATTCCTTTAACTAACAATCGGATACGTTCAGCAATCGTATTAAGTTGCTCATTGCTAACACTACGAATATCAGCTTCCACTTTGCCTTCATTCGCTTTGTATTCACGGAAATAGATTGCTGTATCCCCTTGTTTTAATTCATTCATGATTTGGTAAGTTGTTTTACCTATCATTTTTTCATCGAAACTAATTTCAGCACGTGCAATATCACGTCCAGCCGCATCCCAAACGATACGTGCTGAAATGGCAGGCAGCGAATTGAGTGCTTCGATAAATTCACCCATGCGCTCAACCATCTCCGCGCCAGTTTCTTTAGTGGCTGTCAAATATTGCTCGATCGCGAGCGTCAGGCCTAAAATCCCTTCTTTTCCGACTTTCATGGCTCGGCCAATACCTTGGCTCTGACGTTTTACCCATTCCACATAGGTTTTTTTACCGATCACTAACCCACTTGTAGGGCCTTCAATGGCCTTTGCGCCACTGTAAATAACTAAATCAGCGCCGGATTGGTAGTAACTGGTGAGATCTTCTTCCGCAGCAGCATCAACAATTAAAGGAAGATTGTGTTGGCGAGCAACGGCAGCCGCTTCGCTAACACTGAGCATACTTTTTTGAACTGTATGGTGAGATTTAATATAGAGGATGGCTGCTGTTTGTGGCGTTACCTTAGCTGATAGTTGTGTAGGTGAACACTCATTGGCAAAGCCCGCTTCGATAACCTTACCACCACCTAATGCCACCATAGTATCGACAGGCGCACCGAAATTCACATTATGGCCTTTCGGTAAAATGATTTCCCGTGGTACGTTTTTTGACGATGAGTGCAGATTTAGCAGTAAATCATCATCATCACGCACGATTACCGCAGCAATCGCCTGTGCTATCCCTGCTGAAGCACAAGAGACGACAACGGCGCTTTCGACATTGAGCAATTTGGCAATATAATCGCCCGTTTTATTAACCAGATCTTTGATCTCAAAGTAATGGTTTAGGCCGTAAGCTACGCGTTCGACAACTTCTGGACTCGGCGTAGAGACGCCGAGTATGGTCATGCGGCCAGAGGCGTTAATCACATGTCTTAGCTGATATTTCTCATAAATCGATTGCATATTCAGATTCACCTTCTGCATGAACAATATGTTTTCCGCCAATAATTGCCGCTATAGGCACAAAGCGATGAGTGCCAGTACGACATTCTCCTTCTGCATCCGTCAGCTCTGTGCGTTCTTCTTTCAGGTCAAATAGCGTGATATCAGCATCAAAACCAGGTTTTAAGTAACCTTTTGCGGGAAGCGCTAATAAATCGGCAGCTTTTTCTGTTACACAACGAATTATTTTTTCAGCACTAAAGCCCATGCAAAGGAATTTCGTCATCACAAATGCAAGGCTGTAGACAGGGCCATTAACGCGGTTACGGTGGTAGATATCGGAACTAATAATGTCTGGGTAGGTACCAATACGCATGGCTTGTTCGGCGACTTTAAAACTAAAGCTTTCAGCGCCATGACCCACATCCAAAATCACTCCTCGAGCTAATGCTCGGGCAATAGAGGGTTTTAAGTTACCATCACTACCGAGAATTTGATTCGGTTTACCGTTGAAACAGTGAGTAATAATATCGCCGCGTGTTAAGAGATCGGCAATTTCATCAATATTGGGTGGGTTATTACCGATATGTACCATAAGTGGCAGTCGATGTTTTTTCTGCATTTGTTTCGCTTTAAGCAGCGGTTCAATACCGTTATCACCAACAACACTTTTACTCATGCGAGCCTTCATACCAACGACAAAACCCTCATGGCGCTCAATCGCTTGCTGAAAACAGGTTTCATCAATATTCTTCATATCTGATAACTCATTTTGCGCGATAATACCGATACGAGAGATATTTAATAATGAAAAGACGTTGGTTTGGGCTTTTTGGGTTAATTGATAAAATTTGTCGATATCATCAGCACCAACACTGCCTGCATCAACTAATGAAGTAACACCTCCAGCAGCACCGGCTAAATCTGGTTGATCGAAATAGATAGGAGACTCAACAAAACAGTGAGCATGTGAATCAATCCATCCGGCACTGACGTAGATTTTTCCTTTCAGATCAATCCATTTTTCAGCTTGTTGGTTGCAGGCCAACTCAGGGCCTGCAGCTTCGATTTTTCCATCTTTAATAAGAATATCAATGTGTGTTCCATCGATACGTTTACCCTGTTTGATGATTAGAGAATACATAGTTACCTTCTTTTTTATCATGAGGTTAGGCTGCAAGAGGGAAGAAATACCCAAATAGCATCGCCCCTAAAATTGCGCCACCTGCGACGGGTTTTTGCCATACATAGAAGATCAATGAACCAATTAGTGACCCAATACCAATTGGTATCGATGCAGCCATAGCGGCGAGGATAATCAAAGGCCCTAAGAAGCGACCTGAGGTATTACCAGCCCCCATCATGATGTCTGCACCAAAGGTGGAGTTGGCTTGTGCAATGGTAAATTTACGCGCAAAGATAATGATCAGGCCGATAATTAAACCAAGCACTAAACCTGTGACCAGTGAGATCCAGAAATTGGTAACTAAAATATCCCATCCGGCGGCAAGGAACAGTGCAGGAACACCGAGGCCTATCCCTGTTTGTAGTGCACCGCCAATATCTAAAATACCAACCAATGAACCTTCGATAATACGAGCAAATAGGAAGCTGGCACCAAATGCGGCGACCGCACCGTAAACCCCCGTATCTAAGTCGGCTTTTAACATTGCCACGAACGCAACTTCGTTAAATGCCCCGAACCCATAAACAACATACATATGAGTACCGGCAAAAATTCCAGCAGATAACAGTCCGACAAAGATTGGGAAGGACCACTCCGCGTACCAAAAATCTTGTTTGTTAATTTCAGTTGTCATGATTATTTCCCGCTCAATAGTCCATGGATGTATTCAAGCCACAGAGGTTTATCCAGATGGAAAGAGGTGATCATCTTCAAGTCAAATTCACGGAAGAAGCCACTCAAAACAAACAGCAATACGACAGTGATCATCATTGTGCGTGTCACACGGTTCCAGCCGTTATCATCAACGCCTTTACCGATCAGGATACCGAGGACTAAACCTGGGATAGCATTTCCCATAATCAGCTGAGCACAACCACCGAAAAGGGTTGCCCAGAAGCCAGAGCGTCGACCTGCATCCATAGCGGCTAGCCAGAAAATCACAGGCATCACTGTGTTAACCAACAGGTTTGCCGCAGGAACTAACACATTAATTGCGGTTGTTTGCAGCGCAGCAGGAACAGCAGAAGCGGTCGTATTTAAGAACGCGACGACTAAGGCCCCGATCACGGTACAGGCAATCGCCATTTTTTTCGGGTTATGCAGTGTTTCAGCCACATTACGATTTTTGGATAATAAAGCGGCTGCCCCCCAGTTAGGAATAATGCGGTGATCAACGTCTTGTGTGAATGCACCCGCGGCAACGGATGATGCCCATGCGTTGAAAAAGAATCCTAAACCGAATGAGAAGTGAGATGCGGGATCTCCTTCACAGGCATTAAGTTCCCCAAGTGTACGGAATGCCCCCATTCCTTGCACTGTAGGGGCATGGAACATACGAGCAGCCCCTGCACCAAGGCCAAAGCCACATAGGCCGCCGATGATGAGGGACATACCCAATATTTCTAAGAAAGATGCAGTTTCACTCATAGAAATGCCTCCAGACCTGAATTGTTTTTATTGTTCTGTAAATGGTATTTCGTTGACAGAAAGTAGGGTGACATCTAGCGAAACGTCGAGCACCACACGGAAATGTTCACGTTTACGCGGCAGAAAGACGAAAAGAAATTTTTCTGTCCGCGAGTGCGAGTGTGCACTTACAACGGCAACATCCTTAGGTTCGATTCGCAGGATTATGTCATTGCTCTCTTTTAGTACCGTGCGTTGAACCGAGTTCAGTGCATCAGCGATCGCTTTTTGCTTGCTGTCACCTTGCCCCGAGACTCGCACAACCGTTTCGATAGATTTCTTCATTACGCGTCGCCGTATTTTTTGATATAAGCTTTAACCAAGCGCTCACCTAATTCTTCTTTATCCATAAAACCGAAACCTAATACAGTGCAGCCTTCTGCGATGGCGGTTTCTCCTTCTTCAATTGAACGCATACCGTAACGTGCTTTGTAGCCATATTTGGTTTGTGCAGTGATGGCTCCAGCGCCGCCACTACCACAAAACGAGATCCCCAAATCAGCGTGTTCGGCATTCATGACATCACCTAGCTTCATATCAGCGGCAACGCCAGGTACAACAATCGCTTTGCCACCTGCTGCCTCTACACCTGCGGCAACTTTTTGGCCTTTCCCTAAACGATCTCCGATAGCAACAACAACTTGTTTCATAGTGATATTCCCCAAAAATTAATCATTCGAACGGATAACTTCAAAGTGAACAGAGAGTAAAAATGTCTCTTCTGGCGCTAATCCAGGAAGTGCATCGACAACACGTTGTGATAATGCTATCGAGTGCGCCGAAATCTCATCGAACAAACTGATATCGACTTCTGGTAACGCTTCACCCGTTTTTGCTCTCGCAACCATGGCTCTCAGATGAGACTCCAACATCTGTTGTTGTACATCGGTGGTGTAGCAATCTTCTTGTTGAAGCCAGCCACTAATGATGACCAACAGCTCCTGTGTTACTTCATCGATATCGAGGTTATCTTCCGACATCTTGAAAACGACAACTGATTCACTCATAACTGTTTAAAATCCAAGGTAATAATGCAATTAAACCGCTTTGTTCCTTCATGATGAATACCTTAGTCGGTTCTATAGGAGTTGTGCAGACATTGAATTTCCACTTGTAAGTGGAAATAAATTGGAAGGGAAAATAAGTGTAATGCGTATAAAAATTAAACCAACCGGAAATAAAATGGAAAATAACTCAATATTGGAGTGTCTAAAATAAGCATAACTAAGTAATTTATTTATTAAATCTTTTGAAATTCAAATTATTAGCAATGTAATGATAGAACTGGAAAGGCGAAATAGCCGCTGTAAATAAAGTGGAAATCGAAAAGTGGAAATAGGTATAAAAGGGAACTGAGCATTTCCACTTAGAGAGATTAGCCCTGAAACAGGCGATTTTTGGTGAAAAACAAAATAACAGAATTGCGGTTATGATCACGCAAAATAGTCGATTCTTCCCTTTTCCGCTAACAAGTGGAAGCGAGCGATGATCTGCGTTAAAAGTTGCTGTAACCACAAAGATGTTGAACTCATTTCAGGCAATCGGAGGCCCTTGTGATTCGAGAGTAGGAAGCTACCGTTTTATCACACTGAATTTTTGCCTATCGTTTAATACGCAGTGAGATAGGCAAAGTGATTGATAAATCGAGCAAACCACTAGATACGCGCCAGACTGTCTTTCGCGATCACTTGGAATTCATTGAAATTTTTAACCGTAATCAGCCTACGGGTGGTTTTCTCTTTTACGAAGGTAACGAAAAGATCATAAATCGCCATAGCCTCCTCATAGTCAGCCTTGCTAATCGCCAATAGGAAAACTACGTAGGCGTTTTCTTTCGTCTCTTTGTTCCATTCAATACCTTTAGGGGCAACAATCGTCACGACAACCGTTTTATTTGCCAATAATCCCAGTGAATGAGGAAGCGCAATTCCTTCGCCTAATAATGTAGAAACAATCGATTCGCGCTCTTGTAATGATGGATAAAAATCCGCAGTCACATAGCCATCTTGTTGTAATTTATGGCAAACCGTTTGGAATAATGTTTCTTGGCTGATTTTGTCATTAATCACCATAAAGTAGCGTTCATCAAAGAAGCGCTCAATAATATAGGGGCGGGTTTGATCTATCATGGCTAATTTGCCGATCTGCTCTAGTTGATAAGGCGTCGGAAATGGCGCTATCTTGATCACGGGTTTATTTTTTTCAGAAATACGAACGGTGGTGATCACAAAGTCTTCTTCGACTTCATCTAATGACTCATATTCTTGTAGAGTTAACCCTCGGCTAAATTTGAGTTGTGGAAACTCACGCATGATTTTTGATTCAACGACTCGAAATGTGGAATTTCCCGCATCGGTGACAACCAGCACTTCTGTCTGGCGAATAGAGCCGGCACCATAATTCCTTTCCAAACTAACACCAATGTGAACGGCAAGGTAACCAAGCTCATCTTCATTGATTGGATAAGGAAGTAATTGCTTACTTGCACTGGTCAGTGCACTGAGCGTGACATCATAGGCGAAAGGATAATATTGCTTGATATCACTTAACAAAGGGTTAGGGGTAATAATGTGATATTGCAGACGTGTCATCAGGGCCGCAATATGGGTATTGAGATCCTTTTTGAGTTTCTCATCATCACGTAAGTCATAATTATATAATTCATTAATATAATTAAGAATATATTCAACCAATTCATGATGATGATGATTTTTTTGTTGAGTAATATCTTGGTGGCCAATGCGCTGTGCGATGATTTGATCATGCAGATAGCTGAGTTCTGCACTTGATAGATCACTGCCAAGAAAATAAATAAGCCCTTTCGAAACTTCTTCACAGGCTTTACGTAGCGTCTCTTCACTATCATGATCTTTAACGATAGATGTAAGTTCATGGCCTCGAGTGATCCGCAAAATAGTGACAGCGCAATTAAATACCAGATATAGATGCCCTTCATTACTTAAACGAACATCAAAACGGTTCATACTGTTATGGAGAACTTTATCGATATAGGTCAAATCAAGGTTATCTAAACATTCAGGCTGGAAAATGGATAAGTCTTGATTAATTTGCTGTGAAAAGCGGCGCCATAGGGTTTCGGTCATGCAAGCTCGGATGGCCCACTCACTACCGTTAAGACGGATCCCTTGATGTGGAATGCTTTCTAATAAGATCTGGTATTTTTGTAGATGCTCTCTGACAACACTCATATCTTGCTGTAGCGTTCCACGGCTAATAAACCACTCTTCCGCGATATCGTCCAATTTTACGGGTAAAGAGAGCATCAATAGTTTTAGCAATAACGCATCAACACGCTCTTTACTGGTACGAGGAATACTATTTTCGACTTGGTTTTGCTGGGTAAGTTTAGCAAAAAGCGCTTCATCATCGACTTTTAAACGGTAACCATGGCCTCGCTCATAGAGGATATGAGCGCTGTAATTTTGTATGAGTGCATTTATCTCATTAATGTCAGAGCGAATTGTTCGGGTTGATACCGAAAAACGCTTAGCTAGCTCATCTTGAGGCACTACCTCATCAAGGATACTTGCAAAAATTTGATTGAGTCGCTGTTGAGTGAATAAAGCCACGAAAATACCTTCTCGACCTAAAACCATAAGCTTAATAGCCAAAAGAGTTCTTTTATTTTGGCTGACTATGGATTGGACTCTATCATAAGCCTATCAACATACCGAGTATGGCAGATCATAAATTTGAGAATATCTTCGCAAAAACCGAGAGATTTTAAGAAATAGTGCACTTTTTGTATGGGCCAAAAAGGTCATTTGGCCCATTGAAGATCATGCACCGAGGTCAATGAGTAAAGCGCGCATTGATTTTGATGATGAGAGTGTTAGTGCATTTTCATTTTGAATAAATACACCATCATTACAACTCATTTCTATGGTTTCGCCATTTTCTGCTTGGAGAGTCGCTCCTCCACGAATGGATTGGAGATAAGCATTTTTCCCCTTAAGCTTAATATGTTGAGCACTTTCAGGCGTAATATTGAGCTGTGTAATCCAAATTTGTTGACGTAATTGAATGCTCTCATTTTCGCCATCAGGTGAAGCAACTAACATATTACTATCAGGCGGTAATTGAATTTTTTGGGCCGGATAGTACTCTTGCTGTGGGCAAGCATTTAGCCATAACTGCAAACGAGTTAACGGCTTATATGGACACATATTATGTTCACTGTAACTTAAATCAGGACGAGGTGAGAAACGAATACACTCGCCTTCACTTACATTGATTTTATTACCTAAACTATCGCGATATTCGGCACTTCCTTGTAGTATAAAGTTAAGAATATCGACATGTGGGTAGCTTTTAGGCTGAAACGCACTTTCAGGCGCAATAACTTCCTGATTGAGTACTCGTAGTGTCTTAAACCCCATAAAATCAGGGTCAAAATAATGGCCGAAGGAAAACGCATAACGTGCCTGTAACCAGCCATAGTCAGCCTTTCCACAGTGCTTAACTGCCCTTAATGTCATCATGGTGGCTAACCCTCCTTCGCTCGACAAAAATACACAAAAATTGATAAATTTATAGAGTTATCATAAATAGCTGGACGTTGAATTGTTAGCCAGTTAATCTGTTTACTTCATTCAAATTTCCTGAAAGAGATATCCCATGAGTAAAGAGAGAGCATTAACACTTGAATCATTAAGGGTGATGGATGCAATCGACCGGCGTGGTAGCTTTGCTGCTGCTGCTGACGAATTGGGCCGAGTGCCCTCAGCACTCAGTTATACCATGCAAAAGTTAGAAGAAGAGTTGGATGTTATTCTATTTGATCGTTCAGGACATAGAACAAAATTTACGAATGTCGGTAGGATGTTGTTAGAACGAGGTCGAGTATTACTTGAAGCCGCAGAAAAATTGACATCCGATGCAGAAGCGCTCGCTAAAGGTTGGGAAACTCACCTTACCATTGTTTGTGAAGCATTAGTTCCTGCGTATTACTTATTCCCGTTAGTGGATAAATTAGCTGAAAAATCCGAAACGCAACTTTCTATTTTAACTGAAGTACTTGCAGGGGCGTGGGAACGGTTAGAAAGTGGAAAGGCGGATATTGTTATCGCACCGGATATGCACTTTCGTTCCTCCTCAGAGATAAACTCTAAGTCGTTATACAGCGTTAACCATGTCTATGTTGCTAGCCCTGATCACCCGATCCACCAAGAGCCAGAGCCGCTGTCAGATACGACACGTATTAAATATCGAGGTATTGCGGTGGCCGATACCGCACGTGAACGGCCAGTTATTACAGTACAGTTATTAGATAAACAGCAAAGATTAACGGTCTCCACTATTGAAGATAAGCGTAGTGCGCTATTAGCAGGGTTAGGTGTAGCAACGATGCCATATCCAATGGTAGAGCAAGATATTCGTGAAGGGCGCTTGCGTGTAGTCAGTGCAGAATATAGCCATCAGACGAATATTATTATGGCGTGGCGCAGAGACAGTATGGGTGAAGCAAAATCGTGGTGCTTACGAGAAATACCTAAATTATTTGCTAATAAATAAAGAGTAAAAAAGCACCTCTATATAGCACTATAGAGGTGCAACCAAATTCGGTTATCAATTTATCAAGTAAAGGTTAATGATGAAAAAGCAACTTTTACCATTTTCTATTCAATAAATGGTCAATACTAAATTTACCAGGGCCTGTGACTGCCAGTAATAAAAAGCCACCTGCAATAGTCATGTTCTTCATAAACATCAAACTATTTGGCTCTACACTGAAATTAATGTGGAAGAGCAGGGATGTTAATACACAAAAAACAGCAGTAAAAATAGCCACTGTTCTGGTGAGGAAACCAAAAAGCACAGCAAGCCCGCCACCCAGTTCTAATAAAATAGTCAGGGGAAGTAAAAAGCCGGGAACACCCATCGCTTGCATATATTGTTGAGTGCCTGCATAAGCGTCACCTAACTTACCATACCCAGCAACAATAAACAGAATCGGCATCATAATGCGGGCAAGTAATAGCACGCTATTTTCTAAATTTTTCATTAAGATTCTCCAGCTAACTAGGTCAGCAAGTGTCAATAAAATGAGATACACATCGCGATATAAATTGTTTTTTTAGCATTAAATGACAAGAAATCACCTAACGACGCTATGGTAGTGATTTGCTGGTTCAATAAAAAGCAAAGGTTATTAACAAAGATGGACAAAAATATTGAATAATGGCAGGGAGAGGAAACCTGAAATGGTCAGATTTCAGGTTTGGAGCAGAGTAGGTTATTTTTTACCCGTATTAACAACGCTTTGGAGGGTTCGCACTAAACTCCAAGCGGCAATCGCTTTTTTGCCTAGGGAAAAAATACGCTGAGGCCGTTTAATGGTATAAAGAGAAATAAGACCGGCAGCGGCAACAAAAATAGGCCGGAAGGTGACAAAGATTTGCCATGAGCGATCGTAAGGCTCTGTCATCTGTAACCAATCTTTGGAAGCCGCAGAGAGTTCAGAACGCTGTTGCTCAATTTGTTTGATTAAACGCTGTTTCTTTTTAACCAATAATAGGCGCTTGCTTTTATTCATCTTTTGACCCCATTAACGCTTTAGAATCTTCCTTTAACTGCTCTCGAGTTGCGCCGAGTAAGGTCGATTGTCTCGCTTTTTTTAGGGTCCAAATTGCGCCAATAATAGCGAGTAATATTAAAACGCCTGTAGTAATCGCAAGGGCTTGATAGCGATAAATAGGATCAACTGACCAAAAGATCAAACCAATGAGGCACATTAGACCAAAGGCAGTAAAAAGTAGGGTGATACCCGCCATTAAAATGAGTTGAATAAGAGTGGTTTTTTCTTCCTCTAATTCAACTGCGATTAATTGGATCCGAGTTTCCACCATTTGCACGGCGATACCGGCGATGCGTTGTAAGGTATTAAGGACCCCTTTTCCGGGGCCCTGACGCTCTTGTTGTTCCATAAAAATTAACGCTTAGCGAGTAATACGCCAAGAACGACGCCAACAGCAGCACCGATACCGATGCCAGTCCACGGATTTTCGCGCACATAATTATCCGCACGACCCGCGATTTCTTTTGTTTGCTCGGTGATTTTATCACCCGCGTTGCTCAGTTTGGCGCGTGAAGCGTGTAAGGCATCTTGAGCTTTTTGCTTCAGGCTGTCTATTTCTTCTTTCGATTTGTTTCCAGTATCGTTTAGCATCGCTTCGAGAGAGTCAGCCAGTGCTTTTAGTTCTGCGCGTAGATCTTCTGATGAGTTATTCGATGACATATGGAACCTCCTATCAATAGAAAAATATAGTTAGCAGCTTTAACAATAGCTATTTTTACAGTAAGTGCAATGAGGAGAGGGGGAATTATTGATTAAATTAATGTAAAAGAATGTTTTATTTCAAGTAAGAGAGAATAATATTATGTTTATGTTAAATAAAAAACGAATTTATATCCAAGACGGATGCTCTAATAAAGATGTATTTACTGTCAGAGAGAATAAACGAGAGGCGTAATTTGCCTCTCGCCTCGTGATGTGGTCAGTTAACTTTTTTTGTGGAAAGTTTTTTCTTAATGACGACGGCAATACTTCCGATAAGACCAATGATAAGTAGGCCGACAGGGATCAGCATCAACACGTTCATAATATGCTGTTCATACTGTAGAAATATTGGGCTTTTCCCAAAACCAAAACCAATAGCAGTTAAGATTAAGACCCAAAGAAGACCACTTAGCCAGTTAAATATTTGGAAGCGGCCATTCTGTAGCCCTGCTAGACCAGCAATTGTAGGCAGGAGCGTCCTGACAAAAGCTAAAAAGCGACCAATCAATAATGCTGCTAAACCATGGCGATGGAATAAGCCGTAAGCACGTTGATGATAATGCTCAGGAAGATGGGCTAGCCAACCTTTCACCAGTTTCGTGTTGCCAAGCCATCGACCTTGAATATAACCAACCCAGCAACCAAGGCTAGCGCCCGCAGTCAAAATAACAATCGTCAATGGATAACTTAGTGTACCTTTTGCTATGAGAACACCAACGAGGATCAATAAGCTGTCACCTGGTAGGAATGCGGCAGGGAGAACCCCATTCTCAAGAAAAAGAATAGCGAATAACATAAGGTAAATAGCCCAAACCAACGTAGGGTTGGAGAGCGTGACATAGTCTTGATGCCAAAGGGCAAAAAATAATTCTTTAACTAATTCCATTAATGTTTCCTAAACGGCAATAACAGCAACAATTTTATTGTTGGGTAGGGAGACATGGATTATGCGAATACCTAAGTGAAAAGTCATGTTTCCTCAGGCTGTTAGTTCAAAGCCTCTCCACTTTAACAAAACAAAAAATAACTAAACAGCGAATTCTCGTTCTATTTTTAGAATTCATTTAAGTTTTGCGGAAAAACGCAATCTTCTTCCTCGCGTTTTTTCTACAATAAATGGTGTGAAAATGGGCTTTACCAAGATGTTTCTTGACAAAAATGGTAAAAAAAGGTGTTTCCTTATTCAATAGTCTTTAAATATTTTTACTCAAATTATACCTATGGATTATTGATTTTTAGGACTAATTACCGTAATTTATCAGTCATAGCAAAGGGGAGTAACTTCTTCTTGTCGGTTTATCGTCATTACGGTGCTCATCATATTGCACCCGGTAGCCGAGCACCACAATTTCCTAACCTAGGATTATTGTGTTGTAAGTGAGACCTTGCCAGAAGGCAAGGTTTGCTCATCGTTTACAACCAAAAGATAGTCACTCTAGGTTAAAAACAGTTAAGCGGCTGATGCCTTCTGAGGTGTCAGCCGTTTTTTTGTAATTAAGGAAATTATATGCACTCTGTTGGTAGCCCTATTTTATGGGGAAGTTTCGCGGTTATCATTCTCATAATGTTGCTTGTTGACCTATTATGGCAAGGCAAACATAAAGACCAAGTTATGTCGATGAAACAAGCGGCGATTTGGAGCACGGTGTGGGTGACGCTAGCATTGATGTTTGCTGGGGGATTTTGGTGGTATCTCAAAGATACGGTAAGCCTTGAATTTGCTAATAGCCAAACAACGGCTTTCTTAACGGGTTATGTATTAGAGAAAGCTTTAGCGGTTGATAACGTATTTGTGTGGTTAATGTTGTTCAGCTATTTTGCGATCCCAGCGAACCTACAAAGACGTGTTTTAGTTTATGGGGTACTCGGTGCGATTATACTGCGTACCATTATGATCTTTGCAGGCAGTTGGCTCGTATCTCAATTTAGTTGGATTCTTTACATTTTTGGCCTGTTCCTTCTCTTTACAGGTATCAAAATGGCTTTTACAAAGGAAGATGGCTCTCCAATTACCGATAAGCCCTTGGTAAAGTGGGTTCGTTCTCATTTACGCATGACTGATGAATTACACGGTGAAAAGTTTTTCATTAAACGAAATGGGTTACTTTTTGCTACACCACTTTTTTTAGTCTTGATCCTTGTTGAAATCAGCGATGTGATTTTTGCGGTAGATAGCATTCCCGCTATTTTTGCTGTCACCACGGATCCGTTTATCGTATTAACCTCAAATCTTTTTGCTATTTTAGGCTTACGTGCAATGTATTTCCTACTGGCTGGGGTCGCTGAAAAATTCACTATGCTTAAGTACGGTTTGGCGGTGATTTTGACCTTTATCGGTGTGAAAATGCTTTTAATGGATATTTATCACATTCCAACGATCATCTCTTTGGGGACGGTTGCAACAATTTTAGTCGCCACTTTAGTGATTAATGTTATCGTTAATAAAAGAAACGCTTCTAACGGCTAATCTTTCACTGCTTAATTAACTCAAGCACTCGGCATAAAAACCGAGTGCTTTTTCTCTTTAACAGACTGAAAAATATCATAGATTTCTCAGTTTCCTATCCTACTATAAGAAACAAAATACAATTAGGATCACAGATATGTAAATATATTGTTAAAATAAAAAAATTATTGTCTATATTTAAAATAATCGCCTTTCCATAAGGTATTTATTCCTTATACTGGCAGAGCAAACACATTTAATTCCTAATAAAGATAAATAATGTATGGGTCTCTTATGGAAACAAACAAAACAGGGTTATGGCAGGTTATTACGAGCGGTAGCTTAGTTAAGCAAATACTCGTAGGCCTGATCGCAGGTATTTTATTGGCATGGTTATGGCCATCAGCAGCAAAAAATGTTAGGTTATTGGGCGATTTGTTTGTTAGTGCGCTAAAAGCGGTTGCTCCTATACTCGTTTGGGTACTGGTCATGGCATCCATTGCGAATCATCGCAAAGGGCAAAAAACCAATATCCGTCCTATCTTAGTATTGTATATATTAGGTACGTTCTTCGCGGCGTTGGTAGCCGTTATTGGTTCTTTTATATTCCCATCCAGACTGGTATTAGCACTCGGTGATACTCAGTTAACACCTCCTGGAAATATTGCAGAAGTGCTTAAAGGCTTGTTAGTGAATATTTTTGCTAACCCAGTCGATGCATTGATCAAGGGGAACTATATCGGGATCCTCGCATGGGCGATTGGTTTAGGTATCGCTTTACGCCATGCTAGCGAGACGACTAAGAACCTGATTCAAGACTTCTCAGAAAGTGTGACACAGCTTGTTAGAGTGGTGATCCGCTTAGCGCCTCTTGGGATTTTTGGTCTCGTTTCTTCAACAATCGCAATAACAGGTTTTGCAACATTAAAAGGCTACTTCCATGTTCTCGCTGTGCTTATTGGTTGTATGCTGATTGTGGCATTAGTTGTTAACCCTCTGATTGTATATTGGAAAATTAAACGTAATCCGTATCCACTCGTTTTCGCATGTTTACGTGAAAGTGGTGTAACCGCCTTCTTTACGCGTAGCTCTGCTGCAAACATTCCAGTGAATATGGGGATGTGTCGTCGCATGAATTTGCATGAAGATACCTACTCGGTTTCTATTCCTCTGGGTGCGACGATCAATATGGGCGGGGCTGCGGTTACCATTACAGTACTGACCTTAGCGGCAGTGCATACTTTAGGGATCCCTGTTGATATTCCGACAGCGCTCTTACTGAGTGTGGTTGCTGCGGTTTGCGCATGTGGTGCTTCTGGTGTTGCGGGTGGCTCCTTACTGCTCATTCCATTAGCCTGTAACATGTTTGGTATTTCGAACGAAATCGCTATGCAAGTAGTTGCTGTTGGGGTGATGATTGGTGTGCTGCAAGATTCAGCAGAAACAGCACTTAACTCTTCGACTGATGTACTATTTACAGCAGCGGTTTGCCTTGCTGAAGATGAGAAATTGGCTGATCCTACAGCGCAATTATCACAAAAAGACTAGTTTAGTCTCGATAAATATCCATAGAAAAACCCGCTGACGGATAGCGGGTTTTTTATAGGTTAGCATTATAAATATGGCGCTTTTTATAGCTGATAGGCTACTTTCATTCCTTGTTCAATTGCTCTTCTTGCATCAAGCTCAGCAGCGACATCAGCGCCACCAATGACGTGAGCTTGAATCCCATGCTCTGCGAGAGGCTCTTTTAATGGGTGATATGGCTCTTGGCCTGCACAAAGAATGACATTATCGACGGGGAGGCAATGTATTTTATCTTGATAGCGAATATGCAAGCCATCATCATCAACTCGCATATATTCAACACCATTAAACATCTGCACGCCACGCTTCATGAGTGATAAACGATGAACCCAGCCTGTGGTTTTACCTAGCCCAGCGCCAACTTTACTGTTTTTGCGTTGTAACAAATAGAGTTGGCGAGAAGAGGGGATAGGATGAGGAGATTGGCTCAATATTCCTCCGGTCGAATTGATGCTGGTATCAATATTCCACTCTTGATTAAATAACGATATATTCAAACTGCTGCTTGGGCCTTTTTGGCTTAAAAACTCAGCAATATCAAAGCCAATTCCCCCGGCACCAATGATAGCAGCCGAACGGCCTACCAAGCGCTTTCCAGTTAGTACATCAATATAGGAGAGTACCTTCTCGTGTTCACGCCCTTCTAGATTAATGGTTCTGGGCACAACCCCCGTTGCAATAACAACTTCATCGTAACCAATAAGGTCACGAATATGCGCTTGATGTTCAAGCTTGACTTCAATATTTAGAATTTCCAGTTGGCGGCAGAAATAGCGGATTGTTTCGTGGAACTCCTCTTTTCCGGGGATCTGTTTAGCCATATTAAATTGGCCACCAATTTGATTGGCTTTTTCAAATAAAGTCACTTTATGACCGCGCTTGGCTGCATAAATGGCACAAGAGAGTCCGGCAGGGCCTGCACCAACAATGGCTACTGTTTTTATTTGTGTCGCCTGTTCATCGGGATAATTCAATTCTTTTACGGCCCGAGGATTCACTAGGCAGGTAGCGAGCTTGCCATTAAAAATTTGATCAAGGCAGGCTTGATTGCAGCCAATGCAAGTATTGATTTCATCAGCACGATTTTCTTGTGCTTTCCGAACAAATGCTTCGTCGGCAAGGAATGGGCGAGCCATCGATACCATATCCGCTTGACCTGAACTAATGATCCGTTCGGCAACAAAGGGATCGTTGAGCCTATTCGTTGTGATCAAAGGAATGGTGACTTTTCCCATTAATTTTTCTGTTACCCAGCTAAATGCATGACGTGGTACTTGTGTTGCAATAGTTGGGATCCTCGCTTCATGCCAACCAATACCTGTGTTGATCATTGTTGCGCCAGCTTGCTCAATCGCTTTCGCTAAATATTCAATTTCTTCCCAGTTGGAACCTTCCTCTACGAGATCTAACATTGAGAGGCGATAAATAATGATAAAGTTTTCACCCACTGCCTGACGGATTTTACTGACAATTTCGAGAGGGAAACGGATCCTATTATCGTAGCTTCCTCCCCATTCATCAGTTCTATGGTTTGTGCGCTTGGCGATAAATTGATTAATAAGGTAGCCTTCTGAGCCCATTATTTCGACGCCATCATAGCCTGCTTGCTGTGCGAGTTTTGCTGTGGTGACAAAATCATTAATCGTTTTATTAATTTGTTCTGTTGTGAGAGCGTTGGGGGTAAATGGAATGATCTCAGCTTGGATGGCACTAGGGGCAACAATATGAGGATGAAAACCATAACGACCCGCATGTAAGATCTGCAAAGCAATTTTACTGTCAGCGCTGTGTACTGCTTGGGTGATTTCTTGGTGAAAAGGCAACTGTTCCGGAGTATTGAGCACCGCGCCATGAGCGGTTAAGGCACCTTCTTTATTTGGTGCGATCCCTCCTGTAATTATTAAGCTAACACCATTTTCTGCGCGTAACCGATAAAAATGAGCCAAACGCTGGCTTCCTTCCGGATGTTCTTCAAGCCCCGTATGCATGGAACCCATTAAAATACGGTTTTTTAGTACTGTGTGCCCCAAATTCAGTGGGGTAAAAAGATGTGGAAAATTGCTCATATTTTTGCTCCCCTGCGGGGTTTTATTAACAGGTCAGATGAGTTAACTCTAGCGCAATGATGGGAACAATAGAAAAATATGTTAAAAAAATGTGATATTTATCATATGATTTATTGGTAAATTGCAGGTAGTCTAGGTCGGCACAGGCGATTTTATTTTTTTGTCATAATTGGCGTGTAAAACAGGGTGGCTATTAGGGAACTTAACCAGTAAAGCTATTTTACCATTGTACGAAAAAGGATGGTTACGATGAAAACGATTTGCGAGGCTATAGAACTTGAAGGGGGCTTTGTAAAACTGGAGCTGCTGTCCCACCAATATGACTCTGAGTTTATGGAAATTATTCAACGAGATAGTTTACATAAACTATGGTATACCTCAGTACCTGAACCAGAAAACCTTGCTAAAGATGTTGAACGGCGTTTAAAGCTATATCAGCAACAAGAAATGCTACCCTTTGCAGTGATGAATAAAAAATCAGGTAAAGCTGTTGGGATGACCGCCTACAATAAAATTGACCAAGAGACTCGTCGAGTTGAAATTGGTGCAACCTGGTATAGTCGAGAAGTTCAACGAACTGCAATTAATACAGAAGCGAAATTCTTGTTACTCCAACACGCGTTTGAAACCTTATCTTGCGTTGCCGTGGAATTTAGAACTCATTTTTTAAATCAGCAAAGTCGAAGGGCGATAGAGAGACTGGGCGCTAAACTTGACGGGGTACTAAGAAGTCATATGTATACTCGTACTGGTGAATTACGGGATACCTGCGTATACAGTATTATTGCGTCAGAGTGGCCATCGATAAAACACCATCTACAGTGGCAATTGGAGAAACCTCGCTAGTAGCCATTCGCTGAGTTTATAAAAAATAAGTCTCTGTGATTAATCAATAAGAGAGGTTGGTTAATCGGTGCTGTTTTCTGTTTAAGAAATAGTCATTATCAATTAAATCGTTTGATTTTTATATAGTTAGACTAATTTTTTTGATTTTTTATGCATAGCATTTGGTTGTTATCAGTGCTGAGTTGTAAAAATACTTGTTTAAAAGGCAGAGGGAAGAGGGATAAATGCGGCTCTTTGAACAAGAGTTATCATTTTGAGTAATGATATCTTGCTGAATGATAAAGCAGAAAATGGAATTGCGTAGAAAATCACCATACAGTTTTGAAAGACTAGACCTGAGAGAAAACAGCACGTATAATCGCTTCCACTTTGGCCCCTTAGCTCAGTTGGTTAGAGCAGTCGACTCATAATCGATTGGTCACTGGTTCAAGTCCAGTAGGGGCCACCAAATTTTAGCTGTTAAATCAGCGCATTAAGCCACTTCTTAGCAAGTGGCTTTTTTGTTTCCATCCTATTCCTTTAGTTCAAGAAATCTCTTCACTGAAGTTCTCCCTATCTATTGAAAATAATGAATTTAAACTATTCGCTTCAAGATTAATTAGGTATCCGTTCCAGTTAAGGACCTAATGATAAAAGTATTTCTTTATGCTGCTAATGGGAGTTTGACTTCTACAAGATATAGTTTATTTTTATTTGATTGTCATATATAGACTATCTATTTAAGGTTGGTTGAGTAATGTTTATTTTTAAATGAGAAAGAAGTATTCCCATAATCATTAAAACTATTCCTTTATGAGTGTTTAATTAATTATAAAAATCACCATTGAGAATGTTCTTAATAGTGATCAGATTGATGGATTTTATAGGTGTTTCGTGATGACAACTTTGTTGTATGTTTAATCATGCACATTGGTTTAAAGAAAATCCCCTCATAAAAATCACGATTAATTTTAAAAAACATATATCTGTTAAGATTTTAAATTATATTATTAATTAAAATTTAAAGTGAGAAAGAAATATTTTTATATAAAGAAGTGTTTTTCTTGTTAATTGGTCTAATTTTTTATAATTAATGGAATTTAAAAATATATTATGGTATTTATGTGGTGTTTAAATCTATTTAGTTATCCTTTGTTGCGTTTTTATATTCTGTAATTGTAGTTTTTCGTATTTTTATAGTTGTTTTTACTTATGTGATTATTGTTCTATGGTGAGATTAGTCTTAAATGGTGTTTTTTTATTTTTTTGAAATCTTTTGTAATAAGTTTGTTTTAATTTGTTCTGGCTTCTTAACTTCATGATTATTAATGAGTATTTTTAATTTTATAATTTAAATATTACAACTTTAAAGGGTTTTTGGGGAATTTTAAGCTATTGAATATTTAAAATTGCTGGAATATTATTAATCCCGAATTAGGTGTAACGACGATTGAAATATATTGTTTAAATTTAGTTTGCACATAAATGTATATAAAGTGTTGTCCTCCCAGGTTTTACTTTAATATGGTTGTTGTGCACTCTGAAGTTTAATTTTTTGTCCATGTTACTATTTCTACAATTACAATAATTTATTAACGCTTGGTTACTATATTTTGTGTTGTAGAAATAGTTTCTTTTTGAAAATAACTGTAGGAGTTAGGTAAAAAGCTCCTTAATGTTAAAGCGCCTACCTTAATCATACAATCATAATCTTATCAAGTTGACAAAAGCGAACTGAGAATGAGTGATTTTATAGGTTCGTTATCGATCGGTATATTTTTACAGCTATAAATATTTGAACGTTTCGATAAATAAATTGTTTTTGATAGCGACTATCTATTTGAATTGCTACCTTGGCGGTATTATTGTTTTCACACAGAAGGAAATGGTGCGATTGTCGTGATATAGCTAATTTAGCAACTTGAACTAGGGAACGAGTATTTCATTACTCAACAGAGGATATTGATAACATATAAGGTTCATGTAATCTCAGTGCTGAATTTTAACTTGGGGTCACTTAACGGGGTCTAGGCTAAAATAACACTGTATCTAAAGCTATCAATGCGTTAATCAACCATAGATGAATAGCAGGCAGTTCAAGTGAAAGCCTAAAGGCATTCACAATAAGCCTCACCGATGAATAAAAAAATCAGCCGGTTGCAAGCACACAATACAATTCAAGAAAGCTACCGCACTGCTGATACTAGACCTTCTGTATAATTCGCGATAGCTCAAGTGCTGTGGGCAAATTTTATTGACCATGACAATTTTTTGAGAGAAAACCACTTTCCAATATTTCCTCATAAGACAAAATGAGCTTACTGAAAATGGATAGAGTCATACGTTATCATTAATGTGAAGAAAACCTCGACTTATCAAAAGTAAGAAAATTATTATTTTATAACTTAAATTATGACTTTGACTGTTTTATAAAGTAAGCAACTAAGGCGAATGAGCATAGGGTGCATAACGCTGCAAAACTAATAAAGGTCAACATTTGTGTCGAATTGACTAAAATATATCCACCAATGGCAGGGCCAATAGCCATTCCACCACCAATTACCAAATTTATGTTATTCATGAGCCTACCGCTGGTATCAAGCTGGGAGACCGCTCCCATAATAAAAGGTAAGACAAATGTCCATGTGAATTTAAACAATAAGGCGGCAACAATAAACCGTATTACGGTAGGTGAACCAATCAATAACAAGATACTTGCCATTAATAATCCATATCCTAAAAACACTAATTTATTGGTTTTAAACCGATTAGAAACAGTTGCCGCAATCACCGCACCAACCATACCTAAAATGGTGGCGATCGCTAAAATCTGACCATTCTCTTCAGCATCTAGCCCGCTATTTTGGCCAAATACACCTATGAATGTCCAAACTTGGCTCAAACAAATATAGAAAATGAGTATCGCAATAATGGCCATCGCCTTATTAATAAATGCATTTCGCGGGTGAGTTGATGAGTAATGATGTTGATCTTTTTCCATTATCACATTAGGAAATGCTCGAATTAATGGAAAAAAGATGACCATAAAAGCAGCGAGAATAAAGTAAACGATACGTAATCCGTAGAGTTCAAATAACGGTGGTAAGACAAGTAGTCCAAGTGTACCTAATGCGAGTTGACCTAAAACCCAAAAAGCGTACATGCGGCTCGGGTTTTCTGTTTTTCCGGCACATGAAATACACAGGATCATTAATGTACCACCAGCTAATGATGCTATGACGCGAAAAATTAACAAGGTGATATAGGTGGCCGCGAAAGCAGAGAGTAGGTTACCTATGATAAAAATAATGGCAGAGATAATGGCTATTTTTTGCCAATTAATACGGTTGATCCAATACCAAGCAGGAACAGTTGCAAAGCTCATAGCCCCTAATTCTGCTGAAAAAAGATAACCTATTTTATCGGCCGATAACTGCCATTGAGAGCCCAATTGAGTTGCAACTGCCGGCGCTGTCATCAAAATACCTGGGGCAATGGCCGCAAAAATAATAATTGCGAGTAGTAAACTCAATGAAGATTTTAGGATGACTTTTGGTGGCATGGCATTGACATCTTGTGTGTGCAGCGATTCGTTCATTTAAGCACCTCGTCAATAATAAGCAGTACCTTCGGTGAATGTTAATAAAAAGTTAATAATTACTTGTCGATTTTAGGGTGAAATAACGAAAGGTGACTATCATTCTTAAGAACGAAAAATAGGGCTTTTTTTGTTTTTTAGCGGCAACATCAAGAAATTTGCAGATTATCTGATAGGTTGAATAAACATACATTGGGAAAAGTTAATGGGATTTAAGTTCCCATTAACGTTTAAATAGAGAGGCTGTTTTAGAAATGTTCGCTATGCGATTTTTCTAGCGCGAAGCAGGCTTTTTCTAAGCCCCCTTTGCAGGCCAACTCAAAATAGTAGCGTGCCGCATAAGGAGAAGCATTTTCGACTTCACCTTTTTGCATGAGCCAGCCAAGGTTATATTGTGCATATGCATTGCCCTGTTCTGCTGCACGCATAAACCATTTCTGTGCTTGTTCAATGGAAACAGGAACTCCATCTCCTTGATAGTACATTAAGCCAAGGTTGAGCTGTGCATCTTTATCGCCCAGTTCAGCGCTGGTTTTTGTTTTTTCTGATTCTTCGAGTCGTTGACTTAACAAGTTTATATTATCAATCAAATTAAAATATTCATTTTTTCTTATTTCTAGATATGGGGTTTTATACTGCTTCTTAAAGATATCTAGCACTTAAATTTTATTGTTTAGCGATTTTCATCTCCATTTCGGTAGTTGAATTCCACTTTGAGCAATATCATTAATTTCATTCTAATTTATATTTTTCATCATTTTTTATTGTATTCATGAGTAAATGTCAATAGGTCAGAGGGGGGAGCTTTTATTCAAGGATAGTGAATATGAAAAATAAGTGTTGTAAAGATATTAATAGATAATTTGTATGGTGAGCAGCTATCTTCATAATATGATCTCGAAAATAATAAAGTGATTGTCATTTAATGATGGTTTCTCTAAAGGTGATGAAGTTAGCAATAATAATTTTTTAATTAAGAATAGCTCTGTAAGAATATAAATAAAAAACGTGAAGTAAAAATAAACTTCTGTTTTATTTAATCCTAAACAATTAGTTTGATTAGAACAATATTACAGATATTGCAAAATATTATATCTAAAATTGAAGTGTTAATTAAAATTACCACACTATTCAATGTATTGATTTTATTGAGTTTATTTTGCTTTGTTGGATTGATGTATTTTTCCATATATTTTTTTTGTTAAGTGTTATTACTTAAATTCTGAAAAAATATGAATTTCAGAATTATAAATCTAATTTTAAATCTTTTTGGGATTCTTGTAATATATAATTCTGGTCTAATTTGTATTCTCTTAATAGGAGTGTTGAATGTACCAAGCTAATGTGGTTTTTTGTGTTTGAATTACTCATTATTTGGATATTTAACTTATATCAATAACTGCTTGGTAGATATAGCTTTGTTTGATTTTGAGCAGCAGGTACAGTAAATTTATCTGCAACAGAGCAAGGCGTAAATATTTTCGTGCAAGCGGGCTTTAATAAATGAAGTTTGTTGTATCAGGAATTGAGGGCCTAATATGATAGTGGAACATGAAGTGTCAAAAAATATTTTTATGATTGCTGTTGGTAAAGAGATATTTCGTTTAAGGAAAAAGAGAGGGTTAACAGGAAAACAGTTAGCTGAAAAACTAAATGTCTCGCAGCAGCAAATATCTCGATATGAAAGAGGTGTGTGTAATATTAATGTTGATACCCTCTTTGTTATTTTGCATGAATTGGATTGTAGTTTAAGTAATTTCTTTAGTGCTGTTTATCTTAATGTTAATGATACAGAAAAAAAAGTTGGTTCTCATTATATTAATTTGTTTTTACCTCCATCTCCTTACTATAAAGGTGAGGATGCTTTTTCAGTAAAGATGAATAATTTGGTTGGCTAATTATAGTCGACCAAATAATAAACTATTAAAGATTTATGTTTAACTGAGAATAAAGAAAATACTTTCTGTTCTCAGAAAGTATTTTATTTGTTTTTATTTATTATTTAATAAATAAATTCTATTAATTATTTAACCAAGTGAGCTAATTAATAGCTTACTTTTTTTAGTGTTCATCGTAAAGGCGTAACCAATATGAAAAAGATTCTTTTAGCAACTCTGATTTCTGGCGCAATGAGCGCATCAGCTATGGCTGCTCCAGTCAGCGCAGGTCAAGGTACTGTGACATTCTACGGCTCAATCATTGAAGCCGCATGTGGTATCGCGCCAGAGTCTACAGACCAAACGGTTAACCTAGGTCAGGTAGCATCAGCACAATTAGCCGATGGTGGTACTTCTCGTCCAGTGCCATTCACTATTGAGCTGGTTGACTGTGATACAACCACGCTGACAGACAATACGGCGACCGTCACCTTTACGGGTGGTGTGAATCCTAACTTAGCTGATTCACTGGCTATTCAAGGTCAAGCATCTGGCGCAGGTGTTCAAATTGCAGGTCTGGGTGGTGTACCAGTGAAATTAGATGGCTCTGCTGGAACTGACTTAAAAATTCAAAATGGTGATAACTCACTGCTGTTCTCTGCTTATTTGAAAGGTGATGGCAAAACTATTGTTCCAGGTGAATTTACAGCACTCGCTAACTTCACAATGAGCTACGAGTAATCAGAACACTAGTGTGTTATTCAAAGGAGGGTAAAACCATGGGGTGTCAAGCTGTATTCGGATGGAGTGTATTACTCCTCACTACGAGTTTTACCTCACCTTTGGTGCACGCAGCTGGGCAAGGTGTAGGTACGGTGACTATGAACGGTGAAATCACCGATGCTGCCTGCACAATTGCCATGGAATCACGTGACCAAATCATTGATATGGGTGTGTTGCCGATTGGTACGATCCGTCAAGAAGGCCAAGGCCCCAAACAAGATTTTGAAATTCAATTAGTTAATTGTGATTTAGTCAAACACAGTGATCCGACTCAAACTTGGCGTGCCTTGCGCATGACCTTTGATGGACCTTCCGATAACGGGTTGTTTCAAGTATTTGGTGAAGCGCGCGGCGTAGGGTTACTTATGCAAGATGCACAATCGCGTCAAGTGGTACCGGGGGAAGCATCTCCGGAGCAAGATATTGTACCGCCGAGTATGCGATTAGCTTATCAATTACGGTTAGTCTCTGACTCTCGCCCACTAAGAGCAGGATATTACCAAAGCTTGATCCGTTTTAAAGTCGATTATTACTAATTAAGCCGGTTGAATTTATTTTTCTCTTTATTGTTATTGTGAATGTTCACGAGGGATATTTTTTATGTCTTCACCAAAGGCTACTTATTTTCGCCTTGCATTGCTGTCGCTGTCCATTGCGTTTGCTTTGGGTGAAAGCCAGATAGCATTGGCATCATCTGATGTTATCCAATTCAATATGGATGTATTGGATGTGGAAGACAAAAAAAATATCAATCTAGAACATTTTTCGCGTGCTGGTTATGTGATGCCAGGAACCTATAGCTTAGCGCTTAAGGTCAATGACGATACGTTACCAGAAGTGAAAGTACCATTTTATCCCCCTGAGAATGATCCTCAAGGCAGTGAGCCGTGCTTATCACCCGATATCACTGCCCAATTAGGGCTGACCGCAGACAGCTTGAAAAAGCTGACATGGTGGCACGATGACCAATGCTTAAATTTGGAAAGTTTGCCGGGAATACAGGTGCGTGGGGATCTCTCAACTTCATCCTTATACGTGAGTATTCCACAAGCTTACATGGAGTATACGGCTCCTAATTGGGATCCACCATCGCGTTGGGATGAAGGGATTGCTGCGATTTTGTTGGATTACAACATTAACGGTAACACTTATCGC
The DNA here is from genome assembly GCF_028477805.1 of Providencia sp. PROV268. NCBI lineage: Bacteria > Pseudomonadati > Pseudomonadota > Gammaproteobacteria > Enterobacterales > Morganellaceae > Providencia > Providencia sp. PROV268. The sequence continues at coordinate 99,364 of NZ_JAMPLW010000018.1, forward strand.
CCGCACAACAAAGGTCATAATACCTACACCTTAAACGGTAACGGGGTGGCGGGGGTAAACTTAGGTGCATGGCGTTTTCGTGCAGATTGGCAAGGCCGTTTAAATCATGCAACAGGCTCAAACCAAGCTATCAATCGTGATTTTCAATGGAATCGATTTTACGCCTTTCGTGCGCTGCCGGCTCTCGGAGCCAAACTGATTTTGGGTGAAGATTACCTGAACTCAAATATGTTTGATTCATTCCGTTTTATTGGCGCCAGTTTGCGCTCGGATTTGAACATGTTGCCGCCGAATTTACGCGGTTACGCACCGGAAGTAACAGGGATCGCACAATCCAATGCGACGGTGACGATAAGCCAGCAAGGGCGTGTGATTTATACCGAACAAGTGGCACCGGGGCCGTTTCGTATTCAAAACTTGAGCGATGCGATTAGTGGTACGTTGGGCGTCAAAATTGAAGAGCAAGATGGTACGGTACAAGAGTATCAACTCGATACAGCTAACTTACCTTACCTAACTCGTCCGGGACAGCTTCAATATAAGTTGGCATTGGGTCAGCCGAATGATGTTAACCGGCACAAAGAGGGTGATAACTTTATCACTGGTGAGTTTTCGTGGGGGGTGAATAACGGTTGGTCACTGTTCAGTGGTTTGCTTGGCAGCAAAAACTACCAAGCGATTTCAGCGGGTATTGGTCGAGACTTACTGGCGTTCGGTGCGTTGTCATTCGATGTGACTCAGTCGTTTGCGCGTTTGGCAGGTGAAAACACTATTAACGGTGGATCTTATCGTGTCAGCTACGCAAAACGTTTTGATGCTATTGATAGTCAAATTCAATTCGCGGGTTATCGCTTCTCGGAGCGAGACTTTATGAGTATGTCAGACTTCTTACAGGCAAGGAAAACAGGTATTCGTTATGGTGGTAGCAAAGAGCTGTACACCATTTCACTGAGCAAAAATTTCCGTGATATCGGTATGTCTGTATATTTGAACTACAACCACCAAACCTATTGGGATCGACCGGAAAACAACTATTACAGCCTGACGTTATCCAAATATTTTGATGTGGGAACGATTAAGAATGTCAGCGTTAACCTGTCGGCAAACCGCAGTATGTATAACGGAGTGACGGATGACAGTATTTATTTATCGACCTCATTCCCGCTGAGTAATGGTGCTAATGTGGGGTATTCCTTAAATAGCAGCCGTTACGACACGGTCAATCGAGTGACTTACCATGACCGCATTGATGAGCGTACCAATTATCAATTGGGCGTAGGATCAAACCGTAAAGGAGCGAGTGGAACTGCGTATCTGACTCACCAAGGCGATACCGCGCGAGTCTCGGGTAATGCGAGTTACGCCAATAACCAATATACCGCGTTTGGGTTAGCAGCAACTGGTGGGATCACGCTGACGGCAGAAGGTGGTGGTGTACATCGCATGAGCATACCTGGAGGAACCCGTTTACTGGTGGACACCGATGGTATTGCTAATGTGCCTGTCAAAGGGTTTGGAGCTCCGGTTACCACCAATATGTTTGGTAAAGCGGTGGTTGGTGACATGAACAGTTACTACCGCAGCAAGGCACAAATTGACTTGAACGCGCTGCCAGATGATGTGGATGCACAGCAATCGGTGGTGCAAGTGACCTTAACCGAAGGGGCGGTGGGTTACCGCGAATTTGCGGTTGTAGCAGGGCAAAAAGCGATGACGGTGTTGCGCTTACCGGATGGCAGTTACCCTCCGTTTGGGGCGCAAATATTCAATACAAAAGGCCAAAGCACCGGCATCGTAGGGGATAGCGGCAGTGCGTATATCAGCGGTATTGAACCAAATTCCCTAATGACCATACAGTGGGGAGACGAGGACGGATGCCAAGTGGCTTTCCCTGAGAGTATCGATATCAACAATCCATCGCTGTTGTTGCAGTGTACTCCGCTAGCAGCAAAGCAGTTAGCGCAGCGATAACACGCGTTAGCACGGTATGAACAGAATTTGCGGTGACGCGATGGTGTCTCCGAGATGACATTAAAAAGGTTATAACAGCATGAAACTGAATAAAAAATACGCTTTGATAGCGGGTGTGATGGGCATGATGTGGTTAAGCAGCATGGCACACGCGGCGATTGGTCTTGACCGTACTCGGGTGATTTTTAATGGTGACCAAAAATCGATGTCACTCAACATTTCTAACAACAATAAACAATTACCGTATCTAGCACAGGCGTGGATTGATGATGCTGAAGGCAACAAAATTACGTCGCCATTGGTGGTATTGCCGCCAGTGCAGCGTGTGGAGCCCGGCAAATCTAGCCAAGTGAAAATCGAAGCCCTGCCAGCGGTTAGTACCTTGCCACAAGATCGCGAGAGCTTGTTTTACTTTAACTTGCGTGAAATACCGCCTAAAAGCGATAAGCCCAACACGTTACAGATTGCCTTACAAACCCGCGTAAAAATGTTCTATCGACCAAAAGCGATTGTGCCGGCCAAAATGGGCACACCATGGCAAGAAAAATTAACCCTGCAAAAACAAGGCGATACGGTAATGGTCAAAAATCCCACGCCGTATTATGTGACAGTGATTAATGCAGCAGAAAGCCTTAAGGCATTGGACAACAAAGATAAAAAAGAATTTAAACCCATCATGTTGCCACCGTTTGGTGAAAGCGCGTTGGGGGTGAGTGCCAATGCATTAGGGCAGCGTCCGGTCGTGACTTACATCAATGATTACGGCGGGCGTCCAAACTTGACCTTCCAATGTCAAGGTAGCCAATGTCACGTGGTACCGAACGATAAGCCTGCGACACCGTAAACCATTATATTTGCTTTGTCTGCATCATGACGATAAGGAATAACCGATGACACACAAATTACTCCATCATGCTGTCACCTCTGTGTTGTTTGGCAGCGTACTTGTCTGTTCATGGGGCAGTCAGGCCGAAGATAACAATACGCGTTTGTATCGTCCTGTGGATAACTGGCAGGTCGATGGTGCCAACGGTGCGCTGTATGTGTCGGGTTCACTGACCGAAAGTCCGTGCCGTTTAGCGATGACCTCGGCGTATCAAGCGGTTGAATTGGGCAATACCGAAACGGCGGAACTGAAAGCCGTGGGGGATAAAGGGCGTGCAACGGCGTTTCACCTTGAACTGCAAGATTGTATCGAAGTGAACAGTGCCTTGGAAAACGTCCAAACTGGGCAAACCGCGTGGAGTAGCACCCAACCGGCGGTTAAAATCCGTTTTATTGCGCCAACGGTGCCGTGGATGCCTGATTTTGCCAAAGTGATGGGCGCACAAGGAATTGGTTTAGTACTGAGCGATAAGGCAGGGCACACCTTGCCATTAAATCGTAACAGTAACCCCGAGCTACTACCATCAGGGCAATCGACGTTGACCTATTATGTTTCACCGGTACGTACTGCCGCACAAATGCAGCCGGGCGCATACTCTGCGCTGATTTCTTTTGAAATGCTGTATGAGTAATAGGAGCTGTCAACAATGAAAGGGATGGTAAGTCATCGGTTTTGGTTGTGTGCAGTAGCATTAGGGCTCAGCGGTGCTTTTTCAATGATAAGCCAAGCGGGTTCGGATCGATTGTCATTTGAGGTGAAGTTTACTGTGGAGCTGAAAACCTGCGATATCAATAATAATCAAACCATTGAGGTCGATTTTGGTGACATGATCATCAATAACATTGATGGTGTGGCGTATGAGCAGCCTATACCGTACAGCTTGCATTGCGATGATGCGGTCAATGGAACGTCTTTGAATTTGTTTTTTGAAAATAATTCAGGGGCAAATTTTACGGCGGGCGGCTATCGATTGTTAAGAACTGACAGAACAGGTTTAGGACTACTGGTGAAGCAAAATGGTCATCCTTTCTCATTTAATGATGAGATCCCGTTTACCTATGGCAATGAGCCCACATTAACGGTTGTTCCCGTGAAAAATGCGAATGTCGGGTTGGATGATGGTGAGTTTGACGCTTCCGCATTACTGACGGTGGAGTATAACTAATGAAACTTCAGCGATTCAATCAGTCAGCGGCTTGGTGTGCGATGGCAATATTGCTGCTTAGCTTCAATGCACCGTTTACGAATGCATCAACACGCGTCAATTTTACTGGCAATCTCATTGGCAACCCCCCTTGTGATATCACGGGGGACAATGATCCCATTATGGTGGATTTTGATGAAGTCGGGATCACCAAAATTGATGGCGTCAATTACATGCAGAATTTCTCATTGAGAGTCACTTGCGGCGATGACCTCGGGAACGATGTACGACTTTATCTGGGTTATACAGGGATGGAGGCCAGATCATTCGATAATAATGCCGTGCTGACTAATCGAGATGGCCTTGCAATCCGTTTGTATTATCAAGGACAAGTCGTTGCGCCGGATGATGCCAATATCCCGATTGTGATGTCGAGTGGTGGCTCTGCTGTCATTCCATTGTCAGCTGTTCCTGTCAGAGACCCAGCAGTGGATTTACTGGAAGGTGATTTTTATGCCACAGGCACAGTCGAAATACGCTATCCGTAAGGTGAATGAGATGATGATGAAGAAAGTTTTTAGAGGGAGTTGCACCTTATTATTGTCGAGTTTGCTGTTTTCGTCATGGTCAGCAAGGGCGGATTCCACAGTCGACATTCACTACAAAGGCACCTTGATTGCATTACCTTGCACTATCGTCCCAGGTACTGAAGATCCTTATTATTATTTAGGGGTCACACCAACTAAGTCTCTATACCGCTTTACACGCACATCGGGTTTCTTGATTACGTTTGAGCTAAAGGATTGTGATACCTCATTAGGTAGTACAGTAAAAGCCTCATTTTCAGGCCCTGTGAATAGTGAGGGGTTACTGATGTTTACTCCTAGTAGCGAAGCAAAAGGGGCAGGAATTGGCTTGGAGTATTTAGATGGGCGTCCTATTCCGATAGACGGAACAACTGATTATGCCGTACCTCTAAGAGATGGAGATATGACCATTCGTTTAAAGGCTTATGTACAAGGTGAGCGAGAGGCACTGGCGAATAAAAGTTTAGTGCCAGGAAATTTTGAAGCAATAATGACTTATACGTTGAGTTATGAGTAATAGAATATAGATAATGTAATGGTGTTACTCATTATATCTATTTCTTTATTGGTATTTCGTTCTTCAATGGATGCTAGGTTTTTTTATTAACACCTTTGTTTGAAAACAGAAATAAATATTTATTTTAATCATGTGTATTGAGTTATTGACTCGGTAATATGGTGGGACAATATGAATAGATTAGTTATTCTATTTTTTACAATGATATCATCGTATGGTTACGGTGGTTCAGCAGACTATTTATGGAGCGGCCAAGGAGGTGGTGCAGGAACTGGTGCAGTACTAGACCCTCAATATGAGATAGTTCATACTGGTTATGCACAATCAATACCAACAGGACGCTCATGGCAAGGGCGTGGCAGTGATGGAGTTACTCGAACTATCAGTGAATTACAAGTCTCCTTTCCAGGAACAATGGAAGTCGCACTTCCAAATGAGTGCTTAGGAGGTCAGGCATTTATTGGTATTGTTGTACTTCGACCAGGTATGGGACCTATATATCAAGAGTCATATAAAGCAATGTATGGCCCCAATAACTCAGGAGGAGTATCTATAGGTTCCTATTACAGTATTAGTAATACTGGGCCTGAAAACCCTGTCATTGTTAGATATCAGGCACAATCTTCTACAGGTAATATCTATGTTGTATCTGGGCCAGCAGGATTTTACTCACCAATAACAGGACGCCCTCCCGGGGGCCCAAACCAAGGTTCTCCTTATGTATTTAGTGCTGGAAATTCTCCTGATGTAGTTCCATATATTGACCATCATAATGGCCCTTGTGGAATGAAATATAATCTTGGCGATCCACCTATATATATTCCACCAATTGTGGATCCAAATAATGACCTTGTGTGTAATTTTGACATTGATGGCGATATTAACTTAGGAACTATTTCGAGTAATTCGGCAGGAGAATATGAATCAACGGTATTAACAACCCAATGCAATGGGGATGCGACAATTACAGGATCTATTGTTACTGCTGATGGTTCTGGTAATCCCTATACACAAGGTGGCGTTACAATTTGGGTACCATGGGAAAACTCAATAAATGGGACAAGTGGAAGCTGGATTGTGCGTGAAGGAATACTGGATAGGAAATCCATTTATGGAATGGTTCAGTCTGTCGGGAATATTATTCCAGGAGAATACAGTAAATCGATGATCGTTCGATTGGAATTCGAGTAATTGATATTAGAAATAAATCAATAAAATTGAGTTTTAAATTAGCAGAAGAAAAATATCAAAAATGATTCTCGATGATCTCTGTTTATCATTTGATGATGCTATATAAAAATCCAAATATTGTGATTTATTTTAAAAAAAATGCCCATTGAAGGGTAATAAAGTAATTTCTATAAAAATCTAGGGTCAGAATAACTCTGTCTCTATGTGGTGTCGCACGTTTATATCATTATAAAAGAGGTTCAATATGAAAATTAAATTAGCATCTATCGCTGCATTAATGTTAGCGGCTGGCGTTGCAAGTTCTGCTATGGCAGCAACAACAACAACGGTAACTTTTAAAGCACAATTGCAGAAAGGAACTTGTGATATTGCAACAAGCTCTGGCTCTATTGTTGACTTTGGTGTTTTCACAACTGAGAGCGTGACTCAAGGTCCAACAACATCCATTGCTAATAAAGATTTCAACTTAGTATTAACTAATTGTGCGGGTGCTGAAACCACTTCTGGTGCATTAAGTTTATACGCAGATGGTCAAGCAAGTATCTTTAATCCTAATCTCTTTGCTAACACTGATGCAAAAACATTAGCAGTGGGAATTAAAACCAATCCTGCTTCAGGCACAGCCACTGAAATTAAACCAAACCAATTAATCAGTGTTAATCAATCACTGGCTATGAGTACGGATGATGAAGGCGCTGCAACTGATGTTGATGGTAACGCAGTAAATTTATTACCAATGCAGGCAGACCTGTTCGCACTCAATGGTGCTAATGATACAGATATTCTGAATGTACCTGTTATCTTTAGCGTAGCTTATAACTAATTAAAGCAAGGTGATTACAAATTTTGTAATCACCTTAATAAAAATTTATGAAAAATACACTGTCATTAAAAATTTGGTTGTTTATTATTTTAGTTAATTTTTTATTGTTAAATAACTTTGCTTATTCCGCTGGAGTAGGTATTGATGCAACACGCATTATTTATCCTCAAGGTGAAAAAAGTGTTTCTGTGACACTAAGAAATAATGACGAAAAGATTAATTATCTGACACAAATCACGATAGCGAGTGAGCAATATCCCGATGCCTTTGAAGTGGCTCCACCTTTATTTCGTTTAGAAAAAATGAGCAGGCAAGATGTGCGCATTATGTTGATCAATAATCAATTACCTAAAGATAGAGAGTCTGTTTTTTACTTTAAAGCACGAATGGTGCCAGCGAGAGATAAAAATAGCGAAGGGGTAATTATCGGTTTTGATAATATTATCAAATTATTTTATCGACCTACAGATTTAAAGCAAACAGCCAAAGAAGCACAGTCATCGCTAGTATTTAAAAATGTTGGTAATAAAACTGAGGTTATCAATCGTTCACCTTATTACATCAGTCTATTTAGCGTTACGCTGAATAATAAAGTGATGACTATTAGTTCAGATAATAAAAATAACATGATAGCACCATTTTCAAGTATTAATTTTGACCTAAAAATGCCAAAAGGGGCAATAGCAAAATGGACTGCAATTAATGATTTAGGGGGTTATGATGGCTATTCAGCAGAAATTCAATAAGTATTTTTTAGGGGTATTATTGCCAGCAGTTTTACTATCTAAGGTCAGCTTGGCTGATGAAAGTGCGACGATTTATTTTAGTGGTACGGTAGCTAATGCAACTTGTGAATTCGCCGCAGATAGCGATCAGGAAGTTATTTTTGATGAGCCTTTTAGCAGCAGTGTACTGAACGCGCTGCAGCCGGGCGAAGAAAGTAATTATCGCAAGTCTTTCACGGTGGAATATAGCTGTGAAGGGATCTCAGAGGACACCGAATCCATCGATATTGTGATTACACCATTAAGCAGTACACACATAAAAAATAACGTGTTGTATGAAGATAGCGCGATCAATGTGGGTTTTTTATTGATGAATTGCGGTGATGACAATGGTGCATGTGAGGAAGTGATTTTTTCTGGTGATGAGGCAATCGTCGAGTCAGGGACTGGTGAGCATTATTTTGAAGTTGTTGCTGCAAAAATTGACAATCAAACCATAACATCAGGTGATATTGATGCTGCCATTGAACTCTCATTACAAATACCATAATAAGAAAAAATATTGGGTTACTTTTTCTTTCTTATTTTGTTTATTGTTTTCCATTTCAGTGAAAGCTGATAATGATTCGATCCGTTTTGAATTTACAGCTTATGTTGATCAAGAGCCCTGTGACATTATTGTCGAAGATCTTTATGAAGCTTCTGATGAAATTGATTTTGGCATTGTATCAATGCAGGACATTATTGAGCAAACGCAGAGGAGAAAGTTTGAAATTATTCTTCAAGATTGTGAAGGTGATTTTTCAACCAGCTATATTCAAATGACGTCTGGAAGTATTGTTGATGGCTCTGATGGCTATGTCTTTAATAGCGATCCCGATGCTTATTTTGGTGTCGCTATCATGGATGAAGATGAACAAGAGAATTTTGCAGTTGGAGATATCGTTTTTGATGATATTGATGATGGAGATGAACATATTATCTTAACCGCAGTATTAGCCTGTTATGATCTTAGACAAAGCTGTTCGGAAGATGATGTTGGTGACTTTACCGCTCATGTCACTTTTAGCTATTTTTCAGATTAGGGCGATTATAATGAAAAAAATAACGCTTACTGTCTTCTTATTTTTTCTCTCTTTTTTTACTTATTCTGCTGGTTTAAGTTTAAATAAGACCCGGATCATTTTCAATGAAGGTGATAAATCTGCATCTGTGACATTTAAAAATAATGTGGGATCTCCCTTTCTTGTTCAGAATGAAATTTATGATGTAGATAATAAAAAAAGCGATTTTTTTATTATTACACCTAATATTTTTAGAGTTGAAAAAAACTCAACCTTTATGATGCGTATTTTTCCTGCATCATTAAGCTTGTTGCCAAAAGATCGTGAGAGTGTATTTTATTTTAGCTCAAGAGCTATTCCACCAAAGAAAAATGATGAAAAAGGTAGTGGAAAATTATCCATAGTTACAAATTTGGTTATTAAACTTTATTATCGGCCTAAAAACTTAGATATGGCAGTTAAAGACTCGTATGGAAAGATATCAGTGAGCTATGAAAATAATACATTAACCATTAATAATCCAACACCTTATTATACTACTTTAGTTGATATGAAGGTGAATAATAATCGTAAAATAAAGAATAAAATGGTTGCTCCATATTCACATATAACGATACCTGATATGGCGGGGCTTAGTTCTTTTTCATGGCGAATAATGAATGATTATGGCGGCACAACTAAACCTTTTATATTTGAAAGTAAGGCTAAAAAATGAAAATAATTTCATTAATCATATTATTTTTAGGTCTATTAAACTTTCATCAAGCTATTGCAAAAAATACTAGCAGTGGCTTGCGCTTTCCTAATGAACGATTGGTTTTTCATCAAGAAAGCCGAGGACTATCATTTTTATTAAAAAATAATGATGAAAATGCGTATCTTGTTCAAGCTGATATTGCCATTCCTGATGAGTCGACAGGGCTGAATGCGAAAAAAGCGGATTCAGTTCTTTTTATGATTACACCACCCTTATATCGGCTAGAGGCCAAGTCAGAATATAACTGGCAAATCAAAAAAATTGATAATTTAAAAAAATTACCTCAAGACCGGGAGTCAGTGTTTTTTATTCGATTAAAGTCTATTCCCCCGAAAGGAACTAAAAATACTGTTAAATTTAAAAAAATGGATAGAAGCTTAACTCTATCAAAAGTTTTACATTATAAGTTTTATTATCGCCCAGAAGCGATTAAAAATCTTAAAATGGTTAATGTTAAAGATAAATTTAAATTTACTGTTTCTGATGGAAAACTGATCGTTGATAACCAGTCTCCACTTTATTTAACCTTTGGGAAATTAGCGGTGGGTCAATATCAAATTGACAATATGCAACTGTTTAAATTAATTCCACCTTTTGGCAAACAAAGTTATTCATTACCGAAAGGGAATTATGCGAATGCCACGGTGAAATGGCGATTATTAAATGAATTCATGCTGGAAATGCCAGAGCAAACCCAAAAACTATAAAAAAAATCACTGAGAGATAACTATGAAATTATATCATTCGTCTAAGATGAAAAGTGGAATTTTTTATCTGAGCTTTATTTCTTATTGTCTTGGCATTGCTGGTTATTCTTATGCAGAGGATTACTTTGACCCAAAACTATTATCTTTGCAGTCAGGAATGGATCCGAACTCAATCGATTTATCTCAATTTGAAAAAGCCAATACGGTTCCTGAAGGTAAATACAATATTACGGTATTTATCAATAAAAAAGATATGGGAAGCATGGATGTTACTTTCGTAAAAGGCCATGATGGTGATGTTTCCGCTGAGTTCACTAAGTCTATGCTCGGTGAGTTTGGTGTGAATGTAGCCTCGATCCCAACGTTACAAAAACTTTCGGATGATGAAGCGATCACCGCATTAGGGGATTATATTCCCGACGCGTTTGTGAAAACAAATTTGTCTAAACTGAGCATGGAAATCAGTATTCCGCAAATTTATATGGATAACCGTGCTAATGGTTATGTGCCTGAAGGGCTGTTGGAAAATGGGATCCCTGCAATTTTGCTTTCTTATCAGCTCAATGGGAGTCACAGCCGTAATAAGTCCCAACGAGAAACTCAAAATAATGATAATGCCTTTTTAAGCCTGCGTGGCGGCGTCAATTTAGGGGCTTGGCGTTTGCGTTCAAATTATCGTTATTACTATTCGAATTCAGAAGGAAGGCGTAATTACACTAACCGCACGTCGACTTTTTCAAACACCTATGTGATGCGAGCCATTAACGCGTTACGGGGGGAGGTGTTGGTGGGGGAAAGTTCAACGGGCAGTAATGTATTTGACAGTATTCCTTTTAAAGGAATTAAGCTGTTTTCGAATGAAAAAATGCTGCCTTCCAGTATGCGTGGTTTTGCTCCTGAAATTAATGGCATTGCACAATCTAATGCGCGGATCACTGTCAGCCAAAATGGTAATGTGGTGTATCAAACTTATGTTGCACCGGGGCCTTTTAGCATTAAAGATTTATACCCAACGGGCTCTTCAGGGAACTTACAGGTCAATATCAGTGAAGAAGATGGTTCTGAAAGAACCTTTGTTTATCCCTATTCTTCATTACCCGTGATGTTAAGACCGGGTGGCATGAAATATGAAGTGACGGCGGGAGAATATAACGGCAATTTAACGCGCTCTTCTAAACGCGCTAAATTTTTGTTGGGTAGCTTGGTTTATGGCTTGCCTTATGATGTGACCTTATACGGTGGCTCTTTATTCTCCAAAGATTATTTTTCTGGGGTGATGGGGACGGGGATTTCGTTAGGGAATTTTGGCGCTTTGTCCGTCGATATTACCCATGCAGCAGCTTCTTTTGTCTCTGGTGATCGAAAAGAAGGTCAATCTTTTAGGATTAAATATTCAAAAAGCTTAACCTCTACAGGAACTAATGTCGATTTAACCGCATTACGTTATTCCACACGTCATTTCTTCAGCTTCTCTGATTTTAATACACATAATTATCAGCTCAATGATGGTGTGGCACCTTGGTTAGGATTACGCCAACGTTCTAGTTTCCGAACCGCGCTTTCACAATCACTGGGCAAATATGGCTCGATTTATTTAAGTGGCAGTCGTACCGATTATTGGGACTCCAATACTGAAACTACCCAATTATCGACAGGGTATAACGGTAATTTTAAAGGGGTGAATTACAACGTCAGTTATGCGATTGACTACAGAAAATCCGATAGCCGTAATGATTGGCCTAAAAACCATCAAATTTCTTTCAATGTGAATGTGCCTTTCAGTTTATTTACCAATGAAGAGCACTTACGAAATATGAGCAGTAATTATTATATTTCCAAAAACAACCGCGGTAACTATAGCCAGCAAGTCGGGCTGCACGGTTCATTATTGGACAGAGACTTGTCTTATTCTGTTTCACAGAGTATGGGAAATAACAACCAAGAAAGTAATAGCGCCATTAGTCTGAATTACAACACCTCAAAAGGCAGCTTTTCTGGGGGATATAACTATTCATCAAGTTCTTCTTCTGTGAATGCGGGCGTCAATGGTGGGATGGTGATCCATTCAGGTGGCCTGACATTAGCACGAACATTAGGCAATTCCGTGGTGTTAGTTGAAGCACCGGATGCGGATGGGACCTCGTTAAATCAAGGTAATGCAAAAATTGATATGTTTGGTTATGCGGTTGCCCCGAACGTGAACGAATACGCCAAAAATACCATTGGTTTGAATGTAAATACGTTACCCGATGATGTGACGTTACCAAAGACCTCGCAAAACGTTTACCCGACGAAAGGCGCGGTGGTTAAAGCGAAATTCCCAACACGTGTCGGGATGCAGGCACTGATTTCACTAACCTATCGAGACGGTGTGATCCCTTTTGGGGCGATTGCTAAGCTGGTTGATGATGAAACAAATGAAGAAAACACCAGTATTGTGGGTGATAACGGCCAACTTTATATGAGTGGGTTACCTGATTCCGGAACATTGCTGATCCAATGGGGAAATAGCCACAGTGCATCGTGTGGTGCTCATTATTCTCATTTGAAAGATATTGCAGTAACGGAAGACAACCCAATTAGAAAAATTAACTTAACGTGTCAGTAATCAGCGTGAAATGGCGAATATTAAATTTAGGAGTTAAATAATGGCATTGACTTTAAAAAGAAACGTCGTTAAGGCCATCTTAGCGTTATGTTTACTGAATAGCTCATTAGGGTTTGCTAATACTATTGATGTAACTATTCCACCGGATACAGAAGTATCTTATGTATCAATTAGTTCTAGTATTAATTTAATTGGCCCTACTGAAGATCCTAGGAATTGGGATGTATTTGGGATTATCTCTATAAGCCATGATGGAAACTATTGCCTAAATAGCGACAAACTTTATGAAGAAGATGACCAATATTACTTTCATTTGTTAAATAGTGACATGGAACATGTGGGTTATTTTTCATTAAGTTTTTTCGCTACATCCAGTTGGGTTGATTTAGATGGTAATCACGATAATGGTAGTGTAAGAGTTGTTAATGGTAAAGTTGTTCAGATTGATAATTTAGTGCAGTCTAGTTCATATGCATATTGTTACTCCCCATCAGAAAACCTTAATGGGGAACTATTTTCACCAAATGATGATCGAGTTACTGATATTACTGTAACAGGAGCAGAAATTAAATTTATATCACCGGATCTGGCAGAGCCTGGGGAATATTTTATAGCATTAAGTGATGGTACAATAGTTCCTCAACTATATGGTGCATCATTAACGGCAAAAGCAAACGGAACTACAGATTTATCTGAGATATTAGTTAGTTCTTTTAACATTGATGTTCTTGATGCTTGCACAATCGATGTGAATGGAAATACTTCATCTAGGTTTTATCTATCTTCTGATGAGTCAACAGGATTGGTTGATTATGAAAGAGTGACTGTTGAAATTGATTGTGATAGTAACATTGGAAATACTGTTCTAGGCTCTGTTCGATTGCAAACTGGGCTAATAAAAGACGAACCAAATAAGTTTTACTTAATTAATGAAGATTATGAAGATAATGGTTTATATATTGAAGGGATAATCAATCAGAATGGTTCAGACTGTGATGATGAGGGGGATATTTTATTTAATGGTGAAGCCTTTGATATTGATTTAGAACATAAATATGATAATTATAGTGGTGAGTTCACTATAGATTGGAATTTATGCAAAGATGAACACTATATTGAGCCTGGTGTTTATTATGGTGCTTTAGACTTATCTATATTTGCTAAGTAATGTAATTCCTCTCATATTGATTTAATATGAGAGGTTGCTATTTTAATTTATTTTTTTTGGTAATATTTAATTGAGTTATTGCTAATATATTCTTGGTTGATTTTTTAAATAAAAGATCACTTAATTAAGTGTTGGAATTTAATAAGTATAACTAGTAAGTTAAAATATAACAAATGTTACTTATTTCTTAATTTGAAATGGTTAAGTAGATTTTTTTTGCTGTTTTTAAACGGTTTGTTTATATGGAAATTATATTAATATCATTAAGTTACCTCTTCTAAAGTATTCATGTGGTGGAATTAGTAGTTTCAGGTGCCTGTCTTAATCTTCAATAGATTTTAACTTCATAATATTTTTGCCTTCATATTTTTCTATATTATAACTCCACATTATATCTATTCGCCCTGAATATATCAATTTTACGGCTGGTATCGTTAATTGATTCCCATTTTTAACGGGCTTTAGTATTACAACAACTTGATGTTCAACAATTAGGTTTTATACATAGCGATCTTCTCTGAGTACGCAATGAGTATGGATGGCGATTTTAAACTATGAGTCGTGTTTTTTAACGAAGGATAGTGCCCTTTCATCCAACGATGAGTATTTTATGTTATAAATCTTACGTCTAATTTGAACTATCGCTATAAATATTAAAACACATAATAAATGGGAGTAAATTTCCAATTAGCCACTTAAATTGTTCTTGAATACAGTAGGATGTAATTAGTTATTTGACTTAAAATAACCAAGTACATTCACTTATTTCTTACTATAACAGGCTAACTCATGGAAAAACAAATAATAAGCACATTGATTGAGCTTACCTTTAGAGGTAACGATGATGTCAAAATTGCGGCTATTTCTGCATTAGGGGATTATAAAGCAACGATTGAGCAACATAATGCTGTTGTAAGATTAATGGCGCTATGCAAGGATCCTAACAAAGAGGTGGCAGTATCATCAATTAGGTCATTAAGTAAGCTAGCCGGTTATTTTCCGGGGACAGAAAAATAATGAAATCTCTATGCTCATTTATTCCAATAAACAATTTATATTTTAAATATTAGATTCAGTGATAGGTTTATATTATTATTTTTTATTTACTCTTATAGAAACTTAAATGAAAGTTTTTTTCTATTTTATCAATTTAAGTTAATTATAAAAAGATGGTCAAATTAAGTCTTTTGTTTTCTATTTTTATCATCCAAATAAGATTATATAAACTTTAATAAGTTTGTGATAAAAATAAACAGCCACATTGTTATGCATTATTTATACACATAAGAGGTTTATAATGAAAAAGATTGTTATCTCTAGCGTTTTAGCTGCTATGGCAGCATTCTCTTTTAATGCGATGGCTGCGGACTCGAATATTGTCACGCCTGAAAAAATGACTTGTCAGGAATATATTAACCTGAACCCGCAAAGCTGGGCACCTGTTGCATTGTGGATCACCAATATGGATACACAATTTAAAGGTGGTGATTATGTTGCGTTAACAGAGCAAAGCGTTGCTGAAGCGCCACAGATTGTTGAATTCTGTAAGAAGCACCCTGAAGGTACGTTACAAGATTACTTAGCGTCAAAAAAATAAGTTAAATTTATGCCCTAGATAATTTCAATTTAGGTTAGTTGATAAGTGAGTAAGTCGTTAGGCACAGACAAAATGTTGTGGCGAATACGAGCGAACCTAATCAATAACGTTGTCACTTGAAATATTATGGGGAGTACAAAATCAAAGCCTTGTTAATGTGGTGTTTGTTTTTAGTTTATCAAAGGCAAACACCTTACTATTCGTTTTATATATCGTTTTAATTGGCTCGACAACGACATAGCGACTTAGTCATAACTTGTTATTGATGGTAGCTCAAAATCCGATAAACCTGCTTTTTGTCTGATCTCCTCCAGCATTTCTTTTTCTGATTTATAAATATTTTGCTTCTCCTATCTTCTTATCTGCCGAAAGTGTCTAAAAAAAGACATAATAATGATAATAGTTCTTAATAGTATGTTTGTTATCAGTTAAAATTAGCCGCTAATTTAGCCGGATAAAAAGCCGTAATGTTATCGGCCGCGGCTTTTAAAAAAACACGACAACCTATTAGGATCTTAGGCACATGAAAATTAAGCATCTTTGGATACTCTCTCCATGTTTTGCTTCATTTATTGCACCAGCAACATTCGCAGCAGAAAACAAACAAGATGAAATGACTGTCTCGGCAACGCGTTCTTATCGAAGTGTGTCGGAGATGGCCCAAACCACATGGGTTATTGATAATGTTGAAATTGAACAGCAAGCAGAAGGTGGAAAAGAGTTAAAAGATATTCTGTCACAATTGATCCCCGGTATGAGTGTTAGCGGTCAAGGACGTACTAATTACGGCATGAATATGCGTGGCCGCTCAATGATTGTGATGGTGGATGGCGTACGTTTAAATTCTTCGCGCAGTGACAGCCGCCAATTAGATTCTATCGACCCGTTTAATATTAACCATATTGAGGTGATTTCTGGCGCGACTTCTTTATATGGTGGCGGTAGTAGTGGTGGATTAATTAATATTGTCACCAAAAAAGGCCAAGAAGAAAAACAAGTTGACCTGCAAATTGGCGGAAAAACCGGTTTCAGTAATGGCAAAGATCATGATGAAAATGTTGCTGCGGCAATGAGTGGGGGTAATGAAAACGCCCATGGTCGTTTATCTGTTGCCTATCAACGTTATGGCGGTTGGTATGATGGCAAAGGTAAGGCAATTAATATTGATAATACACAAACAGGCCTACAATTTTCTGACCGCTTAGATGTAATGGGCGCTGGGGTTATTAATATTGATGATAATCAGCAGCTACAAGCCACGGTTCAATATTATAAAAGTGAGTCCGATGGCAAACATGGGCTTTATTTAGGCAAAGATTTTGCGGCGGTGAAAGGCCAAGGCGAAGCCTATAATAGCGGCAAATTAAACTCAGATCGTTTACCGGGTACTGAGCGCCATATGTTGAATTTACAATATTCAAATGGCGACCTTTGGGGGCAAGATTTTGTTGCTCAAGTTTATTATCGTGATGAATCACAAAAATTTTACCCATTCCCCGCTTTAAATAAAGCAAAGGATGTGACCAGCATTAGTGCTTCCGATCAAAAAACCAATTTCTATGGCACTAAGCTGACGTTTAATAGTGAGCCTGTCGATAATCTGACGCTGACTTATGGTGCTGACGCTGAGCACGAACAATTTCGTGCTAATCAAATGTTCTTTAATTTAGATAAAGCGAAAGAATCAGGTGGTATGGATTTGAAAAAAGCCTATCAAGTTGGGCGTTATCCAAGTTATACCACAACCAATATGGCCGCTTTCTTACAAAGCAGCTACGATATTAATCCAATATTCACTTTAAGCGGCGGTGTGCGCTATCAATATACCGAAAACAAAGTGGATGACTTTGTTGGGTATGCTCAACAGCAGCAAATTGCAGAAGGTAAGATAAAATCCGCCGATGCAGTACCTGGGGGGAACACTGATTATAACAATTTACTCTTTAATGCGGGTCTACTAATTAATTTAACGGAAGATCAGCAAACATGGTTTAATTTCTCTCAAGGCTTCGAAATTCCTGATATTGCAAAATATTATGGTACAGGGAAATATGCAGCAGCCCCTGATGCTAATGGGCATTTGGCATTAGAAAATAGTATTAATATTAATGATACTAAAGTTAAAGGCATTAAAGTTGACTCTTATGAGCTGGGCTGGCGTTATACCGGCGAGAACCTACGTACACAGATTGCAGCATATTATTCATTGTCAGACAGAAGTTATGACATTAATAATACGGATATGACGATTTATATGAAGTCAGATAAACGTCGTATTTATGGTGTGGAAGGAGCGATTGATTATTTCTTCGATAATAGTGATTGGAGTGTTGGTAGTAACTTTAACCTGCAAAAATCAGAAACCAAAGTAGATGGTAAATGGGAAAAATGGAGCGTTAAATTTGCTAGCCCATCAAAAGTCACTGCTTATGTGGGATGGGAGCCTAATGATTGGTCTCTACGTTTACAAAGCCAGCAAACCTTTAATGTTTCAGATGCGGATGGTAACAAGCTCGATGGCTATAATACCGTGGATTTCTTAAGCAGTTATTTATTGCCAGTTGGTAAAGTCAGTTTTGCGGTAGAAAATTTACTGGATGAAGATTACACCACCATTTGGGGACAGCGTGCGCCTAAATTATATAGCCCGAGTTATGGGGCAGCAGATCTGTATACCTATAAAGGTAGAGGAAGAACTTTTGCGTTGAATTATAGTGTGACGTTTTAAGTTGAATATTTTATGAGCCATCTTATTGATGGCTCATCTTTATGACTCAATGAGGTTATTGAATGAAATGGCTATTAACCGGATTATTATGCTTAGTCAGTGTAATTGCGTCAGCTAAAACGCCTACATTAATTACGGACTTACAAGGACGTGAAGTGAGTGTTGATCTTCCTGTCGAAAAATTATTTTTGATTGATGGAAGAGATATTTTGTCGGTCGATATTGCCGCGGGGCAAGACGCTTTTTCACGTATTGTTGGCTGGAGTGATTCGTTAGAACAGTACGCGCCTGATTTAAAGCAGGCTTATTTTTCTGCGGTTCCTGAGTTAGTCAAAATACCAACACTAAGAAAAACCCGTGAGACGGGCATTCAAATTGAGAAATTACTTGAGCTGGCGCCAGAAGTGGTATTAATGCATAAATCTAATTATGCAGCGATGCGCGATAGCCAATTTATGCCACAATTGGAAGCAGCAGGGATCAAGGTTATTTTTATTGATTTCCGTATGGATATCGCCAATAACACGCCAAAAAGTATTGTGTTATTAGGTGAATTATTAGGAACTCAGGAACGTGCAAACCGCTTTGCAAAATTGTATCAAGAAAAGCTAGCCGCCATTGAAGAGCAATTGAAAAAACCTTATCCATCGGTATTAGTTGAGGCTAATGCGGGTTTATTCACGGATAGTTGTTGTCAGCTCTACGGTCGGTCAGGTTTTGGGGTTTTAGCAAGCCTTGCGGGTGGTAAAAACTTAGTGGAAGACAAGTTTCCGGCTAAAGGTGCTGAAAGTTCAATTGAAAACATTATTACCCTAAACCCTGACTTTTATTTATTAACCGGTGCAGATTGGCAGAATTTTAATCGCCGTTCAACAGCCGTTAAACTGGGTTATTATGCAGATGCAACGGTTGCTAAAAAGCAATTGGCTAAGCTTGTCGATCGCCAAGGGATTTCATCGCTGACAGCGGTAAAAGATAAGCATGTCATGGCGGTTTACCATAATTTCTATAATAACCCAATGAATATTTTTGCTATTGAAGCCATGGCTAAGTTTATGCATCCGCAGACTTTTGCAACCTTAGAGCCAGAGCAAAATTTGCAGGAATTCTTACAGCAGTTTACGGCTATTAAAGCGAATGGGGTGTTTTGGATAGCCCTTTAATATACTCGTCATACTTTACGCTTTGCTGATGACGCTGACTCACACTCACACAAGTCTGTGCTCTAGCGCCTTAGTCATTTGTTGCCTAGCTGCACCCAGCGTTATTGACAGTCGCGATGCTATTTTAAGGCCGTGTTTCGATGAGACACGGCTTTTTTTATAGGCTAAATTTTTCAACTAAGTAATCAATAAAGACGCGTGTTTTCGCAGGTAGAGTGGTGCTATTGGGATAAAGTAGCTGAATATTCTGTGAAGGTAGATAAAATTCAGGTAATAAACGAATGAGACGCCCTGCATTAATATCATCATTGACTAGCCAATCAGGACAGATAGCGACCCCAAGAGAGGCCAGTACCATTTGCTGGATCACTGCCGCTGAATTCGATTCATATTGGCCTTTTATGATGGGAAGAGGGTATTTTTCCCCTAGAGTATTTTTTAGAACGTATTGTGTATCTTGCCAATTGAGTAATGAATGAGTTATCCAAGGAATTTGTGCTAAATCGTTAATACCTTTAACGGGATAGTGTTTTAATAGTTCAGGGGTCGCCACAATATAGATTTGGTATTCACCTATTTTGCGTATTTTTAGTGATGAGCTTTTTAAATTACCTAAACGTATCGCGAGATCTAATTTTTCGGTGACCAAATCATCTAATGATGAATTAAAGCTGTATTGCAGGCGTAACTTCGGGTAAAGGCGACAAAATTCAGGTAGTAAAGGCAAAATATAACGTTGGCCAAATTCATTCGTGGATGAAAAACGCAGTAAGCCTGTGACGTTTGTTGCTAAATTTTGGCTTCTTTCAAACGCTTCTTCTATCTCTAGTTGAATACGTTTAAAGTCATCATAAAAATGCTTACCCGCCTCGGTGAGGGCAATATTGCGCGTATTACGTATGAGCAGACTGACATTCAGCCGTATCTCTAACTGCTTGATATCAATACTGACCATAGACCGGCTCATGCCTAAAATATCAGCGGCTTTAGTAAAAGAGCCTGAGTCCACGACTTGCAGAAAAGTGGTTATTTGCTTAAGGTTTTTTTGCATAATCAGTCTGATTGTTTGTCATTATTAAACAATGAGTTTAATCCTCTTATATCGACAAAGAAAGGGGGAATACCTACTCTTGTGCGCCGGAGGTAGGTATGTCTTATCGATATAAAATCGCAACTGTTTTTTTAATCGGCTTCTTTATCGACTGTATTAATATTTTTATGTCAGCGATTGCATTGCCTGATATTGCTTCAGCATTTTCTACCAGCCAATCAATGGTGGCTTGGGTCGCTAATAGTTATATCTTAGGTTTAGTCCTGATCATGCCATTGAGTTTGTGGCTCGCTGGGCAATTAGGTAACCAGAAACTGCTCAGTATTTCTATGCTGTTATTCTCAGTCAGTGTTTTATTGTGTGGGCTGAGTCATTCAATTTATAGCTTGGTAGTTTGGCGTTTTATTCAAGGCGTTGCTGGTGGGCTATTGATCCCTGTGGGACAGGCTCTCGTTTTTGAGCTATTTCCAGGTAAAGAGCGCCATCGTATTTCAACTTTAATTATGGTTGTCGCTTTAACGGCCCCTGCATTTTCTCCAGCAGTAGGGGGAATGATTATTGATTCATTATCGTGGCGCTGGGTATTTTATGCTAATTTGCCTTTCTCATTATTTGCGGCAATCTTAGCATGGTGGTGGGTGAATAATGATGGGCGGCAACAAAGAGAAAAACCTGATGTGATAGGGTTGATTATGGTGAGCTTTAGCTTACTGTTCTTATTGTTATCCTTTTCATTTTATAACGACTATCATAGCCTTGTGCTGGCCGTAAGTAGCTTTCTATTTTCCGCTTTTATTCTGGTTTTATATCTTCAATACGCCAAAAAATGTTCGGCGCCCATTTTAAATTTTCAGTTACTCGTAAATAGCAATTTGCGTAATGCTTTTATTGTTTATTACGCAGTACCTGGTGTATTTACAGGTGTCAATTTACTCAATATTTTTAACTTACAAAGCAATTTGCATTTTAGTGCAGCTCAGGCGGGTATGTTTATGCTGCTATATGCCGCGGGGGCACTACTATCAATGCTAAGTGGTGGTTACCTCTATCACCAAGTTGGTAAGAAAACGCTATTTTTTGCAGGAATGACGACTCATAGCTTAGGAATAATGTTGCTGTTTTGGGTATCAAGTTATTCAGATTTGCCTCTACTCATTGCTGCTTATTTATTAATGGGGGCTGGTGGTGGGTTGTGTACTAATACCGCTCAGATCAGTGCATTAATTGATTTTTCAGGGAAGGATTTATTGCAAGGGAGTGTGCTATGGAATATTAATCGCCAAGTTTCGTTCAGTGTGGGAACGGTCGTGTTGGTATCTATTTTTAGTGTCGTCACCGTACAAAATGATTTATTACGCTATCAGTATACCTTCATGATAGCAGCGGTTGTCGGCCTACTATCATTAATCGCAGTATTAAAAGAGAGATAATTTATGAGTCACATGGAAAAAGCGTTGCAGAGTGTTATAGATCTACATATCTTGATTGAAAATGTATTTACTGGCAAAGATACGCATGCATTAACCCCTTTATTAGCTAGCTTTGATGATGCTTTTGCAATGGTGACAATTAAGGGAGAACGTATTGGTTTAGAGCAAGTGAATGAGTTGTTTAGCCAAAATATAGGCACAAGACCTTCACTTACAATTACATTATCAGATATTAAACCAATTTTTGAGCGAGGTGAGTATTGCTGGATACAGTATCAAGAGTTGCATGAAACCCCTGAATCAAGGCTGTTACGAACTGCTACGGTTTGTATTAAGGTACTTGGGGAACATTGTTTTTGGGTATATTTGCATGAAACTCCTATAAATAAAAACTAACTTACTTATTAAAGCGTTAGCGTATTTTGGAACAGTAGGCTAACGTTTTTTCATCTTCATTATCATTTTTAATCGAATTTTCGACATATTGGCTGGGGATAACTAGGATATTCCTTTATACATTAAAATGTTGCTCACATGTGCGAGCGACTATGCTGCCATCATTATCACTATTTCCAACCCAGTTAAAGTCATCACGCTACTTAATCATGGTATCGTTTTCCCTTTATTAAAAGACTAAGATAATAAGAATTAGATAATCACAGTTTGTTTTATGAGCATTTTTAACTTGTCGTTAGAATAAAAATCACCTATTAAGCGTAATTTTGTTATTAATGTTTTTTATTGGCTGTTTACTCTTAAATAGTCTGTGCAGAATTACAGTGGTTTTTAAATAAAAGGTAGCTGAAAAATTGCTATGATATAAAAATGAGAGTTATCTTATACGATAAAAAGTTTTGTACTGACGCTATTTGTCACTGAGTTTGATATTCTTTGTGTAATCAATATTAACCTAAATCATAGTTGGTGATAAAATGGATGACTATAAAAAAAATCAAGGAGTCAGATTAGCAACAATTATTCTCGAAGCATATCTTTATGGTGAAGTAGATAAGTATGAATTAGCCTCTCGTTTTAAAGTCAGCGAGCGGACGATTTATCGAGATTTGAATTCGCTAAACTTAATTTTAGAGCATAAAGGGAATTCAAAGTATGGTTTTTCGACAGTTGTCGAATATTATAAAATGATTTCTTTTTTTGGTATAGATAAGTATTTGCCTGATTTTAGTCAGTCTTTTTTGAAGAGTATTCCTGAGACTATTCAGAACAGAAGTGTTCTCATTAAATTTAATGGCATTGAGCATAAGATCAAGAGCTACTTAAAAACACATTATGAAAGAATTAGGTATGCAATTGATAATAAAAGAGAATGTCATATTTTGTATAAAAGCAAAAATCGGACAATATATCCATATAAGCTCATCTGTCACAATACGATTTGGTACTTGAATGCCATTGAAGAGGGGAAGCTTAAATCATTTTCACTAAATAGGATTGAATGGTTAGATGTCAGCAAAAAAACTTTTTTACCTGATAATAATATTGTCAATATGTTAATGGAGAGTAAAGACCCATGGACTAGCCATAATTATTTTCATGCTCGAGTATTGGTTTCAAAGTCGATAGCTGATTACTTCAAAAGAAGAGATGTTTTACCTAATCAGTGTATTGTTGATGAAAGTAGTGATTCTCTAACTATTTCATGCTCTGCGATGAGTGAAAAACAAATTTTACCTTTAATTCAATATTGGATCCCAAATATTAAAGTTTTAGAGCCGGAATGGTTAAAGATAAAGTTTGAACAAAACCTACGGTATTATATTAGTCAATTGTAACTAGTTATTTTCATTTTATTAAAACTGAGAGGATTGTATGGCAATACCATTTATTATTGCTGGTGCAGCTATTGCGGCCGCCGCGTTTGGTGGAAAGAAAGCTTATGACGGATACCAAACAAAATCAGAAGCTGACGATATTTTAGAGAGCTCTAAACGTCGTTATGATGAAAAAAAAGAAGTGCTAGAGTCAATAAATGTTAGCACGACAACGGAATTAGAAAAGTTAGGTACGCTTGAGTTAAAAATCGGTAAAAGTTTCAATAAATTTAACACTATCGCACAATCAATATTAAAGCAGCTTAATGAATCAGGACAGGATATTTCAATTTCGATTCCACGTCATGAAATCAATAAAATTGAAAACCTCGCTATTTCAGCGACAGAGTATCTTGGAACCTTAGTGGGAGCCGGTGCATCAAGTGCTGCTGCGGGGTTTGCTGTCTATGGTGGTGTTATGGCATTCGCGGCTGCATCTACAGGAACACCAATTGCAGCGCTTTCAGGTGCGGCTGCTTATAATGCGACAATGGCGGCTATCGGTGGCGGTTCTCTAGCTGCTGGTGGTTGGGGGATGGCAGGTGGAGCAATGGTGTTAGGTGGTGCTGTTGTTGCTCCTATCTTAGCGATTGCTGGTTGGGCTTATAATTCTCACGCTGAAAAAGCATTAGATAATGCCCAAAAAATTCGCTCTGAAGTTAATGGTGCCGTTGCAAAAATGACTTTGGCTTATGAAAATTTAACCAAAACCAAAGAGTACGTTGTCGCTATTTATCATGTTTTAGAAGCACAATTTACCGTGTTTAAACCATATCTATTAGCACTCATAGAAGCCGACAAAATGATTCAACGTAATAAAGCATTAGGTCAGGCTAACACCCATGGCATTACGGATGAGTTAAAGCTCACTATTAATAATGGTTATAAACTTGCAGCTATTATGACTAACCTAATTACGACACCATTATTTAAGCCGAAATTAAATCAAAATAATGAGGCTATTATTGTTGATGAGGTTATCGAGATTGAAACAGATAGCCATGGTCTGAAAATATTAAATCAGGAATGTTTAGATAAGCGATTAGATGAAACTAAGCGTTTTACGTTATCTTGATGGCATCATAAATCATAAGTAGCAGTACTTTCACTGCTACTTATAGGTAAGACATATGCAACAGACAAATTATAATTGGCAAAAAGAAGTGAATGATACGATTGTTCAAAGTTTAGTCACTTCCTTTGGTTTGGATTTTTTATTATTAAAAGATAAAAAAGGGGGGGATGTTGATACGGTGCATAATGTCAGAAATGATATTTGGGCAACCGAGGAAGAAAAAAATCGTTATCAGGATCGTGGTGAATATGATTCACATGCATACCACAGCCACGAGAATTACAAAGAGACAAACCGCAAAGGCAAACAAAAAAAGTTAGCGGGTGAGTTAACGGACTCCTATACAGGAGAAACGTTTAGCCAACATGATGTGACTAATCTTGATCATATTATTGCGGCTTATGAAGTGCATAATGACCCTGCACGTGTTCTTGCTGAAATTGACGGTGCGGATTTAGCTAACCGTGACTCAAATTTGACCTTTACGAATGAAACATTAAATAAGTCGAAAAAAGCCAAAAAAATGGCAGACTTTATTTCGAATCTAAAGTCACAGCAAACACTGCTTAAAGCAGAAATTAGTGCATTAGAAAGTAAAGGGCAACTAACCGATATTGAGTTAAAAAAACTCAAAACACTTAAGAATAAGCAGAAAGCCAATTTTGATGCCATGAAGGCTGTCGATGAAAAGGCCAGAAAACAGTATGATGCAGAAATTAGTAGCAAGTACTACAGTAGCAGTAAGTTTTTTGTGAATACGGCATCAGCGGCTATTAACACTGGGTTGAGAATGGGAGCAAGGCAAATGCTAGGGATTGTATTTGCAGAGCTTTGGTTTGAATTAAAAGATTCGATTCCTAAATTGATTGAACAGCATAAAACAAACTTTAAATTTAAACTTTTCTTGGAGGATTTGAAAGGTGTTGTTACGAATATTTGGGAAAGATTAAAAGCTCGTTTTAAAGATTTTTGGACTGAGTTTAATAATGGGTTGTTTGGTGGGTTATTAGCCAGTGTTACAACCACCATGTTGAATATTTTCCTAACATCGACAAAAATGATAGGGAAGTTAATCCGAGAGTCTGCAAATAGCCTATTTTCTGCTGTGAAGCTGCTCTTTTTTAATCCAGAAAATTTAGCATTAGGGGATTTACTAAAATCAGCCATTAAAATTATATCGACCAGTATTTCTGTTGTACTCGGTTCAATGATAACAACATACTTGAATGGAATATTATCATTCCCATTCGGTAATGATGTTGCGCTATTCATTGGGGCTTTAGTCTCTGGTTTATTGACATTGGCGATGTGCTATTATTTAGAGCACAGTAATTTAATGCAAAAGATTTGGCGTTTTTTAAATAAATTCCGCAATAAATATGAGCTAACATTAAAGTACTACCGAGATGTTAATGCTGCTTTAGATAAATACCTAACAGAACTTGCTCAGCTTGAATTTAATTTTAATGTTGCTGAAATGCAGACGTTTACCCATGCATTGCAGGCGACAAATACAGAATATGAGCGAAAAATTATTCTTAATCAGGAAATTAAACGGAGCAATATTGCATTACCCTATGATGTAGATAGTGATGATTCATTCAGTGATTGGCTGGATTCATTATGATTTTAGAAACCGAGCTATTTCCTTGTGATAAATGTGGGGCATGCTGCCGCCATGTTGATCGCGCTAATGAAACTCAATTTCTTGATAGAGGCGATGGTATCTGTAAACATTATAATGAAACTAGCATGTTATGCACTATTTACGAAGAGCGCCCAGATATCTGTCGTGTCGATAAACAGTATTTGCTTCATTATCACGATCAATATACATGGCATGAATTTGTTGAAGTGAACAGAATTGCCTGTGAAATAATACTGGGCAGTGAATAATTTTGACTTATGCTATATCCGTTTACTAAGACCATTACTAAACCTTTTAGTGATGGTCTTATTTTATGAATTGATAAAGTAGGCTTGGTTTATCAACATCCCCCTATAACTTAGTTAATGATCCCTTTTCATTAAACCCACAGGCGTGATCTTATTGATCCCTAACATTAAATGATATTCAATCTCATTTGTTATTGACCGTCGGTCGGTCGATAATTATGATAAAGGTATCATTTGATGGGAAGGTGAGAATAATGAAACGTCTTTTTTTGATCTCTGCCGTTTGTTTAGGCACGTTTATGGCGACATTAGATATCAGCATCGTCAATGTTGCATTACCTGCAATTCAACAGGATCTCAATGCTGATATGGGAATGCTCCAGTGGATCATTGATGCTTATGCGCTTTGTTTATCTGCATTGATTTTGTCTGTGGGGCCGATTAGTGATCGCTATGGGCGCAAAAAAGTGTGGCTAGCAGGGATCGCCATTTTTACATTTGGCTCTGCCCTTTGCGCGATAGCGACGACAACAAATATGCTGATTTGGGGAAGAGTGACCCAAGGCATTGCGGCAGCAGCACTGATCCCCGGAGCTTTATCTATTATTACCCAAGCATTTTTGAATGATATTGAGCGAGTGAAGATAATTGGGATCTGGTCTGCTGTGAGTGCATTGTCATTGATAATTGGTCCTATTTTAGGCGGGTTATTAGTTGAACTGTTTGATTGGCCAACGATCTTTTTAATTAATCTTCCTCTTGGAATAGTCACTTTGTTGTTGGGTTGGATAGGCATTGATGAAAGTGCAGATGCCGAGAAAGCCGCCTTTGATCCATTAGGCCAATGCTTGAGTATTGTTGCGCTTGCGGGTGTGACATATGGCTTAATTGAAGCAGGAGCGCAAGGGTGGGGAAGCGTTATGACGATAGGGGGATTAACTGTAGGTTTTCTCGCTTTGATCAGTTTTGTGATAGTCGAAATGAAAGTCGCAAAGCCTTTATTTCCCATCTTTTTGTTTAAAACTAATCAATACTTTTTTCAATATAACGTGGCCTCTTTTACGCTTGGTTTTGCGACCTACAGCAATGTATTTTTTATCGCCTTATTTCTACAAAAAGGGCAGGGCTGGGGAGCCTTTGAGGCTGGATTGCGTATGGCTCCTGAATTTGTTGCCATGGCACTATTTTCTTTCTCTTTCGGTCACTTGACTCGATTGACGAGTGTCAGAAATTTAATGATTTTAGGGTTTGTGCTTATTGCACTAACATCTACTGCGCTTGGTTTGGTGAATGCAGATACGGCTTATACGGTTATTGCTTTGCTTTTATTTGTGCTGGGGGCTGGGATGGGAATGGCGACACCGGCGATAGGAGCTTTGATTATGGGGAGTGTTGATAAAGCCTATTCAGGGGTTGCCTCCGCAGTGATGAATGCGTTACGGCAAACAGGCATGACATTGGGGATCGCACTATTAGGGACATTAATGACGCATCAAGCACTCAATCAATTACGGCATGATGAAATGTTAATGGCAACCGTACCTGCTCAAGAAGTCAGTTTACTTATTAATAATACTTCATCAGTTACCTTACCTTATGTTGCTCAAGCTGTTCGAGCGGCAATGACATCAGGGTTTAATGTGGCGATGATAGGTGGGGCGGGTGTTGTGGTTTTCACACTATGGTTGATTGTTAAACGTCGAAAAGTGAACATTTAGTGTATTAATTAGGCGAATAAAAAAACACCTGCCGAAGCAGGTGTTTAAAGACTGAATTATTCGTCAAGGAAGCTACGTAGAACTTCTGAGCGGCTTGGATGACGCAATTTACGCAGTGCTTTTGCTTCGATCTGACGGATACGCTCACGGGTAACATCGAACTGTTTACCCACTTCTTCTAGCGTGTGGTCAGTGTTCATATCGATACCAAAACGCATACGCAGTACTTTTGCTTCACGTGCAGTCAAGCCAGCTAATACTTCATGAGTTGCCGAACGTAGACTTTCTGAAGTTGCTGAGTCTAATGGCAGTTCTAAAGTATTATCTTCAATGAAATCGCCGAGATGTGAATCTTCATCATCACCAATTGGCGTCTCCATAGAGATAGGCTCTTTAGCTATTTTCAGTACCTTACGGATCTTATCTTCCGGCATCATCATGCGTTCCGCTAACTCTTCTGGTGAAGGTTCACGGCCCATTTCCTGTAGCATCTGACGAGAGATACGGTTCAATTTATTGATGGTTTCAATCATGTGAACAGGAATACGGATGGTACGAGCCTGATCCGCGATAGAACGCGTAATTGCCTGACGGATCCACCAAGTTGCATAGGTCGAGAATTTATAACCACGGCGATATTCAAACTTATCAACCGCTTTCATCAGACCGATATTCCCTTCTTGGATCAAGTCAAGGAACTGCAAACCACGGTTGGTATATTTTTTCGCGATCGAAATAACCAGACGCAAGTTCGCTTCAACCATCTCTTTTTTCGCACGGCGAGCTTTGGCTTCACCAATAGACATGCGACGGTTGATATCTTTCACCTGCTCAATAGTCAGGCCTGTTTCTTCTTCAATTTGACGTAATCTTTGCAGACAACGCAAAATCTCTTCTTCAACTTCAACCAGCTTTTCACACCAAGGCTTGTTCATCGCTTTGGCGGCTGTTAGCCAAGTTTCACTGGTTTCATTACCGCTAAATAGCGTGATGAAGTTTTTCTTAGGCATTTTGCACTGTTCAACACACAGTTTCATGATGGTACGCTCTTGAAGGCGAACGCGATCCATCATTTCACGCATGTTATTGACCAGATAGTCAAATTGTTTTGGCACTAAGCGGAACTGTTTGAAGACTTCAGAAAGCTCTTCAATCGCTTGTGCGGTTTGTGCATTGTTACGACCAAATTGCTTAATGTGCTGACGTGTTTTTTCGTATTGCGCGCGCAATTCGCTGAATTTTTCACGGGCTAGTTCAGGATCGATGCTGTTATCATCATCGCTATCGCTGTCATCGCCGTCTTCATCATCTTCGTCTTCATCGTCGTCTTTATCTAACTCTTCTTGTGGAAGTTCAGAGCCAACGTGTGTTGCAGTTGGTGCGAGATCTTCCTCAGCGTTAGGGTCGACGAAACCGGTGATCAGGTCGGATAAACGGCTTTCGCCTGCCTCGACGTGATCATACTGTTCAAGGAGATAAGTGATGGCTTCAGGGTACTCTGCAACAGAGCATTGAACTTGGTTTATGCCATCTTCAATACGTTTTGCGATGTCGATCTCACCCTCACGGGTTAAGAGTTCGACTGTTCCCATTTCACGCATATACATGCGCACAGGGTCTGTAGTACGACCAATTTCACTTTCAACACTGGATAGAACTTGTGCTGCAGCTTCTGCCGCATCTTCATCCGTGTCGGATGTGGTTTCAGCCAGTATCAAATCATCGGCGTCAGGTGCTTCTTCCATGACCTGGATGCCCATGTCATTAATCATCTGGATGATATCTTCAATCTGATCTGAATCGACGATATCTTCCGGCAGATGGTCGTTGACCTCAGCATAGGTTAAGTAACCTTGCTCTTTACCCTTGGTTACGAGTAGCTTAAGCTGCGACTGCGGGTTTTGCTCCATAAGACGGTATCCACACTTCTGAGTATTTAGATTGGTGTCGGTCGGCGAAACAATCGGCCAACAAGAACATTCAAAGGGGATTTTTATTATTACGCTACGCCCCTTTAAAATCGTAGCATTTTACAGGCATTTGCCTTTAGTAAATCGGCACTTAAGCCGTTTGGTATTCAGTTATGTCTTCACACGTGAAAGCGTGATTAGGCGGACTTCTGCGCGCTCTTCTGGGGTCAGCCCTTCAGTTCGTTCTTTGGCTATCAAGTAGTCAAAACGCTCGTCAAGCGCGCTATTAAATAGATGGTTTAAAGCATCTTTAAATGTCTTTTCCGCTATCTCCTCTATTTCTATATCGTTCCAAGTTGCCAGTTTTTCAAGTTGACTCGCGAATTTATTGTCACGATACAGCTCAAGCAACTGCCCAGTCGTCATACCAGGGGTGGAACGGCAAACATCAACCAATTCCTGAAATAGAGAAAGCCCCGGCATTTGGATATGGGCTATCCCCTCTAGCGAGGGAACGAATTCCGAAAAACTCGGATTCTGTACCAACAACGCGATTAAAATACGCATTGTGGTTGGTTTTAATTTCGGTGCTTGGTAATTTACCGGTTCTGCATTCTCTCTATCAATCATAGCAAGAACCTGAGAAATATCCGGTATACCAATAAAATTTCCTAGCTCTTGAGCCATATATAGGCGCAATGTTTCACCAGGTATTTGTTTTATCAAAGGGATGGCGAGCTTACTAAATTTTGCTCGTCCTTCCTGTGTTTTTAAGTCAACTTGTGGCACGAGTGAATCAAATAGAAATGACGATAATGTTTGTGCGTCATTCATTCGTAATTCAAATGCTTCTTTACCTTCTTTGCGAACTAAAGAATCAGGGTCTTCGCCATCAGGTAAAAACATAAACCGTAATTGACGACCGTCGGTCAAATAGGGCAATGCATTTTCAAGGGCTCGCCAAGCTGCCTCTCTCCCAGCACGGTCGCCGTCATAACAGCAAATAACCGTATCTGTTGAACGATAGAGCAACTGAATATGTTCAGAGGTTGTTGAGGTTCCAAGTGAGGCAACCGCATAACGGATACCGTATTGTGCCAATGCAACAACGTCCATATAGCCTTCAACAACCAGTAATTTATCAAGTTCACTGTTGTGTTGCGTTGCTTCATAGAGGCCAAATAGCTGCCGGCCTTTATGGAAAATATCGGTTTCCGGTGAGTTTAGGTATTTCGGTAATGCGTCACCTAAAACACGCCCACCAAAAGCGATAACACGCCCACGACGATCTCGAATGGGGAACATTACCCGTTCCCTGAAACGGTCATAGGTACGGCCACTATCATTCGTCACTAACATACCTGCATCATCAAGCTGTTTGCGACTTTCTGGGTTTACGGCAAATTTTTTGAGCAGGTTGTCCCATCCGACAGGGGCAAAACCTATCGAGAAATGCTCAATAACGTCAGCCGATAAACCACGTTGGCTTAAATAATCTTTGGCTTTACTTGCCGATGGATGATTTAAGGCAGCGTGGTAAAAATGGTTTATTTTCTCCATCAACTGATACAGATTTTGCCGTTGATGAAGTTCAATTTGGCTTGTGCCAGTTCCCGTTTCATAAGGAACATCAAGGCCATGTAAGGCGGATAATTCTTCGATGGCTTCAACAAAATCGAGTTTGTCGTAATTCATCAAGAAATCGATCGCATTACCATGTGCACCACAGCCAAAGCAGTAATAAAACTGCCTTTCACTGTTCACCGTGAAAGATGGTGTTTTTTCGTTATGGAACGGACAGCACGCGTGATGATTTTTACCCTGTTTCTTTAACGGGACTTTTGCATCGACTAAATCGATGATGTCGGTTCTCGCTAACAAATCATTGATAAATGAACGCGGGATTCGTCCAGCCATAAGCCTCTTTTCGCCTGTTGATGAACGATAATAAGCCGCGCTTCCCTCAGGAAAGCACGGCCTTTAACTGCTTACTAATACTGCCTGTGATGATTGCGGTGGTTACCGCGACCAATTAGTACAGGCGAGTACGGCGTGCGTTTTCGCGAGCCAGTTTCTTAGCGTGACGCTTAACAGCAGATGCTTTAGCGCGTTTACGCTCAGTCGTTGGTTTTTCATAGAATTCACGACGACGAACTTCAGCTAAGACTCCTGCTTTTTCGCAGGAACGTTTGAAACGACGTAATGCAACGTCGAATGGCTCGTTTTCACGTACTTTAATTACCGGCATGTGCCTCTCACCTCAATAGAAATCGGGTTGTTGCTGGCTTTATTCCACCAGCCGTCATTTAAAATGGTGCGGAATTTTACTTCAATGAGTACGGGTTTGTAAAGTGCCGTATAAAATTGAAACACACAAGATTACCATTTCGTTGTTTTTTTGATGAAAAAAACAGCGAGTTTAGGTAATAATGAAAATTAGCCACACGAAATTTATTACAGGGCACTGATTATAGACTATACAACAGGAAAAGTCAGCCTTTTGGCATCATAAATTATACGATAGCCTGAATTTAATGATAGACTTTGGCTCATGCAACAAACAAGGGTAGTGCAATGCGCGTTTTAGGTATCGAAACATCCTGCGATGAAACCGGGATCGCAATCTACGATGATAAGGCCGGTCTATTAGCTAATCAATTATATAGCCAAATAAAAGTTCATGCTGACTACGGTGGCGTGGTTCCTGAATTGGCCTCTCGCGATCATATTCGCAAAACGGTTCCACTCATTCAGGCCGCGCTTAAACAAGCCAATCTTACGAGTGCCGATATTGATGCGGTCGCTTATACAGCGGGGCCGGGGCTTGTAGGCGCTTTAATGGTTGGTGCCACCGTGGGACGTTCGCTAGCCTTTGCATGGGGCGTTCCTGCTGTTGCTGTTCATCATATGGAAGGGCACTTACTAGCACCGATGCTGGAGGAAAAAAGCCCTGAGTTTCCATTCGTTGCTTTATTAGTGTCAGGGGGGCATACCCAGCTAATTAGTGTGACTGGTATTGGTGAATATGAATTACTCGGTGAGTCTATTGATGATGCCGCGGGTGAAGCATTTGATAAAACAGCAAAACTACTCGGGTTAGATTATCCGGGGGGGCCAGTGTTATCGCGTATGGCACAACAAGGCACAGAAGGTCGTTTTGTTTTCCCTCGACCAATGACCGACCGACCAGGGCTTGATTTTAGCTTTTCAGGGCTGAAAACCTTTGCCGCTAATACCATTCGGGAAAATGCGGATGATGAGCAAACTCGTGCAGATATTGCACGCGCTTTCGAAGATGCCGTAGTGGATACATTAGCCATAAAATGCAAGCGTGCACTTGAACAAACCGGTTTTAAACGCCTAGTTATGGCGGGGGGAGTGAGTGCCAATCGTACACTACGCGCTAAAATGGAAGAGGTGCTAAAGCAGCGTGGGGGGGAGGTGTTTTATGCACGCCCAGAGTTCTGTACTGATAATGGTGCGATGATTGCATTAGCGGGGCTGATCCGCTTAAAAGGCGGCGCGACAACAGGCTTAGGCGTTACAGTGCGCCCGCGTTGGCCATTAGCGGAGCTTCCACCATTAGTCGAAACTCGCGAATAGTATCGAAAGTGTGATTAGCGCGGCGGCCCATTTATTGTCAATTGAGTCGCCGCTAATTTATTGTCTCCCGATATCTCGTTTTCTTTTTTAGATCCAGAAACGGTGATTTAGTGCAAAATAGTTATCGCATCATCCAATCTTATCGCATGTTTTTTGACGACCTCAGAGGCATTAGCACTTTGTTCGACTAACACGGTATTTTTCTGGGCGATGGATTCGAGTTCAAAGACGGCCTGTGTGATTTCAGTGAGTCCGGCTGCTTGTTCGGAAGTTGCGTTGCTGATATGGCTGATCAGTTGGGTGACATCCTGTACTTGCTTGACCACTTCTTGCAATGTATCTCCCGTGGTGTGTACGTGCAATTTGCCTGAATGTACTTTGTTTTCACAGTCATCAATAAGGTCACGAATATCGTTTACGGCGCTCGCACTTCGGCTGGCAAGGCTACGCACTTCATCTGCAACAACCGCAAAACCTTTTCCTTGCTCTCCTGCTCGAGCTGCTTCAACAGCGGCATTAAGGGCCAATATATTGGTTTGAAAAGCGATCGTTTTAATCACATCGGTAATAGCGTTGATTTTATTCGTACTGTGAACAATTTCATCCATGGTTTGGACAACATTTTTCATGGCTTCCGCGGCATGAATTGCGGTTTCACTTGTCTGACTAGAGAGTTTATCCGCCTGTATCGTATTATCTGCGTTCATTTGTACGGACACTGACATTTGATTCATCGCCGCTACCGTTTGTTGCACATAGCCCACTGTTTTTTGGGTATGCTGTTCTAGTTCATCACAATCGTTAACTAATAGTTCACTCTCGTTGTGCACATTACTGATTTGGTAAGACACGTCGTTGGTTAACCACCGGCACACTAATCCGAGTTGACCAATAGATCGTAATATCATCCCAATTTCATCAACACGATGAAGATGGCTGATACTGTGGCACTCGCCTCTTGCCACATCAAGGGCTTGTCTAGCAACATTTTCGATAGGCTTCGCCACCATACGTTCAAGTAAAACGTTGCTAGCGGATAAGGTGATTAAGGTGAGAACGGTTGCGTGAAGAAAAGACAAGCCTTGTAGGCCCGAGAGTGCAGCAACGCTTATCCAACCCGTAAATAACAGGATCATCAGTAATCGAATACGCCAACGTATCGACAGCGCAGGGTATTGTCCAAACCAGTGCTTTGCTAACACGAGGCCTTTATGTAATTTATGAGGGGGGCGCCCTTGGTTTAATGCCCGATAGAGCGGCTCAGCACTGGCGATTTCTTCTCGTGAGGCTTTTGTTCGAATCGACATATAACCCGTGATAACACCTTCTCTCATCATTGGGCAAATATTGGCTCTAACCCAATAGTGATCACCGTTTTTACGGCGATTTTTTACAATACCAGTCCATGGCTCCCCCTTTTTTAAGGTACTCCACATGTCCGCAAAGGCTGCTTTAGGCATATCAGGGTGGCGAATGATGTTATGAGGTCGGTTCATCAGTTCCAAGAGTGAATAACCACTTACTTTAATAAAGTCATCGTTTGCGTGAGTGATATTGCCATCTAAATCACTCGTGGTCATCAGTGTGGTATCGTCTTCTAATTGATATTCGTTTTGTGTAATAAAGGGAATGCTCGTCATAAATACACCATTATAATTGTTGAGTTTCTCAATGGTATATTTCGACTTATTTCAAATTATCATTAGGCATTATTTATAATAATTTGATGTTTATCTGATTTTTACCCGCAATATCACTTAAGTTTGGTACAGAGTTTGGATAGGAGTAGGTCAATTATGTTGAAAGCATAAAAAAGGCTGTTATGACAGCCTCTTAATATTAATCTTCTTGTTCTTGCTCTTTTGCTTCTTGAGCGATTTCTTTCGGGGTTTTTTGTTTCTTATTTTTGAGCTTTTGCCAAATACGGCTTTCTTGCCCGCGCCATAAACGTTGAATATTACCATGATGGCGGACTAAGACGAGGCAGGAGAGCATCGCCACAGGGAAGGTGAACTCGGGCTTAAACCACCAAACATAGAATGGGGCAAGTAGTGCACCGATAATGGCACCTAATGAAGAGTAGCCGCTAAGAAGTACCGTGAGTAACCAAGTGCCCGCAATTAAGCCAGAAAGATCCCAGCCGATAGCGGCGATAGAGCCAAATGCCGTTGCGACACCTTTCCCGCCTTTAAAACGGAAGAAAACGGGGTAAATATGTCCCAGACAAGCTGCAATCGCGACAAAGCCAAGATAGAATGGAGGAACTTTTAGATAATAAGCCAACCAAACCGGGATCATCCCCT
Organism: Providencia sp. PROV268; assembly: GCF_028477805.1. NCBI lineage: Bacteria > Pseudomonadati > Pseudomonadota > Gammaproteobacteria > Enterobacterales > Morganellaceae > Providencia > Providencia sp. PROV268. Next base: position 135,818 of record NZ_JAMPLW010000018.1, read on the forward strand.
TTAGGACGTCACAAATGAGCACTGCGGCTGCGGCTAATTTACCGCCGACGCGCAAGACGTTGGTTGCTCCAGGGTTACCTGAGCCGTGTTGACGAGGGTCGGGCAATCTTGCCAATCGGCAGATCAGTATAGCACTTGAAACTGAGCCACAAAGGTAGGCAAAGATTATCATGCCAAGCGCGGTTGCACTCATAGCAAACTCCAAAACAGTTGGGGTATATATACACAATTTATTTCACTCATTGGATAATACGCATATTTTCCATGAAGTGGTATCAATTCAGCACATAAACGAGAAAATGACGTGATGGATATCGTATTTATTGAACAATTATCAGTCATCACCACCATTGGTGTATATGACTGGGAACAAAAAATTGAGCAGAAACTCGTGCTCGATATCGAAATGGGATGGGATAACAAACGAGCATCAAGGAGCGATAATGTCACCGATTGTCTCGATTACGCGCAAATTAGCCAAGCCATTATGGATCATGTCAGTAAAAACAAATTTGGCTTAGTAGAACGTGTCGCGGAAGAAGTCGCTCAACTTCTATTAGGTCATTTTTGTTGCCCTTGGGTACGCATTAAAGTTGCTAAGCCAGGCGCAGTTGTGCGGGCGAAAAGTGTGGGTGTTATTATTGAAAGAGGCACTAGACCCGCTTAAAACTGAAAAGAAAGATAGGGCGGTGTATCGCCGCCAACTATCGGTTAGGCATTAATAGGTAACAGTGTTTGCTGTTGCCGCCACTGTTCAATCTGTTCAATGCGTTGGCGAGTCAGCTCTTCTCGGATTTTGGGACCTTGAAACCCTTGCTCAACAATAGGCTTAACGCTAACCGTTTGGGCAACATGAAAAGCTTGGCGAAAAAACTCCGCTTGTGGATACGCTTGCTGTTCAAAGCCAGCGCGACCACGCGCATCAGCTTCACTAATCACCCCCAATTGGGCTATTCGCTCAGGTTTACGCCAACTGTCTAATCCATCAAATAATTGAACCAGCTCTTGGGCTGTTAATCGATTTATGACATGAATTTTATCATGGAAACGAGCGGTTAGGCGTGCAAGCTCCCTCGCGCTATTAGGAATTTTTAAGCGATCACACAAGTTATCGATTAGGGCAACACCAGCTTCGCCATGATGAGGATGGCTAGGCCAGATAGTTTTGGGAGTGAGTGCCTTACCGACATCGTGGCACAGTGCAGAGAAGCGAATATCAACATCAGTGGAAAGTTGGGCGGCCATACGTAACACCATTAGGGTGTGTATCCCCGTATCAATTTCTGGGTGCCATTTGGCAGGAGCTGGCACGCCAAACAAATTATCGATTTCGGGAAATAGCACGGCAAGGGCCCCACATTGACGGAGTACCTCAAAGTAGACCTGCGGTGATTTGGACTTCAAGGCTTTTTCGGTTTCTGCCCAAACACGTTCAGCGGTTAGATGAGTAAGTTCACCAGATGCCGTCATGGTTTGCATTAACGATAGGGTTTCGGGGGCAATATGAAAACCTTGTTCAGCGTAACGAGCGGCAAAACGCGCTACGCGTAAAACGCGTAGTGGATCCTCAGCAAATGCCTCAGACACATGACGTAAGACTCTCGCCTTTAAGTCATCGACCCCATTATAGGGATCGGTCAACTGTCCTTGGTCATCTTTAGCGATGGCATTGATAGTGAGATCACGGCGTAGAAGATCATCTTCAATGGTCACGTCTGGGGCGGAATAGCAACTGAATCCAGTATACCCTGCGCCTGTTTTGCGCTCAGTTCTTGCTAGAGCGTACTCTTCATGGGTTTGAGGGTGAAGAAATACCGGGAAGTCTTTCCCCACTTGCTGGAAACCTTGGGCCAACATCGTTTCAGGTGTTGACCCTACCACCACATAGTCTCTATCTGAGACCGGAAGGCCAAGCAGTTCATCTCGTACCGCTCCACCGACCAGATATACTTTCATCATTAATTTTTAGCTCATCCAACGATCATTACGTTTTTTACGGCGCGGAATAATATGCGGCAGGATCAGACCAAAAATAAGCCCAGCCCCCGCAACGCCACCACCATACATAAACCATTGTAATATGAGTTCACGACGACGGTCATCAAGGTTAACTTCCGCAATTTCTAATTTCTTGCCAGACTTAATAAGCTCATTTTTCAATTTTTCATTTTCGGCTTTCAATTGGTTGACGATTTTATCGTTATCGGCAACGCGCTGTTGCATATCCGCCGTGCGTGTATTCCACGTATTATCAATATTTTCGAGTTGCTGACGTAATTTTTGATTTTCGGCTTCTAACTCAGGAATACGTATTTTCATACTCGGTGTGTCGCTGAGTTGGTTTTCTGGAAGCCATACTGTACGCCCACGTTCGTCTTTGACTTGAGCGAAATTACCATCCGTTGAGATAAGCTCAACACTTTCACCCGCATTGAGTGTGCCAACAATCCGATATTTTGTTCCTGGCCCACTATGCACATAAGTTGATAAGTCATCAGAAATATAACGTTTTTCAGCGGCAACGGTGCTGACTGATAGGCTTAGCCCCATGATTGAAAGGAGTAGTAATGGTATTTTTCGCATAGTATTTACTTTCTATTATTTATGGTGAATGAATGCGGCATATGTGTAGACATACTCTAGATCATTCGAGTTGCGGCTAGACGGTGAGTGAGCGAAATAGATAGCGATGCCATTCGCGCGGATGACTTAGTCAACAAAAACTCAGCGTGTTGCGACAACTTGAAGTACGACGAGTACAAATACTAAAGAGTTAAGTGTGCGTGTGCAAATGTAAAACCAGAATGGGAACTATCCTAACTCACTATATAGCGTATAATTCCTTGCATTTCTTGACATAAACACCTGAAATAAATTGAGAGCATAGAATTTTTGGTTTCTTTGCGCTTTGTTTTCTCACTCGGCGCTGATTGGGGTAATATAATTGCAGAGAAATTATCAATTAAGGAAATGTATGAGCCACCTAGAAGTTGAACTGAAATTGGCTGCTCAAACCACGGCAATTGAGCCAGTACGCCAATTTTTATCGACACTTTCCCACCAACATACTGAACCAAAGAAACTGACTAATATCTATTTCGACACTGAAACACGCCAACTGCGCCAATGGGATATGGGATTGCGTATTCGCGGTTGTGATGGTCGTTATGAAATGACCATTAAAACGGCAGGACAAGTGATTGGCGGATTGCATCAACGTCCTGAATATAATGTTGATATTGATGCACCAGAGCTCAATTTACCCGCTTTTCCCGTCGAAATTTGGCCAGAAGGCATCGATGTCCAGCAATTACAGTCACAATTACAGATCCTTTTTAGTACTAATTTTACCCGTGAAAAATGGCTAGTGACATTTGAAGACAGTGAAATCGAAATTGTTTTCGATCAGGGGGAAATTTCTGCTGGCTCCCGAGATCTTCCTATTCAAGAATTTGAATTAGAACTTAAAAAAGGTTTCGTTGCAGATGTACTGAATTTAGCGAAAAAGCTAGCCGACATTGATGGTTTGCGCCTCTCTTCCACCAGTAAAGCTGCGAGAGGCTATTCATTGATGCAAACAGAGCGCGCACCATTGCAACAGCCAGAAACGGTGTTTGATTATGAGCAACAGCCCATAGAACAAGCATTGATGCATATGCAGCAGCTAAGCCAACAGCATGAAGCCTATTGGCTAGCCGATGAGGCGGGTGCCCGTGAAGGGCTTGATGTCTTTTTACGCTTTGTCCAAGCGTTTTTGGTGCATTATCGCAACTCTGCCCCCCAGTTTGTGCAGGATATTCCTTTAGAGCAGCTTCGCGCGGATCTTGCCGATGATAAACTGAGTGCAGAAACCTTTTGCTACAGCAGCCGCTGGTTAAAATGTAAATTGGCCTTCACGCAGTGGTTAATTGCCTTGAAATATACTGATATTCATTAAGGTGTTGATATGCATCCTTTTCCTGAGTTGCTACACAGCCAACGAGAGCGGGTTATCGCACGTTTGGCCGATCATGGAAGTGAATTACTGCCTCTGAGTGATGAAGAAGCCATCGTACTAAGTTTTAGTGACTTTGTGTTAAAGCAGGTTTTAGCGCATTCACGTTTTTTGCAGCAGATCCGTGAGCAACGACCTAGCCCTAGCGAATGGCAATATTATGAGCAGTGGCTTGGAAAGGATTTGGAATCGGTGGTAGATGAAGATCATTTGATGCGAGTATTGCGGACATTTCGCCATCAAATGCTAGTCAGAGCCGCTTGGATGCAAGCCTTAAAGATCAGTTCGGAAAAAGAAACTTTACAGCAACTGAGTCATTTAGCGGAAACTGTGATCGTTGCCGCAAGAGATTGGTTATATCAGCAATATAGTCAATCGTGGGGAACGCCTTGTGATAGCGAAGGTAACCCACAGCCATTACTGGTTCTCGGAATGGGGAAACTGGGTGGTGGAGAGCTTAATTTTTCTTCTGATATCGATTTGATTTTTGCCTATCCCGAAAATGGCGTAACACGCGGTGGACGCAAAGAGCTAGATAACGCGCAATTTTTTACCCGTCTAGGACAAAAGTTGATCCGCGTCCTCGATCAAGTCACGGTTGAGGGCTTTGTGTATCGTGTCGATATGCGTTTACGCCCATTTGGTGACAGTGGACCTTTGGTGTTCAGTTTTTCTGCTTTAGAGGATTATTATCAAGAGCAAGGGCGTGATTGGGAACGCTATGCAATGGTTAAAGCACGTATTATGGGGCCAGATAGCCTACATTATGCAGATACATTGCGTCAGTTACTACGTCCCTTCGTCTATCGCCGTTATATCGATTTTAGTGTGATTCAATCGCTACGTAATATGAAAAATATGATTGAGCGAGAGGTTCGCCGTCGGGGGCTGGTCGATAATATTAAACTTGGGGCTGGTGGCATTCGAGAAATTGAATTTATCACTCAAGTTTTTCAGTTGATCCGTGGCGGCCGCGAACCGGCACTGCAATCACAATCATTACTGCTAGCCATGAAAGGTATTAGAGAGCTTGAACTGCTTCCTGCCGAGCAAGTCGAACTGCTACAAGAGAATTATCTCTTTTTACGGCGGGTGGAAAATTTATTGCAAAGTATTGATGACCAGCAAACCCAGACTCTACCGGATGATGCTCTCAATCAAGCCCGTTTAGCTTGGGGGATGGGCTTTGAACACTGGCAGGCTTTTTATCAAGAACTCATGCAGAAAATGGCGATGGTTCATCATATTTTTACTGAACAAATTGGTCAGGATGATGAAGAAGAGCGTCAAGATAGCTTCGATGAAATCTATATCACCTTGTGGCAAGGGGAGCTTACTAAAGAGGAGTTAGCCCCTTACTTGCCTTCTCAGGACGAGGAAGTTGCCCAGAAAATCATTCATGGCATTTTGATGTTTCGTCACGACCTCAATAAACGCACGATAGGGCCGCGTGGGCGAGATGTTCTTGATGAATTAATGCCTAAATTATTGGCAAAAGTGGGAGAGAGGGCGGATGCAGGGCAAGTTGTCGAACGTCTAACACCACTTTTATTAAGCATAGTTAGCCGAACAACCTATTTAGAGTTGATGCTTGAATTTGATGAAGTATTGACTCACGTTATTCGCTTATGTGCCGCATCCCCAATGATTGCGGAGCAGCTTGCCCGCCACCCATTATTGCTTGATGAGCTACTCGATCCGAAATCCCTTTACCAACCTCTACCTTTAACCGCATATCGTGATGAATTGCGTCAATATTTAATGCGAGTGCCTGAAGAAGATGAAGAGCAACAGCTAGAGGCATTAAGGCAATTTAAACAAGCACAATTATTGCGTATTGCTGCGGAAGATATTACGGGCGTCTTGCCAGTGATGAAAGTCAGTGATCATTTAACCTATTTGGCTGAAGCGATCATTGATGCTGTTGTTCATCAAGCATGGCAAAAAATGGTGAAACGCTACGGTGAGCCAGCACATCTTGCTCAATTAGATGAAAAACAATATGGTTTTGCGGTATTGGGATATGGGAAATTAGGCGGCTGGGAGCTTGGCTACAGTTCCGATTTGGATTTGGTGTTTCTATTCGATTGCCCTATCGGGGTTGTCACGAATGGTGAGCGTTCAATAGACGCAAGGCAATTTTATTTACGTGTTGCACAGCGTATTATTCATCTATTTAGTACCCGTACAGCCTCTGGGGTACTGTATGAAGTGGATGCCCGTTTAAGGCCATCAGGGGAGTCTGGTATGTTAGTCAGTACCATTGAAGCCTTTGATGATTATCAAAAAAATGAAGCATGGACATGGGAACATCAGGCATTGATCCGAGCTAGAATGGTATTTGGCGATGCTAGATTACAACAAGAGTTTAATCGTATTCGCCATGAAACCTTATGTACTCCACAAGATGCAGAAACATTACGTCAGCAAGTACGTGATATGCGGTTGAAAATGCATCAACACTTAGGGAGCCATCAAAGTAACCTATTTGATTTGAAAGCTGATCCGGGTGGCATTACCGATATTGAATTTATCGCACAATACCTTGTTTTACGCTACGCACCTGAAAACCCATCATTAACTCGTTGGTCTGATAATGTCCGTATCTTTGAACTTATGGCTCAACATGCGTTGATGCCTGAAAATGAAGCCAATGCTTTAACTCAGGCGTATGTGACTATGCGTGATGAATTACATCATCTTGCTTTGCAATCATTGCCAAGTAGAGTGAATATCAGCCAGTTTGTCGTTGAGCGTGAACAGGTTTTAGCGAGTTGGAAAAAATGGCTAGGGGCGGTCGAATCGCATCATTAACGCGGCCTATTGCTTTGTGATAATATCGCGTTAATTAATTACAGCTTCCTTTTGAAAACTGGAGTTTTGGGATGAAAGTAACACTCCCTGATTATAAACAAGCAGGTGTACTTGTTGTTGGTGATGTCATGTTAGACCGCTATTGGCATGGCCCAGCGAGTCGTATCTCACCAGAAGCACCGGTGCCGGTGGTTAAAGTCAATATGGTTGAAGAGCGTCCTGGTGGTGCTGCTAACGTAGCCATGAATATTGCTTCATTAGGCGCCAACTCTCGCCTTGTTGGCTTGACGGGAATTGACGATGCGGCAAAAGCACTCACTGAAAGTTTGAATGCTGTAAAAGTACGTTGTGACTTTGTGGCAATCCCAACTCATCCCACGATTACGAAATTACGGGTGTTGTCACGTAATCAACAACTGATCCGCCTTGATTTTGAAGAAGGCTTTGAAAATATTGATGTTCAACCTTTGCTAGAACGTATTGAACAAGCCTTGCCACATATTGGTGCATTGGTATTGTCAGATTATGCTAAAGGGGCATTATCGCAAGTACAAAAAATGATTGCCTTGGCAAACAAAGCCGGCGTGCCTGTTCTGATTGATCCGAAAGGGAGTGATTTTGAACGCTACCGTGGTGCGACGTTGCTGACACCAAATATGTCTGAGTTTGAAGCCATTGTCGGTCGTTGCCGTGATAACCAAGATGTTGAAGAGAAGGGGATGAATTTATTGAAATCCCTCGATTTAACAGCGTTATTGATCACACGATCTGAGCAAGGGATGAGCCTGATCCGCCGTGATGAGCCACCGCTACATTTACCGACAGAAGCGCAAGAAGTTTATGATGTAACAGGGGCGGGGGATACGGTTATTGGCGTATTGGCGGCCTCTATTGCTTCAGGTCGCCCTCTGCATGAGGCATGTGCGTTAGCTAATGCTGCGGCAGGTGTGGTCGTTGGAAAATTGGGGACTTCAACCGTTTCCCCTATCGAGTTAGAGAATGCGATCCGCGGCCGTGCCGATAACGGTTTTGGTGTGATGGATGAAAAGCAGCTAAAACAGGCTGTGGCAAACGCGAGGTTGCGTGGCGAACGTGTGGTGATGACAAATGGTTGTTTTGATATTCTGCATGCAGGCCATGTTTCGTACCTTGCTAATGCTCGTAAGCTAGGGGATAGGCTAATCGTCGCCGTAAATAGTGATGCTTCGACGCGCCGCCTTAAAGGGGAAACTCGCCCCGTCAATCCGCTGGAGCAGCGTATGATTGTGCTAGGAGCGTTGGAATCTGTCGATTGGGTCGTTCCTTTTGAAGAAGACACGCCACAACGTTTAATTAGTGAAGTGCTACCTGATGTTCTGGTGAAAGGGGGAGATTATCGCCCTGAAGAGATAGCTGGGAGCGAGGAAGTTTGGGCTGCGGGTGGTGAGGTTAAAGTACTGAACTTTGAAGATGGTATTTCAACGACGAATATCATTAAAAATATTATGAAAACCAGCAAATAAGCTACAAACATACCGTTGATAAGGCCTGTGATAGATGTGGCACAGGTCTTATCAAAATTCGTCGTATAGCGCTACCGCCTAGGGGAGCAAGAAATTATTCTTGTTCAGATGGCTTCTCTTCAAGCGCTTTTGGTTCACCAAAACGCTCTTCTAATGCTTTCACTCGTTGTTCCATTTGCGCTAACTTTTCGCGTGTACGCAATAACACTTGGGTTTGAATATCAAACTCTTCGCGGCTTACAAGGTCAAGTTTACTGAGTTGTGACTGAAGCAGTGAACGTAGTTTCTTATCAAAATCTTCACCCAAATCACGGACGCCTTTTGGTAAAGCACCTTGAATTTGGCGGGCTACTTGTTCAATTTTTTTCGGATCGAGCATTCGCGGGTCCTTAAGTTTTAAAAGATCAATTTGCCGATAGTGTAATACTAGAATGCTTTGTAATAAAGCCCATATGCACCTTGTGCAGCAAGTTGAGGTAAAGGTGTGCAAGATAGGCCTGTCTTCCTCAATTGCTGATCCTCACTTAAGCGTATCTAATGTGTGACTTGAATGAATAACGCTTCGTTTTTTTATTGATTTTTTTTGACAGAAAATGTGAGTTAGCCGTTAATTTTGGGTTTGCCCGTTGCACGTTGTAATTATTGGCGTTATATTGAATGCGCTTATCTCAGGGCGGGGTGGAAGTCCCCACCGGCGGTAACATGCCTAGGCATGAAGCCCGCGAGCGCTTTATCATTTGTTAGGGTAAAGGTCAGCAGATCCAGTGTGAATCTGGAGCCGACGGTTATAGTCCGGATGGGAGAGAATAACGGTATTAGCATCATTGTGCTATCGAAGCACTGTATTGCTTTTCATATCTGAATTGGCAGAGCGCACACTCGTGGCTGTTTTGTTTATTCAGTTCTCATACTCCTAAGACTGCCCTGATTCTGGTAACTAATAAATTATTACTTAAGAGGTTTTTACCATGAATCAGACGCTACTTTCCGAATTCGGTAATCCAATCGAACGTGTTGAACGTGCCATTGCAGCATTGCGCCAAGGCCAAGGTGTGCTTGTGCTCGATGATGAAGATCGTGAAAATGAAGGCGACCTTGTTTTTGCCGCAGAAACAATGACGCCAGAACAAATGGCTATGACGATCCGCTATAGTAGCGGGATTGTGTGCCTGTGCATTACGGAAGAACGCCGTAAACAGCTTGAATTGCCTATGATGGTGCAAAATAATACCAGCCAAAACAATACTGCTTTTACGGTAACGATTGAGGCAGCTAAAGGGGTAACGACGGGCGTTTCAGCAGCAGACCGCATCACAACAATCCGTGCTGCCATTGCTGATAATGCAACGCCGGCAGATCTACATCATCCAGGGCATGTGTTCCCGCTGCGTGGTCGTGATGGCGGGGTTCTGACTCGTCGTGGTCATACAGAGGCGAGCATTGATTTAGCGACACTAGCTGGGTTTAAACCCGCGGGAGTGTTGTGCGAATTGACTAACGATGATGGCACAATGGCTCGCGCACCGGACGTCGTTGCTTTTGCTAAAGAACATGGTATGACCGTTTTAACAATTGAAGATCTGGTTGCATACCGTTTGCAGATGGAAAAGAAAGCGAGCTAAGCAAACAGAGAGTTAGACATTTAGCATCGAATTTTAAGCCACAAAGTTGCACACCTTTGTGGCTTATTCAATTTATTTGACGAAGATGCTCAGCACCATCTACTGTGATTTATTATTAAACTGCGTATGCTGAGATAATAATGTGTAAGATGGAGCATGAAACTCATGTCAGCGAACAAAATGCCAGCGGTTTTTATTGGCCATGGCAGCCCAATGAATGCGATATCAGATAACCAATATACTCAGGCATGGGCAGCTCTTGGGCAGTCGCTGCCTAAACCCAAAGCTATCTTGATGATCTCGGCACATTGGTATACTCGAGGAACCGCGGTCACCGCGATGGCTCAGCCAAGAACCATTCATGATTTTGGCGGCTTTCCTGAACCTTTGTATCAAATGCAATATCCAGCATCAGGCTCCCCTGAACTAGCTCAGCAAGTCGCCGATTTATTAGCGCCATTACCAGTCTATTTAGATAAAAGTGAATGGGGGCTAGATCACGGTGCATGGGAGATCCTCGTTCGTATGTATCCTCAAGCAGATATTCCAGTCGTTCAATTGAGTATTGATGGAACAAAACCTGCGGCTTGGCACTTAGAAGTGGGGCGTAAGCTGGCCTCATTAAGAGAGCAGGGAGTGATGATTATGGCTAGTGGGAATGTGGTGCATAATCTGAGGGAAATGAATTGGCAAAATGCGAATGTTGAGGCGTACCCTTGGGCGCGTTCGTTTGAGCAATTTGTGATTGAGCACCTAACAAGCAAGCAGTTACCTCACCCTTTGACAGAGGCTCTTATACGGGAAGATGGGAGGCGTTCTAACCCTTCACCGGAGCATTTTTTACCTTTGTTGTATGTGATTGGTAGCTGGGATGGTAAAGAAGCAATATCTACCCCGACAGAAGGGATTGTATCAGGCTCTTTGAGCATGCTATCGGTGCAAGTAGGTGAATAACAGGCTAGGAAAGGTAAACAAAAATGACTTTCCCGCGTTGAAGGTAAATTTACTGCCTTGTGTTTTTAGTGGAAGAAAACGGCATGGTTAGCATGCCGTTTGTCTATCAGTCAATAATGACATGAGGATAGAAGCGAGAGAGGTCTTGAGTGATAAGCTCTTTGTCTTCGCGAATACAGATACCCGCAGGTTGATCATTCACTAACCAACTTCCTACTAATGTATAGTTACCTTCAAATTGAGGTAGCGGATGGAACTGCTGGATGATCATGCCTTCTTCGCCATATGGACCATCTGCTGAGGCAATCTCTTGGCCTTTTTCAATCACACGAATATTCGCCCCTTCGCGAGAAAATAGTGGTTTGATCACATAACTTTCAAGCTCTGGTTTTTCGCCATCAGCAAAGTAAGCTGGCAACAAATTAGGATGATTTGGGAACATTTCCCATAACATTGGTAGCAGTGCTTTATTCGAAATAATGCTCTTCCAAGCTGGCTCTAACCAACGTACACCGGCATCTTCCAATTTGGTAGAAAAAATTTCTCTGAGCATAAATTCCCACGGATACAGTTTAAACAGATTACTAATGATCTGATCTTGTGTATCTGTGAATTCACCTCTTTCACCTAAGCCAATTTCATCCATATAAAGGAATTCAGTTGCGACACCTGCTTCATGAGCACAATCTTGTAGGTACTGAACAGTGCCACGATCTTCATCGGTATCACGGCAGCACGCCATATGCAGCAGACGGAAACCATGTTGATCTTTAAGCTGAGTGAAACGTTCGATCAACTGCTCTTGAATACTGTTAAATTGATCGGCGTTTTCTGGTAGTTTCCCTGCATTGATCTGATCTTCCAACCAAATCCACTGGAAAAAGGCTGACTCATAGAGCGATGTCGGTGTATCAGCATTATTCTCTAGTAGCTTAGGAGGGTTAACTCCATCGTAGGCCAGATCAAGGCGTGAATAGAGCGAAGGTTGGCTCGTCTTCCACGATTGGCGTACAAACTCCCAACAGTGTTTTGGGATTTGAAAGCGCGCAAGTAACTCATCACTTTCAACAACCCGTTCAACCACTTTTAAACACATTTGGTGTAATTCAGCAGTGGCATCTTCAATTTCTTCAATTTGCGCCATTGAGAATTGATAGTAAGCGTCTTCAGACCAGTATGGCTCGCCATACATGGTATGAAAACCGAAGCCAAATTCAGCTGCTTTTTCGCGCCAATCAGGGCGCTCAATAATTGGTACTCGTTTCATTACTTATCAACCACCCATTGAACGGGAAGATGAAGAAGATTTAGACGAGGAAGATTTCTGTGCCATCGCTTGCTTATTCACCGTGTCGCCAAAGCCACCACGAGTGATGGTGGAAGTGGTTGGTGGCTTAGGTGCCATTGCTGTTTTTGGTACGCTGATTGAACGTCCACCTGCAACAGCGGGACCATAGCTTTTACCTGTAGCATCGACAAATTTGCCATTAGCTGGGCTAGCTGGGTTTTTAGAGCTAAAAAGTGGTTGTGAAGGTGCACTACCGCCCATCATTCGACCCATCATGTAACCCATCATCAATGGCATCCACATGCTACCAGAGCTACTTTGTGCTTGAGCAGTTTGTTCACCATTACCTGCGGTACTTGAGAAACTAGCCTGTGCAGGTGCTTGAGTACACATTGCTTCGCCAAATTCGGCGATACAATCTTCTTTCGTTGCATATTTAGGGGCTGTTTTTGCCGCTTCTTGTAATGCATTGTTGTAGGCTAAAGTACATTGTTCAGCTTGAGAAGGATTAGCTTGGCTACAATCCTGCGCATTGGTATACAGAGAAACAGTCTCATCGCTTTCTTCACAAGCGGAGAGCATAAATACAGCACTAACGGCAATAGCAACGGGTGCTAAGCGATATGAACGCCAAGACTTACGAAATGCGTCTTGATTAATATGCTTGGTACGCTTCATGGTCATGGTAATTACCCTGAATTAAGAGTGAGTAAGTGGTTAGTTTTGTTGACTCTAGGATAGGGGAAATACGTTGAAAATTAAAGCAGAAATGCCAATGAAATGCGATTAAATAATAAATTTTGCAAATTCCTCGTCAGAATTAATACGCAAGAGAAGTTATTTTAGAAAAAGTATAACTATTTTTGTTTTATTTCAATAAATTATATTTTGTTGGTTTTTTGATTTATTACTTAATGTTTCTCATCAGAGTTGGCTGATTTTGCACAAAGAAATAATCAATAAAGTCTGGTTGCACTCTTTTAGATAGCAAAAACGATATTTATACGAATTTCTACTATTACTACATGATGTTTTAGGCTTTTTATAAAATCAAAAACCCTGTTTTATGGTGATTATTCACTAAATAAAAGGGCTTTATCAGTTAAAGATACTTTGCTTACTAAATAATGGGTGGTTTAAATTCATAAACACACCCATGCACATTAGTCCCAATTATGGTCTTGGTGGAATTTTAGATTTATGTTTTCTTGGGGCTTTTTTCTTTTTTGGCGGTGGTGTTGGCTTTTTATTTTTATGTGCTTTAACTGGTGATGCTGAAATTTTTGCCTCAGTATGATGAGAGCGTGGGGATGCTTGTGCACCCATAGTTGGCAGTATAAGCGTCGTGCATAATGCAAGAAGAATAAATCTCTTCATAATATTTCCATCTGTTATCTATCAATTAAGGAGCCCGTTTTATATCACTCCCTAATTATTGAGAAAAATAGCTTTGCATTCACTGACGCAAACTCCATAATTTATGCTAGATTTCATTGTAACCTATTGAATTTATTTTATATTAATAGATTTTGTTAATTTATTGATGGAGGAGAAAACACAAATTTTTCACTGATGACAGCGTGCAATTTAGGCCGTGGTGATCATCAATGTGTTTAAGAAAGGAAAGTTAAAAAAGGAGGGCGGTTGGCGCGAATAAAAAGGGGCCGACTTATCGACCCCTTTAAAGAAGATGTTATTACCTAATTTGTGGTGTTTCAATATTGCGAATAATGCTGCTAGGTGAGGTTGAAACCTCTTTGCCTAGGCTTGCATTAAGGCGAGCAATATCTTCTTCATTGAGTGTGCCACGAGCAAACTCAATGTTTAATTGGTTAATCATGTAATCATAACGTGCATTAGACAGGTTTTGTTTTGCTTGATACAGCGCGGTAGTTGCGGTTAACACGTCAACAATCGTACGAGTTCCCACTTGGTAACCGGCTTCCATCGCATCTAATGAACTTTGCGCAGAGACAACGACTTGTTTGTACGCATTGATGCTACTGATAGAAGATGACACGTTGTTATATGAAGAACGTACCAACTGAATTACGTTACGATAAACACTCTCAAGTTGCTCACTGGCACCTTGGAAACCATATTGTGCTTGTTCAACTTGTGAACTCACCGCACCACCACTATAAAGTGGTAAGCTTAAGGTTAAGCCAATGCTGTTTTGACCAGTATAGCTATTGCGATCTAACCCGTTGAAGTTGCTGCCATGGTTATGTGTATTGGCAACGCTGGTAGCCGCATCAAGATTGATGGTTGGCATATGCCCAGTTTCCGCTAAACGAATGTTTTCACGTGAAACATCTTGTGCTAAACGAGCGCTCAATAAGCTTAGGTTACGCTCTTCCGCTTCTTTTAAAATTGCATCAACCTGATCAGGAGTCACGGTTTTAAAACGATCGATATTCAGTGAAGCCAGTTGATTGTAGTAAACACCGCTGACCTGACGCAGTTTTTCAACCGCATTTTCTAAGTCATTACGGCCTGAAACTTCTTGTGCTAACACGCTATCGTAGTTTGCACGGGCGTTTTGTACGTCAGTGATAGCCACTAAGCCCACGTTAAAGCGTTGGGTCGTTTGATCGAGTTGACGGTAAACGGCTTCTTTATTTGCTTCGATATAGGATAGCGCGTCAATCGCTTTTAATACGTTAAAGTAAGCTGTTGCAGTATCCAAAATCAGTTGCTGTTGGCTGGTTTGATACGAAACATCCGTGATACCCGCGGTTTTTTCTTGGACGCTGAGTTGACGCCATTTTGACATATCAAAAACGACTTGGGTCAATTTCAAAGAAGCATTGAGACCGTTGCTTTCAGTATTTCTCGTATCGCGATAACCACTGCCATATGTTATACCGGCCCCTAAACCTAATTGTGGTAATAATGGGCTACGGGATTCATTAATCTTTTCAAAAGCTTGGTTACGTTCCGCTAATGATTTTCTTAGATCAGGGTTACTTTCTTTGGATTTTTGGTAAACCTGAAGTAGATCTTCTGCGTAGCTATTCGTACTGAGACCCACAAAACTTAATGCAATAAAAAGGGGAAGCAGTTTCTTCATTTGGATTCCTTGATTAAACAGCAAATAAGTTCAGCCTGTTACCTGTGCCCCACTGGCATAAGTGAGGAGAGAGCCGAGATAAATAGGACAAACTGGAACCTATATGTAAATAAATCATCATCACTAGAAATACTTGTCAAAAACAGACCTTGTTGTTGCCTATATATTTCAGTTCATATTGACGCTTATTGTAACAGAGTATCGCATAGGTTAACGGTAGCGTTTTGTGCCATTTTGTCTCAATTTGTTTAAACATTAACTCATATAAAGGGAAAAAGCCCTAAAAACTGTTTTATTCCATAATTTTTCCTTAATATGGAAAACATCAGCTTAGGAGATTGTTATGACAAAAAATGTAGAGCAGCCAATTAAATATAATAAAAATGATGTTGAAATTATATCTAAGCGTAAATTATTTAATGGTTTTTTTCAAATGATTGAATACCGCTTTCGCCATCGATTATTTGAGGGGGGTTGGAGCGAAGAAATTACTCTTGAGGTCTTTGAACGCGGGCACGCCGGCGTTATCTTACCCTATGATCCTGAAGCCGATAAGGTTGTGCTTATTGAGCAGATTAGGTTGCCTGCCATAGAAACCAGTCAAACGCCATGGTTACTTGAAGCGGTTGCAGGAATGATAGAAACCGATGAAACTGCAGAGCAAGTAGTACGTCGTGAAGCTGACGAAGAAGCCGGATTGGTCATTGGCCGCACTGAAAAAGCATTAAGCTATTTATCGAGTCCTGGGGGCACCTCTGAACGTATGTATGTGTATGTTGGTGAGGTTGACAGTTCCCATGCTTCTGGTATCCATGGTTTAAAATCAGAAAATGAAGATATCCGTGTCCATGTGGTTAGCCGTGAGCAGGCTTATCAATGGGTTGAGGAGGGGATTATTGATAATGCGGCAACGGTCATTGTGCTCCAGTGGCTACAGCTTAATTACAAAAAATTGCAACAAAAATGGGTGAAACTGTCTTAAATAACAATTAATCTAATGAAGTGTGTGCTATTTAGCAGATATTAACCTACTGTTAACGGTAGAATAGCAAAATAACGGTGACATTTTTTATTGGAACAAGGAAAACTTTTGGACAGCCAGCTCGAAGTGACTGCTCGTAATGCGAAGGTAGTCAGGATTTTACAAGTTACTGATACGCATCTCTTTGCTGATACAGCGAATACCCTATTGGGGATTAACACGCACAAGAGCTATCATGCCGTCCTTGATGCTATTTTAGAACAAAATCTGCCTATCGATCTGATCGTTGCAACCGGTGATTTAGTCCAAGATCAATCACCAGAAGCTTACCAACATTTTGCAAAAGGGATTGAGCGTCTACCGGCTCCCTGTGTTTGGCTCCCAGGTAATCATGATTACCAACCTGCAATGGTCAGCTCTTTAAAGTTAGCGGGGATTTCAAGCGCAAAAGAAATTTTGATTGGTGATGAATGGCAAATTTTGATGCTGGATAGCCAATTGCAAGACGTTCCACATGGCGAATTGTCAGAGCAGCAACTTGAGTGGATGAAAAGCTGTTTGGATAAGCGCCCTCAGCGTACCACTTTAGTGATGCTTCATCATCATCCTTTACCTTCGGGCTGTACTTGGCTTGATCAGCACAGCTTGCGTAACTCCCATATTCTTGCGGATTACCTAAAAGGGTATCCACAAGTTAAAGTGATGCTTTGTGGGCATATTCATCAAGAAATGGATGAATACTGGCATGGTATTCGTTTATTAGCGACGCCTTCGACATGCGTGCAGTTTAAGCCTCATTGTACCAACTTTGCACTAGATACCGTCGCTCCAGGCTGGCGCTATCTCGAACTCTCCATCAATGAGAAAGGGGAAAGGCATATTAGTACGCAAGTGTGTCGTTTAAATACCAAAGAATTCAGTCCTGACTTTGATTCGGACGGCTACTAATGTCGACGCTTCTTTATATCCATGGCTTTAATAGTTCGCCACAGTCGGCGAAAGCCAATGGCTTAAAACAGTGGGTGAATGAGCACTACCCGCACATCAACATGATTGTGCCGCAATTGCCTAACTATCCAAAGCAAGCCGCTTCTATGTTAGAAGAGATTGTGCTACAGCATAAAGACGCGCCGATGGGGCTCGTTGGCTCATCATTAGGCGGCTATTTTTCGATTTGGTTTTCACAGCGTTTTCAGATCCCAGCCGTTGTGGTGAATCCCGCAGTGCGTCCTTTTGATCTTTTGCAGGATTATCTTGGCGAAAATATCAATCCTTATACGCATGAAAAGTATTTTCTTGAGCCTAAGCATATGCATGAACTGAAAGCATTGCATCTGCCACAAGTTGATCATCCCGATTTGATCTGGTTGTTACAACAAATGGGGGATGAAGTGCTCGATTATCGCCAAGCGGTTTCCTATCTTGCAAAATGCAAACAAACTGTTGAACCACAAGGTAATCATGCCTTTGTTGGTTTTGAGAATCACTTTCCGCAAATCATCCATTTTCTGAGATTGGCAGAGAAATAATGCCAAAACATCTGTACACTGTTATTATCAACAGTAAATCACTGATTGAACGCTTTGAGTTGTTCAATTAATCACCTATTACCGCAGAATGACAACATGACTCAATCTAGTTATAACGCAGAGGCCATTGAAGTCCTCAGTGGTTTGGAACCTGTTCGCCGTCGCCCTGGGATGTATACAGACACCAGCCGACCGAACCATTTAGCACAAGAAGTAATTGATAACAGTGTTGACGAAGCACTGGCAGGGCATGCAGGGCATATTGAAGTAATTTTATATCCTGATCAGTCACTTGAAGTGATTGACGATGGGCGAGGTATGCCCGTTGATATCCATCCTGAAATGAAAGTCTCCGCTGTGGAACTGATTTTAGGGCAGTTACACGCTGGTGGTAAATTTTCCAATAAAAACTATCAATTCTCAGGTGGCTTGCACGGTGTAGGTATTTCCGTTGTTAATGCTTTGTCTAAGCGTATTGAAGTCACAGTGCGCCGTGATGGTCAAATTTATCAAATTGCCTTTGAAAATGGCGATAAAGTCGAAGAATTGCATGTTATCGGTACGTGCGCTAAGCGCAATACTGGCACTAGCGTGCATTTTTGGCCGGATGAAAGCTATTTCGATAATCCGCGTTTTTCCGTTTCTCGTTTAGCTCATAATTTAAAAGCAAAAGCGGTTTTATGCCCTGGCGTGAAAATCACGTTTAAGGATCAGCTCAACAATACAGAGCAAAGCTGGTGCTATACGGATGGGCTAACAGACTATTTAATGGAAGCCGTTAATGGATTAGAGCTGTTACCGGATCAACCATTTACTGGAGAGTTTTCGGGGGAGAGCGAAGCGGCTGAATGGGCGCTTTTATGGCTACCAGAAGGCGGAGAACTGCTCACGGAGAGCTATGTTAACTTGATCCCAACCGCACAAGGGGGAACCCATGTGAATGGGTTGCGCCAAGGGTTACTTGATGCAATGAGGGAGTTCTGTGAGTTCCGTAATATCTTACCTCGTGGCGTAAAACTGTCTGCTGATGATATCTGGGAGCGCTGTGCGTATGTGCTTTCGGTTAAGATGCAAGATCCGCAATTTGCTGGGCAAACGAAAGAGCGTCTCTCTTCTCGCCAATGTGCGGCATTTGTTGCTGGCGTCGTAAAAGATGCCTTTAGCCTATGGTTAAACCAAAACGTTCAAGTTGCCGAACAGTTAGCGGAAATGGCAATTGCTAGCGCTCAGCGGCGTATGCGTGCGGCTAAAAAGGTGGTGCGTAAGAAGTTAACCAGTGGCCCCGCTTTACCCGGTAAGTTAGCAGATTGTAGCTCCCAAGATTTAAGTATGACAGAGCTGTTCTTGGTGGAAGGGGATTCTGCGGGAGGTTCAGCAAAGCAAGCCCGCGACCGTGAATATCAAGCTATTATGCCTTTACGTGGGAAGATCCTAAACACATGGGAAGTCTCTTCCGATGAAGTGCTGGCGTCGCAAGAAGTTCATGATATTTCTGTTGCCATCGGTATGGATCCTGATAGTGAGGATTTAAGCCAATTGCGTTACGGGAAAGTGTGTATTCTTGCGGATGCTGACTCTGATGGGTTACATATTGCGACGCTGTTATGTGCATTGTTTGTGCGTCATTTCCCTAAGCTTGTCAAAGAAGGGCATGTATACATGGCAATGCCGCCACTGTATCGTATCGATTTAGGGAAAGAGACGTTTTATGCATTGGATGAAAGCGAAAAGAATGCCGTGCTTGATAGGCTGAGTCGTAAGAGAGGCAAACCCAATGTACAGCGCTTTAAAGGGTTGGGGGAAATGAACCCAATTCAATTGCGTGAAACGACATTAGATCCCAACACTCGCCGTCTTGTTCAATTAACCATTGATGATGAGAACTACAAAGAAACAGTGGCCGTCATGGATATGCTGTTAGCAAAAAAACGTTCAGAAGATCGTCGTAACTGGTTACAAGAAAAAGGCGATATGGCTGAAATTGAAGTCTAACATTCATCACGCTATCAAAAAGAGTAAGGAAAGTATTGAATGAGTGAAATTACTCATGACGGCGTAGAGCGTTTACCCCTCCACGCCTTTACTGAGAACGCCTATCTGAACTATTCGATGTATGTGATCATGGATAGGGCGTTACCTTTTATTGGCGATGGGCTAAAGCCCGTCCAGCGCCGTATCGTTTATGCAATGTCCGAGTTAGGACTTAATAATACGGCGAAATATAAAAAATCAGCGAGGACGGTCGGTGACGTACTAGGTAAATATCACCCTCATGGTGATATTGCCTGTTATGAAGCGATGGTGCTAATGGCTCAACCGTTTTCTTACCGCTATCCATTGGTTGATGGTCAAGGAAACTGGGGGGCGCCTGATGATCCTAAATCTTTCGCCGCGATGCGTTATACCGAATCACGGCTATCAAAATACGCAGAAGTATTATTGAGCGAGCTTGCGCATGGCACAGTGGACTGGATCCCTAACTTTGATGGCACTTTGAATGAGCCAAAAATGTTGCCAGCGCGTTTACCGAATATTTTGCTCAATGGTACAACGGGGATCGCCGTTGGGATGGCGACAGATATCCCACCTCATAATGCACGGGAAGTGGCTCAAGCCTTGGTTGCTCTACTGGATAAGCCAACGCTGTCGCTGGATGACATTATGTCGTATGTTCCTGGTCCAGATTTCCCAACCGAAGCAGAAATTATCTCTTCCCGAGAGGATATTCGTAAGATCTATCAAAATGGTCGCGGCTCAGTTCGTATGCGTGCTGTTTGGGAAAAAGAGGATGGCAATGCGGTTATTACTGCTCTGCCTCATCAAGTTTCTGGGGCGAAAGTGCTTGAGCAGATTGCAAGCCAGATGCGCGCGAAGAAATTACCGATGGTGGATGATTTACGTGATGAGTCCGATCACGAAAATCCTACACGCCTAGTCATTGTGCCGCGTAGTAATCGTGTTGACCTCGAACAAGTGATGAATCACCTGTTTGCGACGACAGATCTCGAGAAAAGCTATCGCGTTAACCTCAACATGATAGGTCTTGATAATCGTCCAGCAGTTAAAGGGTTGGTAGATATACTCAATGAATGGATTGTTTACCGCCGTCAAACGGTACGTAATCGCCTTAATCATCGTTTAGAAAAGGTTCTTAGACGCTTACATATTTTAGACGGTTTATTAATTGCTTATCTTAACATTGATGAAGTTATTGAGATCATCCGTACGGAAGATGAGCCAAAACCTGTCTTAATGTCGCGCTTTAATCTCTCTGATACGCAAGCAGAAGCTATCTTAGAATTAAAATTACGTCATTTGGCTAAACTCGAGGAGATGAAAATTCGAGGCGAGCAAGATGAATTAATTAAAGAGCGTGATGAATTACAAAGTATTTTAGGCTCCGAGCGTAAGCTAAATACGCTGATTAAAAAAGAAATTCAGGCTGACGCCAAAGCTTATGGGGATGAGCGTCGCTCGCCACTGCGTGAACGTGAAGAAGCAAAAGCATTGAGCGAACATGAAATTCTACCTTCAGAGCCGATTACCGTTGTATTGTCAGAAATGGGCTGGGTACGCAGTGCGAAAGGGCATGATATTGAGCCTTCTAATCTGAATTATAAGGCTGGAGATAGTTTCAAAGGTGCCGCTCGAGGTAAAACCAATCAGCCTGTTGTTTTCCTAGATACGACAGGGCGTAGTTATTCGGTTGACCCATTAGAGCTACCTTCCGCACGCAGTCAAGGGGAGCCATTAACCGGGCGTTTATCACTACCGCCGGGGGCGACCGTCGAACATGTTCTGATGGCCCAAGATGAGCAAAAATATTTAATGGCATCGGATGCGGGTTATGGTTTTATTTGTACCTTTAATGATCTTGTCACCAAGAACAAAACAGGTAAGGCTCTGATTAATCTGCCGGATAACGCCAAGATCCTCACACCAATTGAGATCAATAATGAGCAAGAAGATGTACTGTTAGCCATTACTAAGGCTGGTCGTATGTTAATGTTCCCTGTTGCTGATTTGCCTCAATTGTCGAAAGGGAAAGGTAATAAGATCATCAATATTACCGGTGCTCAAGCGGCAAGTGGTGAAGACCTTCTTGTTTGGTTATTAGTGCTGCCAGCACAGGCTTCAATTACGCTCTATTTCGGTAAACGGAAACTGAGATTGAAATCGGAAGAGTTGCAAAAATATCGTGCAGAAAGAGGGCGTCGTGGTACATCACTACCTCGTGGCTTGCATAATATTGAGCGAATTGAAGTTGAAACTGCGGATGCAGACAAATAATAATAGTGCAATTTTATTATGGGATTGATTATGCTCTAAATACGTAAAGGTCAGCCAGCCGATAGCGGAATCAATCGTGCTGACAATGCTGCACTTGAAGTATGGCGAGGATAATCAAGTTCTGATTATTTAGACAGAGGTCTCTATGCTAGCGCTGATTAGGGCCATTATTGTGATTATTTATACAATATTGGTGTGTGTATTTGGGGGAATTTATTGTTTATTTAGCCCTCGTGATCCAAAACATGTGATGGTTTTTGGCCATATGTTTGGGCGGTTATCAACATTATTTGGCATAAAAATTATTAACCGCGTTCCAGAAAAAGCGAAAAAATATGGCCCGAGCATTTATATTGGTAACCACCAAAATAACTATGACATGGTCACAATGTCGAATGGTGTTCAACCAAGAACGGTGACAGTAGGGAAAAAAAGTTTAGTGTTGATCCCGTTTTTTGGTTTTCTGTACTGGATCACGGGGAATATTTTGATCGACCGTTCGAATCGTTCAAAAGCGCATAACACAATTTCGCAAGTGGCTGAACAAATCAAAAAACATCAAATTTCAATTTGGATGTTTCCAGAGGGAACTCGTAGCCGTGGTCGTGGGTTGCTACCTTTTAAAACAGGGGCATTTCATGCGGCGATTGCTGCGGGTGTACCAATTGTACCGGTTTGTGTTTCTACCACTCAAGGAAGGATCAAACTCAACCGTTGGAATAATGGTCATGTGATCGTTGAAATGTTAGAGCCAATAGAGACAAAAAACTATTCCAAGGAGCAAGTCAGGGAGCTCGCTGAATATTGCCATGATTTGATGGAAGCTAAAATTAAGCAGCTCGATGAAGAGATTGCTGAAATAGACAAGCAAAATAAATAAGTTGTTCGGCACGATGACTTAACATGACGCCCTTTTCTGAATAGGTTATCTCATCAGAAAAGGGCGTTTTTATTTAATGAATCACATGATCCTGTTTACACGTCTAATTACATTTTATCTTGTCATTTTTGACTATTAAATTTTATTTATCGTTATAGATATTTTTAGAGTTTCATCTATTTTCGCGATATCATTACAACCCATTTGTATCAAGTTTAAGATTATGGCCCAATGATGGGTTATGCTAGCGCGAACCTAAAATTAACGATTAAATTGGCTTATATTGCGAATATCTAACAATAATTAGCGCTGCTATTTTTAGTTTAGTGGAGAATTTATGTCATTCAGTCGGCGTCAGTTTCTGCTTATTGCAGGGCTGGCTTTGTGTTTGGTCAATACATCAAACTATGCTTTTGCGAGCGGTAATGGCAAAAACCCGCTCCCTGTTCCTCCATTATTAGAATCCAAATCAGGACAGCCGTTATTTTTGACATTACAAAAAATACATTGGTCGTTTGATGGGAAATACTCTGCGGATATATGGGGGGTTAATGGTTCTTATCCAGGTCCAACGGTAAAAGTAAAAAATGGCGATGATATTAAGCTGATTTATAGTAATCGCTTACCTGAGTCTGTTTCCATGACAGTTAGTGGCCTGCAAGTTCCTGGTACTCAAATAGGTGGAGCGGCAAGGTTAATCTCTTCAGGAGCCGATTGGTCTCCTGTGATCCCTATTCGTCAACCCGCAGCGACCCTTTGGTATCACGCGAATACAGAAGGCAAAATGGGGCCTCAAATTTATAATGGTCTATTAGGGATGTGGATCATTGAAGATGATTCAACGAAGAATCTGCGACTACCAAAACATTATGGCGTCGATGATTTTCCTATTATTATCCAAGATAAGCGCTTAGATAATTTTGGGGTTCCTGAATACCAAGCCAATGAGGACGGTTTTCTTGGGGATACGTTATTAGTTAACGGTGTTCAAGACCCTTATATTGAAGTTTCCCGTGGCTGGATCCGTTTACGCTTATTAAATGCCTCTAATTCGAGGCGCTATGTCATGAAAATTAGCGATGGGCGTCCTTTTGTGATGATAGCCTCCGATCAAGGATTATTGACATCACCAGTCAAAGTGCCTGAACTGTCGTTGGCACCGGGTGAACGTCGAGAAGTCTTGATTGATATGGCAAAAACAGAAGAGCTTACCATTACAGCGGGTGAATCAGCGAGCTTTATGGATAGAGTGAAGAGTTTATTTGAACCTTCAACAACACTCATATCGACCAATGTGTTGACTATCAAAGCAACAGGGTTAATGTCTTTGGTGACTGATGATGTTCCTACTCAGTTAGTTGAAGATAAAACTCAGATCACTTCATCTATTCGTAATCGTGATATTCACCTTAATGAACCTTATGGCATCAATAATACGACAAAAGATACTCGTCGTATTGATCTATCAAGCCAACAAGGTGGGTGGGAGCGCTGGGCCGTAACCAGTAATGTTCCTCAACCTTTTCATATTGAAGGGGTTCGTTTTAAAGTGATTAACCGTAATGGACAACCGACACCACCGGAGGATTTCGGCTGGAAAGATACAGTTTGGGTTGATGGTAAAACAGAACTATTGGTACAAATGATGCAGCCATCCTATGAGCACTTTCCATTTTTATTCTACAGCAACAATTTAGAAAAAGCGGATTTAGGCTCAGTGGGGCAACTGGTCGTGGCACCCGAAAATTAATGTTAAATCGGGAGTGTTAGAAATTCTGTGTCATCCTAGTAAACGACCTCAAAAAGGAAGGGCTGATGACACAACCTTTCGATTTTGATAAAACCTTAAAATTACTTCAAGAGGGGCAGGTATTGATCGGCAAAGGCGGTATCCTGACCCCATTGAGACTCTTATTTGGCGAATGATATCAATGCCAATCGCCGAAATGGTATCACTAAGAAAACCATCAAAATATCAACGGGTAACGTTGAACTGGCAACGAGACCTGATCGTAATGGTTCTTTCGAACCGTAACGGGTGAAAAAGCACCAAGCGACATTATCGAATGAGGTCGAGCATAAAATAATACGTTTTTTGCTCTGAGTATGAGTTACTCGGGTATTAGCCGAGAATTGAAGAGCTGTATGCTTTTAGTCTCTCACCTGCCGCGATTAGCGCAGTGACTGGCAAAGTTATTCTGAACTCAAACTATGGCAACAGCAACCACCGGATATGGTGGGTTGGAAACAAAATATGCTAGCTATCTATAACCAAATAATTGAAGACCTCATGACGATCAATCCAGAGCTGCAAGTGATTCATAAGCTATTTTAACCACGGCGATTAGACGGTCGTTGATCGTCTTTGAATATTTACGTGCTAATATTGATAATGTAAAGAGTATCAAAATAACAGTTGGAATAGATGAGATGTTTTCTGTTAGTAAAACTTCTCGATTTGATAACAGGTTTCTTATGGAAAGAATAAAATAATGAATAGAATGGAGCTAATCAATAAATATATAGAAACTGAATTGAAAGACATAGAAGTTAGTACTATAGATTTGAAAAAAAAGATAGATAGTCGGTTTTATAAAGATATAGAAATAGATATTACAAGAAAGCCTGTTGATAAGTATATAAATTATCTTGTAGCTCTTGATTCTGCAATGGGAATTACTGGGTTGCTTTATACGAAAGAAATCTACTCAAATGTGAATGAAAAATCTTATGCTTTTGAGAAATTCTTTTGGCATAGAAATGTTTCTTTTTTAGCTAGTTATTATAACCTATTTAAGGATAAAAATTTATCTTTAGATTTTTCTGAACAAGGCGAAATTTTACTGATGGATTTTGCTTGTGATGACTTTAGAATTGGGCACCTTTGCTACGATAGAATTATTGAGAATATTCAATCGGGTAAAATGGCAAAATCACTCCCTATGTATACTCGCCCACAGAAGCTAGGCGTATTTGCCGTTGAAATGTTGGCAA
The DNA here is from genome assembly GCF_028477805.1 of Providencia sp. PROV268. Classification (NCBI taxonomy): domain Bacteria; kingdom Pseudomonadati; phylum Pseudomonadota; class Gammaproteobacteria; order Enterobacterales; family Morganellaceae; genus Providencia; species Providencia sp. PROV268. Next base: position 161,740 of record NZ_JAMPLW010000018.1, read on the forward strand.
GCGAAAAAAATCAAACCATAGATTGGGAGAGTGCAGGTATTCCTATCGATCCGTTTTATCAACGTTTTTGCCAAGAAGCGTTATATAATGAAAATCACGATGTTGTCGCCCAATGGCTTATTGCACTGTGTGATCGTCATGTCGAATGGTCCGCTTTATTTGACTGGGATGAAAATGAACAAAGTGCGACAGGCTATGAAATAGATATGGAAATATTATTAGCGTGGCCGTTTGAATATCAAGCCGTCAAAAATTTCCGCGCCAAACATGGCTTAACTACTCCTATCATCGATCACCCATTACTTAAAACCCCGATGGCAATTGAACATCGCCCTGATATGGTGGGTTGGAAGCAAAATAGGCCCGCTATTTATGATCAGATGATTGAAGACTTGATCACGATTAATACAGAGCTGCAAGTGATTCATAAACTATTTTAATCACGGTAAATCACCGATGGTTTACCATCTTTAGATACAGGTAATATTATGAAGCAGACGGCAGAAAGAAAACAAATTATTTGTGATAATAAGCTGTAAGCCTTTTATCTTGATGCAGTTCACTATTTTGAAGAGGAATATCAAGCTGTCTTAGAACACAATGAAATTAAGCGAGAGGCCTTGTTTAATCAATTAAAGAAAAATTATTTGCACTTTGAATCCATTGGTCGAGCAAGTCAACTTGATGAAAATTAATGGGGGCTCAGTAGCATTAGAAGGACACAAGGTGGTTTGTGGGTGTGTGCTTGTCGCAGTGGATTAAGCAAGTAGTAAAAAAGTATCTTGAGCGGGGTGTTTTAATCATAGGGGTTAAAACAATAAAGAATGAGTGAATACTATTATTAGTCAGTATGTTAGCTTTAAAGAATCGAATGATTATAAGGATGATTTCATTTGCAGAATTGAGTCACCTCTACCACCGATGCGGTATATCGACAGTGAAAAAGCGTTAGATGAGGCTAATTGCACTCTGGGTTTTATTAATGAGGAAAAGATATAATGGGAATAGTTGCCTTTGTCAAAAAACACATGACATTAAAATCCAATTTTGATCGTGCCAAGAAACAACGCTTTGTATCTAATCACGAACGTTACCAAAATAATGTTGAGCTTGAAGAGTTAACCTTTATTGATGAAATTAATGCTAAACAATTTGCCATTGCGAATATTAATCGAGGAAAACGTGATGTTGGGGCAATGAGCTTTTTTCTGGTTATTTTAGTTTTTTTTATAGTAATTTTGAGTGTACTAATAAAGTCAAATATAGATAACTACAATAGTTTTGTTAGCACCATCTCAATGTATGAGAAAAAGTATAATCTTTATAAAGAAAAAAATATAACATTGACTAAAAAAATTAAGGAGCTTAGACCATTTTATGGTGAAGGCAATAAAAGCTTTGGGGTTTTCTTTGTCGATTACTATTTATGGGGAGGGCATGTCGATAAAGTTGGAGGTAAGGACGTTACTCTTATAATTTTCACGTTAATTTTTGGTATTTTTACCAGTATTGTGGGTTATATAATCTTTTTAAAGCCGCTACCAGTCCTGATTTTTGATCGAGAGAAAAAATATGTCTATAGCTATTTAAAAGGGAAA